>CAXHAT010000093.1:0-28713 GCA_964014485.1 uncultured Deferribacteres bacterium
TATATAGGCAAAACGCTTGCCGAAGTTGCCGGAATGCGTGGAACTTCTCCGGCGGAACCGGCGCTGGATTTGGTGATTGAAGATGAAAGCCGCGTGGAGGCGGTTTATTTTCTGATGACCGAGGAAAACGTCAAGCGGCAAATTGCGCTGCCGTGGGTCAGCTTCTGCTCAGACGCCGGATCGATGGCGCCGGAGGGCGTTTTTCTCAAAAGCAGCCAGCATCCGCGCGCCTACGGCAATTTCGCCCGTCTTTTGGGCAAGTATGTTCGGGACGAGCAAGTCATCCCGCTGGAAGAAGCGATTCGAAAACTGACTTCACTCCCTGCGGAAAATGTCGGTATTAATGAGCGCGGGCGATTGAAGACAGGTTACTTTGCAGACGTGGTTGTGTTTGATCCGGCGCAGATCCAAGATCACTCCACCTTTGCCGAGCCGCATCAATTTTCGACGGGCATGTCGCATGTTTTTGTCAACGGCGTGCAGGTTCTGAAGGACGGCGAACACACCGGAGCCACGCCCGGGCGCGTCGTACGCGGGAAAGGGTGGAAAGGGAGTCATTAATCTCGTCAATAGGAGTGCAAAGCTTGTTTTGCCAAGTAACGAGCCGAGAATTGTTACCACAATGTTAGGTCCGCTTCAAAACGCCTGGCATAAACAAGCTAAAGCTTGAACTACAAACGACATTGCGTTCCGCAATTCTGAACGTAAAAAAAGCACAGTCGTTTGTAGTTCAGCCTTCAGGCTGCCTTGTAAGCGCTGAAGTATAGCGACAGAGTAGTATTTTGAGGCTAACTTAACATTGCAATATCATGCAAAGCAAGCTTTGCATTCCTTCTATTTGCCGGATTCGCTGCGCTCAATCCAGACTGTGGATTAAGAGCGCGCTGAATATTTTTCGAGGATATTTTTCGCTTCAAAACGGAGTATATCTTTGAGCGATTCGGGGGAAACGACGGTCACGTAGCGGCCATATGAGAGCAGCCAAAAGGCGATCCAACTCAAGCTTGGCGTTAAGAACGTCATCAAGACGTTTTTGCCGCAGAGGGTTTCTTCAACCAGACCGTGGTAGTGCTTGTCTTTGACGTGCGCGGCCACTCTTTTGTCAAACAACGCCTTCACTTCCAAAGCGCCGTCGACGCGCATAAAATTCTTCAAATATTCTTTCAGCGAAAATCCGGGACGAGCGAAATAAGTTTCTTCACGCAATCGGATGGTTTTGATGCGGTCAGTGCGGAAATCGCGGTAATTTTTTCGCAGTCTGCAGTAGGCAATCAAGTGCCAATGGTCGGCGTAATAGACCAATCCCAGCGGTTCGACGCGCCGCTCGCTGAATGCGTCGCTCTTTGCCGTGTAATATTCCAAAAAAAGAACGCGAGACCCGACAATCGCTTCCTGGATAGTTTGCAAAACGTCGTCACGAAACGCAGAGTCTGGTTGGCTTGGGTGGCGCAAGTAGAGCGCGGTGGAATGATCCAGGCGTTCAAGATAACGCTTGGTTTTTTCAGGCAAGACGGACTTGATTTTCAACAAGGCGGATTCCGCGTGGCAACGCATGGAAGCGTCGGTCATCTTTTCGACGAATTTTCCGCCTAAAAAGAGCGCGCCCGCTTCTTCGTGCGTGAACATCACCGGCGGCAAGTGATAGCCTTGCACCAGACTGTAACCCTCGCCCGCTTCCGCCGCGATTGGCACGCCCGCCTCGTCGAGCGCCCCCATGTCGCGATAGACGGTGCGAATGCTTATGCTGAAATGTTCGGCGATGTCTCTTGCTCGAATAATTCGATGGCTTTGCAGCAGCAGAATAATCGCAACGAGCCGGTCAACGCGATTCATTTAGGCGGCCTGAGTCGCTTCGGCGAATGATTTTAAGTCAGGAAATTCCCAATCCGGTTTGGCCTCGGCTGGCGGCGTGGCGCCTGCGCCGGACTTGCCTGCGCGACGGTCAATCCAGACCGTCGAAAACCCAAGCTCTTTGGCTGGTACATGGTCGTGAAAAAGACTTTGCGCCACGTGGAGAATTTGCGTTTTCGGAAAGCCAATTTTCTGCAGCGCAAATTCAAAATTCTGGTGGGAAGGCTTGTAGGCGCTGACTTGCTGCGCCGTGATGATCCAGTCGAAATTGACCTTCAGCCTTTTTTGTGAAAGGGCGAAAAGATCGTCATCAACATTTGAAATGATCGCCAGTTTGAAGTTCTCCGACAGCGCTCGCAAAGCTTCCACCGTGTCTGGAAAAGCGGGCCAGTCGCCCAAAGAATTCGGGAAACCCGCTATTTCTTCGGGCGCAGCGTCAAACTCAAAGTGTTCCGCGAACCTGCGCAGAACATCCTGTAATATCAGGCGATAATTTCTGAACGGCCCATGCTCCGCCGCCGACTCAAATTTGCCGTAGAGTTGGAGGATTTCGTCATCGGCGGCTTGGATGGAACGCTTGGCAAGAACAGGCTTCAACGCATTGACTATACCGCGTTCCCAGTCGATCAGCGTGCCGTAACAGTCAAAGGTTAAAACCTGAAAATCGTTAAATTGCTTCATAGCTCCTGCCGCAGGATTTATTGATTCGCCGCACTGTCAATTGCATTGGGCGCG
The DNA here is from genome assembly GCA_964014485.1 of uncultured Deferribacteres bacterium. GTDB lineage: Bacteria > Zhuqueibacterota > Zhuqueibacteria > Zhuqueibacterales > Geothermadaptataceae > CAXHAT01. The sequence continues at coordinate 2,587 of CAXHAT010000093.1, forward strand.
GCTTGCGCTTCCAGCGTGCGTAAGCGGCTTTGCGCTGTTGTGTTCGTCGGGTCAAGCTCAAGCCACTTTCGCGTCAACTCCAGCCCTTCGTCGGCTTTGCCTTGAATCACATAGTGGCTGACGAGGTAATTGTAAATGTCAGACTTCGTCTTCAAGTCAATATTCTCATCATCTAAAACGGATTGCGCCAAAGATTTTGCACCTTCGAGGTCTTTGAGCTGATTTAGGTAAACGTCGAGAAATTGCAAGCGCTGCTCGAGCGGGAAAGCATCGACAAGTTTATCGACGCGTTTTTTGTACTCTTCCGGGCGCCCAAGCTGATTGTAGATTTGGCCGATGAACATGCTGATCTGCCAGTTCGTCGGCGGGATCACTTCTTCCGGCATCACTTCTTCCATGTGGTCAAGCGCCGCCAACGCATTTTCCTTTTGGTTGTTCGAGCGATAGTGTTCGACCAGCGAAAGATAGGCCGAACGATAATTGCCGAGCAGCGCCAGGATGTTGTCGTTGTAGTAAACCTCGGCATTGTCGAGGTTACGATAGTCGTAGCGTTCGGTCAGGTTTTTCTCGATCACTTCGGGGTCAATAAACCGCCGGTCAACCTTGACTGGCAACACCTTGAAAGCAAGGCCGTCCATCTGCAAAAAGTCCTGTAAACCCACTTTGTTGTTATCCGCGACGGTCACCGCAAAGTAGATCGGACGTTTGAATTGATTTTCGATGAGCAGACGCAGAATCATGATGTCTTGCACGCGAATCCCCTGGCCAAACAGGGTCGGCTGTATGGTTAGCTCGATAAAATCTTGATCCGGAGCCGCGAACGTCGAATCAACGGATTGAATTTTTTGGATCCATTGCCGTCGAACGTCCCGAGGCACGGGAATTTTCCGGGTGGTCGTTTTCCAGGCTTGCGGCGCAAGCTCATCGATTTGGCGATCCGTCAAACTTATCGGAACCTTCGGCTCCTCGTCGCGCAATTGCTTGATGTACCAGTTCGTGTTCAACAGGCTCAGGTTGACGATGCGGACGTCCGTGCGAATGCCGTAGACCGTTTGCAAAAACCAGAGCGGGAAGGTGTCGTTGTCGCCGTTGGTGAAAATAATGGCATTGGGTTCGCAAGTTTCGAGAATATTTTTGGAGTAATCATAAGCGACGAAATTACCCTGACGCGAATGATCGTGATAATTAAAAGCCAGCATTCTGCCCGGCACGGCCAGCAGTACGACAAGGGACACCACGCCCATCGCCAGCCGCTTGGTTTGCTCGACTTCCTTGAAGGCGTCCCGCACCAATTCGAGCACAAACGACATGCCGATTCCGATCCAGAGCGCAAATGCGAAAAACGCCCCGGTGTAAGCGTAGTCTCGTTCCCGCGGCTGCGGGTCCTCCTGATTGAGATAGACGACAATCGCAATTCCTGTGGCAATAAATAAAATCAGGATACTCAACGCCCGTCGCCAATCCTTGATAAAATGGTGCGCAAATCCAAATAACCCTAGCAAAAACGGCAAGCCCCACAAGCCGTTAAATGAAATCGTGTCGAGAATCGTGCCGTCAGCGGCTTTGTCCGTACCTTTGCCGATAAATTGCCAGCCGAAGTAGCGGATAAACATTTTCTTGATTTGATATTCCCAAACCGGCGCGCGACGGTTGGTGATCTCCCAATCGCCGTATTGCTCGCGATTCAAATAGCTGACGAATTTTTCCGGCGTGTCCGGCGCATTCTCATCGATGACGGGGTTGAGACCGGAGCGAACATAAATGACCGAATAAGTGGAATAGCCGACGAAAATCATTAAAATGCACATCAACGCCAGACCAAGCTCACGCTTCTGTTTTTTGACGGCGTTCCAGATTCCGGCGACGAGACCAAGAAGCACCAGGCCGACGAGATAGAAAGAAATTTCAATCATTTGCGGCACGCCTTTCACGATGCCCGGATAAACGATTCCAACGCTCAAAAGTGCGCCGAGGGTAAAACTCACTGAAGCGTGCAAACGTTCACTCTTCTCATTCGCAGCGGATTTGTACATTGTGTAATGCAGATAAAGAAAGCCCGCCGTTAGAATTCCCGGCACCACCGGCAATTCGCCAAAAATCGGGACTCCTTCAAACAAAGGTTGAAAAAGCCCGCCAATCAGCGCCGCCAAGCCAAGCTCTCCAAGCCCGAGCAAACCGCCGACAACCAAGCCGCCGAATTCGCCGAACTCATTGCCTTCACCCAACCCGAGAGAGCCGGTGCTTCGTTTTCTCAAATACATGATGAGAAAAACGGTGGGCAGTGCGAGCAGATTGAGCAAATGGACGCCCAGCGCCAGGCCAATCAGGTAAAAAATAATGACCAGCCACTTGTCGGAATCCATACGTTCGCTTTCCTCCGACCAGCGTAAAACCAGCCAAACCACAATCGCGGTGAAAAAGAGCGCGGCGGAGTAAACTTCCGATTCGACGGAATTGAACCACTGGCTATCGGAAAATGCGAAAGCCAGAGCGCCGATCGCGCCGCTGGCGTATTGCATGATTTTCTTTTCAAAGTTGTCCGCCTTGCCCTGCCACATTTCGATCAAACGCACGATAATCAGAAAAGCGAACATGGCTGAAAACGCGCTCATCAGCGGTGACATAAGATTCACGCGCCAGGCGATCTCCACGCCTTCGGGCATGATAAAATTGAGTTCTTCCTTTGACATGAACATCGTGCCGAGGAATTCGGTCGGCAGTAGGGAAAAGATGCGCCCGGCAAGAATGTACAACGGCGACCCCGGAGGATGCGGCACGCCCAGCGTGTAAGAACAAGCGATAAACTCGCCGCAATCCCAAAACGAGGTGGTTTGCGCCATCGTTAAAAAATAGATTAAAAAAGATACAAAAAACACCAGCGCCGCTGTCAAATTTCGCGGCGTTTTCAGCGCTTGAAACATCAAAAACCCTCCGGTAGAATGCGGTTTATTTTCATGCTAAATAAATGGATGATTGATAGTTAAATAGTGGATTGTTGAAGTCCATCGAATATGGACTAAATTCTCAGAGATCTACATATTTCTCATTTCAAGATATAGTCCTTTAAAATCATTTCCATGTCTATGCGCTGACATCGATCGCAAGTTCCTCCCCAATCATAACTTTTGTAAAATTCAACAAGACCGACCTCCTTGAGAAAACGAACATCTACTTGAGGCGGAGATGACAATGGCCCTCCAGTATCGCCCTCTGAAATATAACTTCTTTGTAACGTGTCTATTTCACTCGAAATGGCATAATAACGGTAGAGCCTATCTGGATCGCCTATAAAGGGTTCAAATCGTATAGCTCGTCGGGCAGTTCCAATAGTTCTCAAGATGTGAGTATTCGATTCTTCGATAAAAAAATAGATCGTGTCGACATCTTTTATGCCATTCTTCGTGAAGTCGTAAATATCCCGAATACCATATAAATCTTTTTCCTTTTGTGGTATATGCTTAACAACCTCCCACACTCGCGTCCCTTCAGACCAAATTCTATCTATTTCTCCAGTATGGAAATCAGAAAAAAGTTCTTTGTAAGAATATGTCCACTGGTTGCCTTCTCTCAATGGGAAAAAATCTGATAGTCGCCGAATTAAAAAATCGATTGTTACATTTTCGGAGACTCTCAAAACCGTGTCGATTTGGGTAAACATGGTTTTAGAGACAATAATCCGATGGCTTCCACGAGCGATCTCGCCCGCTCGGAAGAATCCTGTAGAATCCGAATAAACCGTCACATCAGAAATTTGAATGACGGCTTCACTTACCGGGAGTCTGCTTGCATGGTCAAGCTCAAAGATATAACCGCTTACTTCTCGCCTCCCCGATCTGGGAGAGATTGAAAACTCCGAACATGAATAAAGGAATAGACAGGTGATGATTATCGCCGGTTTGAGAAATGCTGTCATCATGCAAACTCCAAGATGTGATCTTTGAATTTATAAACACCCAAATCCCGCTTTTTTTTGCTGGTTCCCAAACTTCTGTTTGGAAACCAGCCCAAATTCCAACAATCCATTATTCCAATACTCCAATCTCCACTTCTCTCTCACCCCACCTTCGCCAACTCCATCTTTTCCTGATACTTCTGAAAAAACTTGTACCGCTGCGCGCAGCTAATCACGATTTTCAGCATCGTGTTCGATTCGACGACACTGAACGCCGCATCGCGCGCTTTTTCCAGAATTTCCTGATCGGAAACCAGATTGGCGATTTTCAAATCAGGCAAGCCGTGCTGCTTTGTGCCGAAAAACTCGCCCGGCCCGCGAATCTCAAGATCAACCTCGGCAATGCGAAAACCGTCGTTGGTTTCGCACATCGTCTCAATGCGCCGCCGCGCCTCCGGCCCCATCGGCGTATCGACGATAAAAATGCAAATGCTCTCCTTCTCGCCGCGCCCGACGCGCCCGCGCAACTGGTGCAATTGCGTCAGCCCAAAACGTTCGGCGTGCTCGATCACCATGATCGTCGCGTTCGGCACATCCACGCCAACTTCGATGACGGTGGTCGAAATCAGTAATTGCAATTCATTGCTTTTGAAGCGGCGCATCACCTCTTCTTTTTCGTCGGCCTTCATGCGCCCGTGCAGCAAACCGACCTCGAACTCATCGAAAAAGCCGGTTTTTACGCGATCATAAGTTTCCTGCGCCGCGCGCAAATCGACCTTCTCCGATTCTTCGACCAAAGGGAAGACAATATAAGCCTGAGCGCCAAAGCGCAATTCATCGCGGACGTATGAATAAACATCTTTGCGTTTATGGCTTGCGCGCCAGACCGAGCGGATCGGCTTGCGACCGGCGGGCAATTCGTCAATGATCGAAACGTCCAGGTCGCCGTAAAGCGTCATCGAAAGCGTGCGCGGAATCGGCGTGGCCGTCATCACCAAAACGTCGGGCTGCCCGCCTTTTTGCCGCAAAGCCGCGCGCTGCATTACGCCAAAACGGTGCTGCTCGTCCACAATCGCCATGCCGAGATTTTGGAATTTTACTTCTGGCTGAATCAGCGCATGCGTGCCGACCGCAACGCGCGCATTGCCGTTCGCGATTTCGCCGTAAACTTTTTCGCGCTGCTTTTTGCGGAGGCTGCCGGTCAAAAGCGTTACCGGCACGTCAATGTCTTCGAGCATTTTGTGGATGCTCAAATAATGCTGCTCGGCCAAAATTTCCGTCGGCGCCATCATCGCCGCCTGGTAGCCGTTTTCCACCGCCATCAACATCGCGGTCAGCGCGACAATTGTTTTCCCGGAACCGACGTCGCCCTGCACAAGCCGGTTCATCGGTGCGCTGCTTTTCATGTCCGTCCAGATTTCACGCAGCACGCGTTTTTGCGCGTCAGTAAGCTCAAAACCAAGATTTTCGATGAGCCGTCGCGTTTTGTCTCCGGTCTCCTTAAAAGAAATTCCCTGCTCATGAAATTTCACATTTTTCTTGCGCAGGGCGAGAATCAATTCAAGGTAAAAAAGCTCGTCGAATTTCAGGCGCGTTTGCGCGGCGGCCAGCGTTTCCAGATTTTCAGGAAAATGAATATCGTTGAGCGCTTCTTTCAGCGGGATCACATCATTCTCACGCACGAGCTTTTCCGGCAGCGACTCTCGAATCAATTCTGAATACTTTTGCAGCGCCTCATGGATGATTTTGCGAAAGCCTTTGCTGTGAAAACCGAATTTGGTGAGCGCTTCGCTGGAAGGATAGAGCGGCACAATCGCGCCGGTGTTCAAGCTCTGCCAATCGCCGGTCAAGCCGAGCTTGTCGAACTCCGGGTGCGTCATTTGATAGCCGCGAAAGTGCGTCACTTTGCCGGAAAACGATACGCTTTCACCGGGTTGAAAAAATTTGCGCCAATAACGCGCGCGTTGAAACCAAACGCATTGCAAAACCCCGGTGCCGTCGCCGACCAGCGCCACGCAACGCTCCCGCCGCCCTGGAACAATCTCGTTCGAAATAATCTTGCCGACAATCGTCGTTTCCTCGCCCTCGTGTAAGTCACGGATCGGCGTGACGGAAGTGCGATCCAGATATCGGCGCGGAAAAAGATAGATCAGTTCTTCGACGGTTTTCACGCCGTGCTCCGCCAAAACCTGCCCGCGCTTCTCGCCCACGCCCTTGACGAATTGAACCTGAATCGATCCCAGACTGCGCTTCTCCAAACTCATTTCCCCATCGCTTTTTCAAAGAACACGAACCGGTGCGCAGCATCCCAGTCTCCCCCCTTCGAATGGGATATCGCCGGCTCGTTACCAAGCTTCGGCTTGGTAACGCAAATGTTCACGAAACTCCAGTTTCGCGAACGCTTCTGGTTCGAAACATGAGTTTCGCGAGCATCAGGGTTCCCAAACAGGAGCTTGGGAACCAGCCTCGTCACTTCTCCCGTCAAAGGCGGGTTCAAATTCCCAACCCTGTACACTGCACCAACCAATCCGTTCACCTACCACCGATTCGCAATCGTAAACGTCAATTTTGCTTCGCCGTCAGCGGGGACGTTGATTTCCCATTCCGCAACTTGCGCGGTTTTCTTTTTCACGGGCGTTGAAGAATTGCGCACGTCCCACTCACCGTAAGAGCGCTCAACCACGGTGACTTTGATCGCTTCGTTCTTGTGATTTCTGAGCGTAATTTGAATGTCCTGCTCGCGGGCGCGCTTTCCCAAGCGACGCTCCGTCAGAATTTCTCGCTCGCCGATAATGTCGAACGCCTTGCCGATAGTCAGACGAATTTCCTCGTCTTTCGGCGTGTGCTTAATTTGATCTTCGCCGAGAAACAGCAAGGACTCGTCCGAGTCGGCCTTGTAAACGCGCACTTTCCCGGCGGGCAGCGCCATGCCGAGACCGTTGGATTTTTCGTTCTTAAACTCAACCAAAACCGAAGCGTTGCGCGGGTCGCGCTGACCTTCGTAAACATAACGTTTGGTCACGGCAGGCTTCGATTCCGGGATGAAAGTGATTTGCTTGACCTGATTGTCTCGCACCGTTGCAGGACGCTGCAGGGTGTAGAGATGGTACTCAAAAAATTCCTTCTCCTGAAACCCCGCATCGGCGGCTCGCGCAAGCTGCATCTCTGCTTGCACTCTTGTTCGTCGAATTTGTTTTTGCACCAAATTCACATCGCCCGCAACAACTTTCAATTTGGCTTCCTTGTACGTCGCGCCGCTCTTGTTGTCGATGGAAACCCAGCCGGTGAGATTCATGTTGGCATCGTTTTCGTCCAGCACGCCGACGTATTCCGCGTGCCAGCTAATGCCGCGCGTCAGGTAGCTAACCTCGATCTCGCGATTGGTCGCGCCAGTGTTGTTCACCTCCCAGACGAGCGTCGGGCGGGCGATCAGGCCGTCGGGGAGTTTGGGGAAATCGCAGGACAAAATTTCCTGCGCATTGATGATTTGCAGATTGCCGTCTTCTTCCTGCAAGACAACGTCCTTGCTGCCGGCGTTGAGCAATTTGCCGGTTACTTCGTTGCCGTTTTTGACCACCAGCTTGACTTCCTTCTCCAAATACTTCTCAAAAATCTTGCTGCTGTTGACGAGATCATACTCGTAATTCTGCTCCAAAATCTGCATCGACGCCGGTGAATTCACCACTTTAATTTGCACCGAAGTCGGATCGATCTGCGCCGCCACGTCTGCGAAATTCACCGGGTTCACGCCGCGCGGAATTTCCACCGAGCGCGTCTCATGCACCAGCGCCAAATTCTCATTATAAATCGTAATCGCCACTTTCTGTTGCGCGATTGACGAAGCTGCGAGCAATGCCGTAAAAAGTAAGCTTTTTGAAACTATTGAAGATTTCATCATTCGTCCTTCTGATTTTAACAGTTCGCGTGAATTGTCGGGTTGCCAGTTCTCAATCAAAGCAACCCAGATTCATTACAGACACACAACTGTTTTATTCCCGCTAAATAGTTATCACTTTCAGTTCAAAAGGTATTTTTTGAGACAAATTATGAGTTATTTCATTTTAAGATATTCTTGTTGCTTCTTCGATGCCTCGATCAATACGCGCGGGCAACACAAACAAAAATTCTCCTAATGCAACTACAAATTCAATACATCTCTGAGCATCTGTATTATTGGGTAAAGGCGCTTCTTCATCAGCATGCCTTTGCTCGTTTGCTTCGAGCCTTACTTCATGCGCCCAGTTCGCCATTTCTTCAGTAATCAAATGAGCTTCTACCGCTTGATTAATTCTCGAATAAAGGTTCCCTTGCAAATAGCCTTTTTCTTTCAACATCGCGTCTACTGAGCTTGCCGCGAGCATCATTGCACCAGCTGGGGCGTGTAAGCTGTTCATTGCCTGCTTCAAATACTCCCTAGCACGGCTGGGTATACTTTCATTTACTTCTACTCCCGGCGGGTACACCTCAGATACAATCTTATCAGGAGACTCGCTTGCGGCGGTTACCACTCCCCCACATCTTGCGCAACTATAGAAATGCCAAGTCCTTGGTCGACTTCCATCAAACGCTGTGGTTTTATATTCGGCTAAGTTTTTTAGTGTCGGTCTATCTACATTACAATGTGGGCATCTTTCTAGTTTAAGTTGAGATCCAAGTTGAGCCATTTATAACTCCAGTACCTTGCTAAACATTACTTTTCTTTTTCGGTTCATCAATAAATAGAAGCCTCAAAAATGCATTAATTTCGCGCATTCTCTTTCGACGACCCGTTCCAGTTCGATGAAAGTCCGCATGTTTTTCAAGAATTGGCTTTCAAAATCTGTTTTTCGTCCGTCGTAAAACGCCGCCAATTCTCCGCGCACATCGTTAAAATGCCGCAGAAGTGCATCTGCCAATTTGAGCGCTTCAGCGTGTCTTTTTCTGAAGCCACCCAAAAGCATGCAAAAAAGAGAACTCCGTACAAAATCAACTCTCCAACTGCGTCAAACCGGTTTCAATCTTCTCCAAACTCAACTCAAAATCCTGCAATTTCGCGCGTTCTTTTTCGACGACTTATTCCGGGGCACGAGAGGTGAAGTTTTCGTTCGCCAGTTTGCAGCGCAGACCGCAAGCTCTCTTACTCTAGGCACGCATTTCTATGATTAAATAGCATTGTTAATAGGAATGATATTTTGAGCGTAGCAAGGGTTGGAAATAGTATTCGACTTTTATCAATTCAATAGTTCAATTCCCCCAATATTCAAAAACGGAATGTAAAAATCGCCATACCCAGGCGAGTTGGGCAGGCCGACCAAAACGCCGGTAAAATCCGTATCTTTCACCAGAAAAATATTATCGGCGGTATTCGAAAAAAGCTGGTGCAAAGGATTTGCGTCCTTGAAAGCGATACGAACTTGTTTGTTTTTCAGCAAAGCAAGCTGCGGGGCGTCAGCACGAACGAACAACGGCGTGGTAACGGAGTCGGCCAATCCTGCGTCGAGCAAATCGTAACCGTCGTATTGCTCCATAAATTCCGCGATTTCTTCGTCACTCCCGAATTCCGGGAGTTTGTCGGACGGGGATTTTTTCATCATAGTTTCCTTTTCAGTAACTTGCAGCGTCCGCGAGAACATCAGCCGCCCATCGATTGATGCTTTTTCCTTTAACTTGCGCTGCATTGGCAACAGCGGCATGGACTTCCGGGGGAACGCGCAGCATAATTTTACCGGAATACGGCTTTTGGGGAGAGCGCCCCAGCTTTGCACATGTGTCGAGATAGTCGTCGACCGCTTCGATGAAAGCTTCGCGCAGTTCCGTAACGGTTGTCCCATGAAATCCCACAATATCCTTGATCCCGGCGATATGCCCCACAAAGCAGCCGTCTTCATCGCTGTACTCGATTCTAGCAGCATAGCCTTTGTGCGTCATTGTTTTCATGGTTTAACTCCCAGTTGTTCTAAAAAACGCCTGGCGTCTCGGACTTGGTAGGGCTTGGCTTCTTTGCGAGGGTGAGGACGATGAAAAGTTGCAACAACGTTTTGTAACTCAAATCGCACCCTCGAACCTTTTCCTTCAACGACTCGCGCACCAAGTGAAATCAGTAGATTTTCTATCCGCCGCCATTCCAAATTTGACGGAACGGGCGTTTTGAAAATCGCTTCAAGCGTTTTTTGCTGCTGTTTATTCATCAACGATGATGATAGCAAAATATGCCATCAAAACCAATGGCCTTTTATACTGAATTTGGTAAAATAATTTCCGCTTCTTCCAGCCGTGAGTTCATCGTAGCGGGTTTTCCGGCTCGTTACCAAGTTCCGACTTGGTAACGCATTTGTTCTCGAAGTTCTACTTCGCGCCATTGAATCGAAGTAGAACTTCGAGAACAATTGGGTTCCCAAACTCCAGTTTGGGAACCAGCACAACCGCGAACTCCATGTATCTCAATCTCTCAACTGCGCCAAACTGCTTTCAATCTTCTCAAGGCTCAACTCAAAATCCCGCAATTTCGCGCGTTCTTTTTCGACGACTTGTTCCGGGGCGCGGGAGGTGAAGTTTTCGTTCGCCAGTTTGCCGCGCAGGCCGTTGACTTGCTTTTCCAGACGCGATTTTTCTTTTTGCAATCGCTGCATTTCCAGGTCAACGTCGATCAAACCTTCCAGCGGCAGAAAAAGCTCGAGGTTTTTGACCACGCCGGTGGCGGCGAGGCGCGGTTTTTCGAGTTTCGCGTCAGCTTGCAATTCAGAAACGCGCGCCAGTTGGGCGAAATAGGGCTGGTTGCTTTGCAGCAGCAAGGCCGTCGTTTCATCCGCGCCGGAAACCATAAGCAGTGCGTCTTTTTGCGGGGGCACGTTCATTTCGCCGCGAATATTGCGCACCGCCATAATCGCCGCTTGCAGCAAGTCCATCTCCGTCTCAGCGTTTTTGCCCGCGAAAACCGCCTCGTTCGAGGGCCATTCGGCGATCATGATGCTCTCGTTCATTTCCGTCCCGATGTGGCTCCAGATTTCCTCGGTGACGAACGGGATGAAAGGCTGGAGCATGCGAATCACGCCGCGCATGACGAACGTGGCGGTGCTGAGGGTGGCGTTTTTCTGCGCTTCGTTGTCGCCGCGCAATCTTGGTTTGATGAGTTCCAGGTACCAATCGCAGTACTCGCGCCAAAAGAAAGCGTGCAGCGCGCCGGTCGCCTCGTGGAAACGGAATTTTTCCAACGCGTTGGTGACGACTTCAACCGTCTCGGAATAACGGCTCAAAATCCAGCGATCCGCCAAATCGAGCTGGCCGTCGTCGTTGGCTTTTTGAATGTCTGCCAGCGTCGCATTTTCGGTGTGCTGTTTTTCCAGCGACATGGACAAGAAACGAAACGCATTCCACAATTTGTTGGTGAAATTGCGCCCGATCTCGAAGTCCTTTTCGCCGAGATTGATGTCGTTGCCTTCGGAGGAAAGGTGCATCAGCGTATAGCGCACGGCATCGGCGCTGTACTGCTCGATCATCGCGAGCGGATCGATACCGTTGCCGAGGGATTTGCTCATTTTCCGCCCTTGAACGTCGCGGATGATGCCGTGCAAGTAGACGTTTTCGAATGGCACGTCCTTCATAAACTCCAGCCCGGACATGATCATGCGCGCGACCCAGAAAAAGATGATTTCATAGCCGGTGACGAGCGTGCTGGTCGGATAGAAATAATCCAGATCTTCGTTCTTTTCCGGCCAGCCGAGCGTGGAGAAAGGCCAGAGTTGACTGGAAAACCAGGTGTCGAGCACGTCCGGGTCTTGCCGCCATTTTTCGGTCGGCGTGGAAGGGTCGGTGCGCGCGGCTTTGGCTTCGCCTTTTTCGTTGTACCAGATCGGAATGCGGTGGCCCCACCAGAGTTGGCGCGAAATGCACCAGTCGCGAATGCTGGTCATCCAATGCTCGTAGGTTTTGTCCCAGCGACCTTCGGGCAGGAGCTTGATTCTGCCGTCTTTGACCGCCGCCAGCGCCATTTCCGCCAATGGACGCATTTTCACGAACCACTGCTCGGAAAGGTACGGCTCAATCGGCACGTGCGAGCGATAGCTGTGACCGACGCTGTTGGTATAATCTTCGATTTTTTCCAACATGCCGTCCTTTTTCAGCGCTTCGATGATTTTTTTGCGCGCTTCGAAGCGATCCAGTCCTGCGAGAAAGTCCGGGATCTGCAATTCGTCGCGATATTCTCCGCCCCTCGCTTCGGAACACATCGGCAGCACCTTGCCGTCGCGGTCGAGAACAATGATCATTTTCAAATTGTGGCGCTGGCCGATCTCAAAATCGTTCGGATCGTGCGCCGGAGTGACCTTGACAAAGCCGGAGCCGAATTCCTTGTCAACGTGCTCGTCTACAACAAAATCTACTTCGCGATTGACGAACGGAATGATCGCTTTTTTGCCGACAAGATGTTGCTTTTCTTCATCATCCAGCGCAATCGCCACCGCCGTATCGCCGAGCAAAGTTTCCGGGCGCGTGGTCGCGACAACGATGTAATCGTCGGAGTCTTTGATGCGGTAGCGGATATGGTAGAGCCTGCCCTGAACTTCGCGGTGCTCCACTTCATCGTCGGAGAGCGCGGTTCCGGAGGCCGGGTCCCAGTTGACGATGCGCTGGCCTTTGTAGATCATGCCTTTTTCATAAAGGGCGATAAAAACTTCCTTCACAGCTTCGGAGAGCGTCTCGCTCATGGTGAAACCTTCGCGCTCCCAATCGCAGGCGAATCCAAGCTTTTTGAGTTGCTCGATAATGATGGCGCCGTGTTCTTCTTTCCACTCCCAAACGCGCTCTACGAATTTTTCCCGTCCCAGATCATGGCGCGTCAACCCCTGCTTTTTCAAATGCCGCTCAACCACCGCCTGTGTCGCAATACCGGCGTGATCGGTGCCGGGCATCCACATGGTTTCGAAGCCCTGCATTTTTTTGTAGCGGATGAGAATGTCTTGAATGGTGTTGTTGTAAGCATGCCCAATATGGAGACGGTCGGTCACGTTCGGCGGCGGGATGACGATGGAATAGGGCTTTTTGTCCTTGTTCGGAACGCCGTGAAAATATTTATTTTTGAGCCAAAACGCATAGATGCGGTCTTCAACTTGTTTGGGGTCGTAATTCTTGGCAATTTCGCGCTGTGACATATCCGTGCCTTTTCCAACGTTAAAAAATTGTATTTTCAGTGATTTATGGCCGAACGGCGTTTGGAGAAAAGAGAGCCGCGAATATACAACTAGATTCGGGAAATGTCAACGGGAGGAAATTAGGCTTTAGGCTGTTAGACTGTAGACTATCAGGCTAAAAAAACGCCCGCTGATTCACCTTTTTCTGTAAATATAGCGACCATACAATTTCGAGTGACGCAACGCATTTAAAACCTAACCTGACGCGCCAGAGCCAGGCAAGCTAAGTTTTCGACGCTGCGGCTAAACGCAGAGCCGCGGAGTTCGGAGAGCTTCGCAGAGTTTTTTTAATACAATTTTTTGAAGTTCTGTTTTTGAATTCTCGCAGTTGCGATTTGTCCAAAATGCATCCAAAATTAAGTTTTTTCTGCGCTTCTCAGCGTCCTTTGCGTCTCTGCGTTTTGAAAAGTCTTGCCAAAAATGACAGAAAATAAAATGTCAGTAACTAACAGTCTTCAGCCTAAACAGCTAAAATCCTTAAATAAGGAGTGGAGAAATGAAACGAGTTATCGCATTTTTGGCGCTAGCGCTGACAGGCGTCACAATTTACGGTTTTGTGTCACAAACGAATCTCTCAAAGGAGGAAAATGTGCAGCCGTCTTTGACGACAATTGCCGTTCGCGTGCATAATATGGACGCGATGGTCGCATTTTACACCGAGGCTTTTGGCGCGAAATTTCGCGAGGTCGATACGTTTGGGATTAAGTCGCAGTTTGGCGAAATGGCCGGGATTACGCTCAAACTTGTTCCTTTGCGCGACAGCGCCGATTTTGAAGGGTACGGATCGCACCAGCCGGGATTTGTCGTGGAGAATGTCGAAGCCGTGATTGAAATCGCCAAAAAACACGGCGGACGCCAGGAAGGTGAGTTGATTCAAGAAAATGGCCGCGTTCACGGCGCGGTTCGCGATCCGGACGGAAATACGATTGAGCTTTATCAATCGGAGTGATGGAATCATGGATTTGTGGATTGTTGGAATATCGGAATGATGGAAATTTATCGACATTATTTGGCGGCGCTGGCTTATCGTTTTCAAAGCGCTGTTCGCGACGCTCCGGAAGATTTTGGCGATTTCCAGGCTGGGAACGGCGTGAGAACGCCGAAGGAAATCGTCCGGCACATGATTCAATTGATCCGGTTCGTCCGTCATTCATTGAAGCCGCCAATCGAAGTTGAATCAACCGAACCAAAAACTTTCGATGAAGCTATCGAAGGTTTTCACGGCGCCTTACTGCTGCTCGACAAGCTTTTTGCCGATTCTGAAAAGCAATTTGACGGCGATAATCTTTTAAAACTGCTTCAAGGGCCGCTGGCCGACGCTATAACGCATATTGGCCAGCTTGCCACATTGCGGCGGATAGCGGGCGCTCCAATTCCCGGCGAAAATTTCGTGGCTGTGCGTGTTGAGATTGGAAATGTCGGCGCCGATCAAAAGCTCGCCCGAAACGACAAAAACCAAGGTTCATCAAAAAGATGACTGAGCACAAATCCAATAATCCACAAATCCAGCATTCCATTAGAGCCTGGTCGGCGGAAAGCGTTTGAAGTCTTTCCGCCTCCCTCCTATCTTCTCCACGCTTTTTGACACGTCCTGCCCAAGCTAACCCTATTCTCTTACCTGAAGGAGAAAAGTCATGCTCTCGCGTTTTCGATTTGCATTCATTTTGCTTTCAGCACTTTTTCTGCTGGCCATGGCTGGCTCTGGCGAAAACGGTAAGCCAATTCTTGGATTAACTGAGAAACAAGCGGCTTCTCAACACGAGCTGGAACGGCAATTCGACAGTCATCTCAATCGTGAAAACCTGTCGCAGTGGATGAAATTTCTGACTTCGCAGCCGCAGCCGGTCGGATCGCCGAAAAGCAAGGAGAACGCGGAATGGGTGGCGGAAAAATTCAGGTCGTGGGGCTACGAGGCGGAAATTGAAGTTTTTCATGTGATGTTTCCCACGCCCAAAATGCGTTTACTCGAATTGATCGAGCCAACCAAATTCACAGCAAAGTTGATGGAGAAACCAGTTGAAGGCGACGCTTCCTCCGCTCAAACCGATCAAATGCTGCCGCCTTACAACGCCTACTCCGCCGACGGCGACGTCACGGCTGAATTGGTTTATGTCAATCAAGGGATTCCCCGCGATTACGAAGAATTGGCGAGGCGGGGCATTGATGTGAAAGGCAAAATTGTAATCGCGCGCTACGGCGGCTCGTGGCGCGGCATCAAGGCCAAAGTTGCGCACGAAAAAGGCGCGATTGGCTGCATTCTTTATTCCGACCCGAAAGACGACGGCTACATGCAAGGCGACGTTTACCCCAAGGGCGCCTATCGCAATGAAACGGGCGTGCAGCGCGGCTCCGTGCTCGATATGCCGCAATACCCCGGCGACCCGTTAACGCCTGGCGTCGGCGCGAAGGAAAATACCGAGCGCATGTCGATCGAAGAGTCCCCGACGATCATGAAAATTCCCGTTCTGCCAATTTCCTACAGCGACGCCTTACCGCTTTTGAAAGCGTTAGAAGGCCCGGTCGCTCCGGCTTCCTGGCGCGGCGCTTTGCCGATCACGTACCACATTGGCCCCGGCCCGGCGAAGGTTCATCTCAAAGTGGAATTTAGCTGGGATTTGACCCCGGCGTACAACGTGATCGCCAAAATGAAAGGCGCAAAATATCCGGATCAATGGCTGATTCGCGGCAACCATCGCGACGCCTGGGTGCACGGTGCGGCGGATCCAATCAGCGGCACGGTTTCAATGATGGAAGAAGCGCGTGCTATCGGCGAGTTGGCAAAAGCTGGCTGGAAGCCGAAAAGAACTTTGATCTACTGCTCGTGGGACGCGGAAGAACCGGCGCTGCTCGGTTCTACGGAATGGGCGGAATTTCACGGCAAGGAATTGAAAGAAAAGGCTGTCATTTACATCAACACTGACGGCAGCGGGCGAGGATACTTGGGCATGGGCGGTTCCCATTCTTTGGAAAAATTTATCAATCAAGTCGCGCGTGATGTGGCTGATCCGCAAAAAGACATGAGCGTGGCGGAGCGGACAAGAGCGGCTCGCATCGTCTGGGGCGGCCCGACGCAACGGCGCGAGGCGCAAAATCGCGGGGATTTACGAATCGGCGCACTTGGCTCCGGATCGGATTACACGCCTTTCATTCAGCACTTGGGAATCGCTTCGCTGAATCTCGGATTTGGCGGTGAAAGCGGCGGCGGTTCTTACCACTCCGCTTACGACACTTTCGAACATTACACGCGATTCGGCGACCCGGGATTTCATTACGGCGTGACTCTGGCCAAAACCACCGGCTACAGCATGATGCGGCTCGCGAACGCGGAAATTCCGCCGTTTGAGTTCGGCAATTTCGCCGAGACGGTTGGTACTTATCTCGAAGAAGTCACTCAAGTTGCCGATAAAATGCGCAAGGATACCGAGCAGGAGAATAAGATCATCCGCGAAGGGTTTTATGACGCAGTGAATGACCCGAAAAGGCCGCTCGTTACGCCGAAGCCCAAAGACCCCGTGCCGTTTTTGAATTTCGCGCCGCTGCAAAACGCGCTGGCCAATTTGAAAGAAAGCGCATCGAAATACTCGTCTGCCTCGAAAAAACTTGCCGCCTCGGAAAATTCGCTCTCAGCTTCAGAAAGCCGGAATCTTGCCAGGCTCGTTTATTCTGCTGAGCGCGTTTTAACCCGCGAAAAGGGCTTGCCGCGCCGTCCATGGTTCAAACATCATATTTACGCGCCCGGATTTTACACAGGTTACGGCGTGAAAACGCTGCCCGGCGTTCGAGAAGCATTGGAGCAGCGCGACTGGCAGGAAGCGGAAGAATATATCGACATTACTGCAAAGGTTATCGCGGAATATGCCGCACACATTGACAAAGCGACCGACACATTAGAATCGATTCTTGACAAAAACTGACTATCCGGATTCGACCACAGAAATGACAAACAGAATTCACCGATTCATCGTTCTTTTTACCATTTTTCTATTCATTTGGGGCTGTCAGCAATCGCCGCAACCTGAAGCTCAAAAAAGCGCGCCGTCGCTTGTTGGTTTTACAGCAGAAAACGCCGAAAGGCAGCGTGAGATTGAAGCGAAACTTATGGAGTTGCCGCAGCCCGCAACTTTCCGCAAGCACCTGGAAACAATTACACGCGAACCGCACGTTGCCGGAAGCGCGGCCAACAATCGCGTCGCCGATTATCTGGCTGTAACGATGGCGCGCGCTGGCTTCGAGGTCGAGCATTTCCCGTATGAAGTTTATCTGCCGCCGCGTCCCGGTGAGATTGCGGTCGAAATCGTTTCGCCGGTGCGCGAGTCTCTAAAAATCAAGGAAGACGCAGTTGACGGCGATTCCTTCTCATCGCATGAAGCGCTTCGGCCCGGATGGAACGCTTTCTCCGGCTCCGGCGATGTGACCGCTGAAATTGTTTACGTCAATTACGGTCGTAAAGAAGATTTTGAGGCGCTGCCGGAGCTCGGCGTCGATCTGAAAGGAAAAATCGCGCTCGCACGTTACGGCGGCAATTTTCGCGGTTACAAAGCGAAATATGCGGAGATGCACGGCGCTGCGGGCCTGCTTATTTTCAGCGATCCCGTCGAGGAAGATTTAGAATCGGGCAATGCCTACCCCGATCAAAACTACATCAATTCTTCAACGATCCAGCGCGGCTCCGTGCTGACGCTCGACTATATCGGCGATCCGCTGACGCCATTTGAACCCGCCCTGCTCTCGGAAAGCGAACAGTCTGTAAAACGTCTCGACCCGGCGGACGTGCCTTTCCACAAAATCCCGGTCACGCCGATTCCTTACGAAAGCGCGTTGAAAATCCTGCAAAAAATGGACGGCGACGAAGCGCCGGAAGACTGGTGCGGCGGGCTGAAGACAACCTACCGTCTCACCGGCGGCGGCAATCTTCGCGTACGCGTCAAAGTAGAACAAACTTTCGAGTTGACCCCGGTTCAAAACGTTGTCGGCACGCTTACGGGCAGCGAATTTCCTGACGAGTGGATTATTTTGGGCAGTCACTACGACGCATGGGGATTCGGCGCCATCGATCCCAACGGCGGCACAGCCATGCTGCTGACTTTGGCTGAAGCGCTTGGGGAACTTGCGCAGGCGGGATTTCGTCCGCGGCGGACAATCAAAATTGCGCATTGGGACGCTGAAGAGTACGGCATCATTGGGTCAGTGGAATGGGTCGAGCAATTCGTGGAGGAGCTTTCCGAAAAAGCCGTGGCCTACATTAATGCCGATGCGGCGGTCTTTGGGGCGAATTTTGGTTCATCGTCTTCCCCGTCGCTGAAGGAACTGATTATTTCCGCTACGAAGGCCGCACCTTTGCCTGACGGGCGAACGACGGTTTTCAAAGACTGGGCAAAAAACACGGCGTCATCGAAATCGCCGCCAATCGGCAATCTCGGCGGCGGGTCGGATCACGTTGGTTTTTATAGCTTTATCGGCGTGCCGTCCGCTTCGCTTGGATTTACCGGCAAGGGGTCGATGTATCACTCAAATTACGATACTTTTGCCTGGTTTTCGCGCTTCGGCGATCATGAATTTGTTTACGGCCCCGCCCTCGCCCGTCTTGACGGAATCGTTGCTCTGCGCTTAGCCAACGCCGACATTCTACCCTATTCCGCGAGCCGATACGCCGCTGATTTGGAAGGTCACATCACCGGTCTCGAACAGGTTGCGGAATCCAAAAATCGAGGTTATGGGCGTTTTAAAAGCTTTCGAGAACAATTGAAAAAAGTGAAGGCGGCGGCGGAAAATTACGGCCATGTGCGAGAACAGATATTATCGTCAGCCTTCCACAACAACGATGATTTGCGCCTGCTCAACGCGTCATTAATTGCCTTGGAAAAATCTTTCGTTCATCAAGACGGCCTGCCTTTCAGCCGTTGGAACAAATCGCTCTACGCTTCGCCTGACCCGTGGAGCGGCTACGCTTCCTGGATGCTGCCGTCGTTGCGTTATTTGATCGAAATTGACGCTCCGGAAAGCGAGCTAAGACGCTGGGAGGCAATAAACGCCGAAGCGTTGGCGGCATTGAATGCGCGTCTTGAAAAAACCATCTCTCTTGGCGAACAGATTTTGCAAAAGTCTCGATAGCGTTCCTTCGCCCCGTATTTTCGCCTAAAATACCCGTCATTTTCGGCTGTTCCATAAGAACGAAAGATGCGTGCCAGCAATTTGTTTTTTCCCTTGTTTTGTCCGCAAAGCCCTGCTTTCAAACGTAAGAAATATGCGTTACAATTCACTAACAACTCTTGCAAGTCTAAATAATTTTTAATATTGTTCCGCGTTCTCAGAACCACATGAAACCCTGATGGTTTCATTGTGAAAGCTTCAAGCCCAAATGACGCTTTCACGACAGAACTCCCCGGATGATTTATCCACTGCAAGTGTAAGTCCCACTAAGGAAGGCGGAGACGTCGTCTTGCGGTAATTCATATAAATTATTGCGTGACGCTCATTCATATTCGCTATGAATGCCTTGACGACGAATAAAAATACCTTACCGCTTTTTTTGACGTTGTCCCACGGCATGTCGGCTTCTGAAACCGTTTCCCAAGCACTGCCTCGAGAAGCCCGTCCCGCATAAAAGCCGCCTTTTTACTTCTCCTTTCTTCTCACGGATGCGAAGAATTGCGATGACTTGCTGAGGCAATTCACCTGTAATACAAGCAAATTTCGAGACAACCGTTTTCCGGTTCTCGAAAGATTTCCGTTCCAAAAATCCACATCACCCTCTAACCAAAAGAGAAAAAGGGAGAACGTATGCCCAAACTTCTATGCCTGTTCGGTGTTGGCGGCTCATTTGTGCGTCAGCGTCTGAACGGGCCGGCCCCAAGGTCAGGAAAATCTGGAGCCTTTGACAATTCATCCTGACTCGAAATCCCAATCGTGCTGAACAAGCTTGAAATTCAGTTTAAAAATGACAATATGCAGGTACATTTTGAAGCTGCAGAATATGTAACCAAAAACCAGGAGAAGGATTTATGCAACGACGATGGATGAGTGTTTTTGCCGGGATTTGCGTCATGCTCGCATTCGCGGCGCCGCCAGTTTTTTCACAGCAAGCAGACGTTCGCCCGGATCACTTGCGGCGGCCGCAAGAGCAGAACAATGCGACGTTCGTGAACTATGCTTCAGATCGTTTTGTCATCAAAGTGAAGGAGAACCTGCGGGAATCGTTGAAATCATTTCTCGGTCAAGAAATGGGTGCGATCGGGCGGAGCGATTTTGACGCTCTCTGCGAACTGTACAATATTCGCAAAATCCGCCGCCAATTTCCCTGGCGTAACAATGTGGTTCGTTACAAGGGCCGGGAAATCGATCTGCAAGGTTGGCACATTTTTAACTTTGAATCCGACGTTGACGTGCTTGAAGTCGTCAATGCATTCCAAGGCTTGCAGGACGTGATTGAAGTTCAGCCGATTGGTTTGCACGCCATCGACATTCAGACGCCGAATGATCCTAAATACACGGACGGCAGTCAGTGGCACATCGATAAGATCCAATTGCGGGAAGCGTGGGATATTCACACCGGTTCTAGCAGCATTATTCTCGCTGTGCTCGATACCGGCGTGCGTTACTATCACGATGATCTCGGCGGCTCAGGAGCAGTTCAAGACGATCTTTTTTCGACCGGCGGCAATATGTGGAAAAACCCCGGCGAATCCGATAATGGCTCCGACGATGACGGCAACGGGCTCATTGATGATGAGATCGGGTACGACTTCATCGAATCTGGCGCCATTGCCTTTTGTACTGACGCCGATTGCGGGACGATAGATAATAACCCAAAAGATGATCATGGTCACGGCACGCACGTCTCCGGCATCGCGGCGGCGATTACCGATAACGGTATTCATGGCGCGGGCGCCGCGGGCGGCGGTTTTGGCAACGGCAACGGCATTCGCATTATGGCGCTGCGTAACGGCGGCAACTCTTTTCTCGGCGGGCTCGTTGATATGGCCGCTTCTGCTCAAGGGATAGATTACGCAGCATCGAAAGGCGCAAAATTGGCCAACGGCTCTTGGGGCTCTTCTGATACAGGCGGCTTAGGCGACGCGCTTGCAGCTTACCTGGCAGGTGATCGTTTGTTCTTTAAAGCGGCTGGAAACGACAATGCAAGCGCTGGTGATTTCATCATCGATTATCCGGACGCTCGCGTTGTTGTTATTGGCTCCACCGATGAAAATGACAACCGTTCTTCCTTCTCCAGTTTTGGCGGAGCAGTGGATGTTGCGGCGCCCGGCACGAATATCAATTCAACCTGGAGCGCAGGCTACGGCGGTTCCGACGCAACGGCGACAATCAGCGGCACCTCGATGGCTACGCCGTTGGCCGCAGGCGTTGCCGGATTAATTTGGTCGCAAAACCCGGGCTGGAGCGCACACCAGGTGCGCGACCAATTGGTGAACACCGCTGATCCGATCACGTTTGATCAGCCGATGGGTTCCGGGCGAATCAACGCTTTTCAGGCGCTCGGCGGCACGCCGGTTATGGAGCCGGACATTGACGTTTCACCATCTTCACTCACTTTTGGCAATGTGAACACTGGCAGTTCGAGCGACCTGGTCGTTTCTATCGACAACACCGGGACAGATGATCTTGAAGTCACCAGCCTCAGTTTTTCCGACGGCTCGGCTGGTTTCTCGCTCGTCTCACCGCCTTCCACGCCGTTCACGATTGGGCCCAGCGATCCTGCGGTTGACGTGACCGTGCGTTTTGCACCAACTGCAGACGGCGCAGCCAGCGACGATCTTGTGATCGCCAGCGACGACCCCGATGAAAATCCAGTCAACGTCGGGCTTTCCGGCACGGGCGTCACGCCGGTTCCAGATATTGACGTTTCCCCTTCTTCGCTCACTTTTGGCAATGTAAACACCGGAAGTTCGAGCGACATGGTTGTTTCCATCGAAAACACCGGAGACGCTGATCTTGAAATAACCAGCCTATCTCTTTCCGACGGCTCGGCAGGCTTCTCGCTGGTTTCTCCGCCATCCACGCCGTTCACGATTGGCCCCAGCGATCCCGCGGTTGACGTGACCGTGCGTTTTGCGCCCACAGTTGACGGTGCGGCAAACGATGATCTTGTGATTGCCAGCGACGATCCTGATGAAAATCCCGTTAACGTCGCGCTTTCCGGCACGGGCGTTACAGCAACGCCGAACATAGACGTTTCGCCGAACTCCCTCGATTTCGGTCTCGTCAACACCGGCGCAACGAGCGATATGACCGTTTCTATTGAAAATACCGGCGACGCTGATCTTGAAATCACCGGGTTCTCTTTCGCAGACGGTTCGGTCGGCTTCTCGCTGGTTTCTCCGCCTTCAACGCCTTTCACAATCGGCCCGAGCGATCCTGCGGTTGACGTAACCGTGCGTTTTGCTCCGACGGTCGTTGGCGTTGCTGACGACGATCTCGAAATCGCCAGCGACGATCCCGATGAAAATCCGTTTGTCGTCAGCCTGACCGGCGAAGGCCAAACTCCGCCGCCGATGGAGCCGGATATTGACGTCACGCCAACATCGTTGAGCTTTGGTACGGTCAATACCGGCAGTTCCAGCGACATGGTTGTTTCCATCGAGAACACCGGAAATGACGATCTGGAAGTCACCGGCCTGAGCCTTTCCGACGGTTCCGCCGGTTTCTCTCTGGTATCTCCGCCTTCCACGCCTTTCACGATTGGCCCAAGCGATCCGGCTGTGGACGTAACCGTCCGCTTTGCACCGACGGCGGTCGGCGCAGCGAACGACGTTCTGGTGATTGCCAGTGACGACCCGGATGAAAATCCTGTTAACGTTAATCTTGACGGAACCGGACAAGACACGCCCGCCTATGCTGCACGAATCAATGTTGCCGGCCCGGATTTTACCACTGGTGGCGGCGACCTTTTCGTTGCGGACAAAGCCCACACCAGCGGCGATTTCGGCAACGACGGCAATGGACGCGAGCGCAGCTTCTCCGATCCAATCGACGGAACGACCGACGATGATCTCTACCAAACGCTCAGTAGCGGGGGCAGCTTCGAATACTTGTTCGACGTGGCCAACGGCGATTACAACGTCACACTGCACTTTATGGAGCCGCAGTTCAGCTCGGGCGGCGAACGCACTTTCGACGTCACGGTTGAAGGCACGATTGTTTTGGACGATCTGGACGTCGCAGCGGAATCCGGCGGCCAATTTACGGCCCACACTGAAAGCTTCAGTGCGAACGTTTCTGACGGCCAGCTAAACATCCAGTTTGACCGCGAAAGCCGCGTCGCCGTCGTTTCCGCCATTGAAGTCACAGGCGGCACGCCCCCGACTCCGGAACCGGACATCGACGTTTCACCGGCTTCGCTTGCTTTTGGCACGGTCAACACCGGCGCAACGAACGACATGGTCGTTTCTATCGACAACACCGGCGATGACGATCTTGAAGTCACCAGCCTCAGTTTCTCCGACGGCTCGGTCGGCTTCTCTCTGGTTTCACCGCCGTCCACGCCGTTCACCATCGGGCCCAGCGATCCCGCCGTTGACGTAACCGTACGATTTGCGCCTTCAGTCGCCGGCGCGGTCAACGACGATCTCGTCATCGCCAGTAATGATCCCGATGAAAACCCCGTCAACGTCGGACTTTCCGGCACGGGTCAGACCCCGCCGCCGATGGAGCCGGACATTGACGTGACGCCAACTTCGCTGGATTTTGGCACGGTAACAACTGGCGCCGACAGCGATATGACCGTTTCCATTGACAACACCGGCACGGACGATCTCGAAGTGACGGGAATCAGTCTCTCGGACGGTTCGGCTGGATTCACCCTCGTCTCGCCGCCTTCCACACCGTTTACGCTCACACCGAGTGATCCTGCGGTGGAAGTGACTGTTCGGTTCGCACCGACGGTTGCAGGCGCAGCAACGGACGATCTCGAAATCACCAGCGACGATCCCGACGAAGGCACAGTGACCGTATCGCTTGACGGCGACGGTCAGGATCCGCCTTCCGGCGACGCTTTCCGCATCAATGTTGCCGGCGATGATTTCACCACCGGCAGTGGCGACCTTTTTGTCGCGGATAAAGCACACACTAGCGGCGATTTCGGCAATGACGGCGAAGGCAGGGAGCGCAGCTTTTCCGACCCGATTTCCGGAACTGACGACGATGAACTTTACCAAACCCTGCGCAGCGGCGGCAGCTTCGAGTATCTGTTCGACGTGGCCAACGGCGATTACACTGTGACGCTTTACTTCATAGAGCCGCAATTCAGTTCCGGCGGCAACCGCACATTTGACGTCACGGTGGAAGACGTACTCGAAATAGATGATCTGGATATTGCAGCTCAGGTCGGACAATGGGCGGCCTATACTGAAACTTTGAATGTGACAGTATCGGACGGTCAATTGAATATCTTATTTGAGCGCGAAGCCCGTGTAGCCGTAGTTTCGGCCATCGAAGTGGTTGGCCCGGAGGGATTGGCCAAGCGCGGTATTGCTGAAGAGCATCTTCCGCTCCAAAGCGAAATTGTGCCGGATGAGTTCAAATTGTTCCAGAACCATCCCAACCCGTTCAATCCGGAAACGCAAATTCGCTATGCCTTGAACAAGGACGGCCAGATTACGCTGCGCATTTACAACATGCTCGGCAAAGCGGTCAGAACTTTGGTCAACGAGCATAAAAACGCCGGCGCCTACCAGGTCATGTGGGACGCCCGCAATGACAACGGCGTGCGCGTGCCTTCAGGCGTGTATATCTACAAGCTCGAAGCGCCAGGCGTGTTCCAGGTTAGAAAGATGATTCTGTTGCAGTAAAAGTTGGCGGTAGGGAGTTGTCCCAAAAGATGGTCTTTGAATGACAGACAGACCGCGTAGGGGTTCAAGATTTTGAACCCCTACAACATGTAGTCTTTTGGGTCAGTATTCTGTAAGTCTTCGGATGAAGCGTTTCAACAAAAAAAGCCGGTTCTTATAACCGGCTTTTTTTATTTCTCAAAAATTTTCAATGGGATCCGGGGTCATTTCGGGAAGGCGTTCGGCATGTAACCGTTGTTGTGGATGATCTTGTTGATGTCTTTGTTGATTTTGACCCGCTCGATGATCTTTTGGATAACGCGCACACCTTTTTCCAAGCGTTCGCCGAGATAACGCGTTTCCAAAAATCGCTGTTTTTCCTGAGGAGAAAATGCGTCGTGAAAAGCGGTTAGAAAAGAGAGCGACCTTGCATCGAGAAGCTCGATACGGCGAAAGTCGGGATTCTGGCTGTGCATTTTGAACAGCTTCTTCAACAACGTCTTAAGTTCCTGAGCCAATTCAGCGATGCGTTCGTTATCCGCTTCAAATTCATCATCAAAATAAGTGATCGTAGCTTCAAAGTACGCTTTTTGATCGTGCAGTTTTTCCACTTCGAATCGTCTTTGCCCGAGGGTAATAATATCCAGGCGTCCGTCGCCATATTCTTTGGCGATCTTCGTGATCCGCACAGTGCACCCCGCCGCCGCCATATTTGAACCGTCATAGTAGATGACGCCGAAATCTTCTTCGTTTTTACGACAGCGAGCGATCATCTGCTTGTAGCGTTCTTCAAAAATATGTAGCGGCGCCGCCATGCCGGGGAGCACGACAATGCCAAGCGGGAAAAGCGGGATTCGGTCGGTTTCAATCACAAAGAGCCTCCTCAACCTTATTGGGCGAAAGGAATTTGAAAAAAATTTGTTAATAACTGATGTTACGTGCGCGATCAAAGCCCGCGGGCAATTTTTGATTCTCATTAGCTCCGCTCTTCAGAGCGGAGATTTTTGAAGACGGCCATCTCCTCCCTTCCGCCGCGCTGGCGCGGCGGAAGGGAGGAAAATGGGCGCTTTGCGCGTCACCGGGCTGAAGCCCGGCGCTAATGAGATGAGATTTACTCCAAGCTCAGGATCTGCGTTGCCGTGCATAACATCAGTTAATAGCTGATGTTACGCATTCTCGAAAATTTTCCAAGAAGCACCTGGGAAATGTCACTTTTACGTCATTCCCGCGCAGCAGGCTGTTGCAGAATAGCGTTTTCGTGCTGGCGGCGCAGGCTTGATTTTCTAAT
>CAXHAT010000094.1:0-28588 GCA_964014485.1 uncultured Deferribacteres bacterium
CACCAAGAAGCTCGTCGGCAGCGTCAGATGTGTATAAGAGACAGGATAAATATGGGAATTTCCAGGCGTTCTTGTAAAAAAGTTTTGACGGGGAATTGGTGCCAGTGCAAGAGGCTCTGAAGTTGCGCCGTTCCAGCCTCGTAGTTGACCACTCCGGGAATTGCCGCTCCAAGGCCAAAGATTTTCTCTTGCGGGATATTTTGTTTTTCGATCATTGCGATCAGTTCATCGGCGATGCCGGAAAGTGTGTCGTGAGCTGAAATTTGGTGATTGTGGCGAATCGTTTTCGAAGCCACTGTCTCACCGGCGATATTGAGAATTCCATACTGAATGTAATGCAGACCGATGTGAATGGCGATGACGTAAATGGCGTTTGGCTTAACGGCGAGAAGCACCTCGCGCCTGCCGCGCCGTCCGTCCGAGTCGCCTTTGCCGATTTCTTCGATAAAACCGTTTTCAATGAGACGCGTTGCGCCAATCGTAACTGCGGCGCGGGTTAGAGAAAGCCTCTCGGCAACTTTTACGCGCGAAATCGGGTTCCGCTCATAAACCGTTTTATAAATGCGTTGCTCGTTTGCCGTAAAAAGTTTGCGAAAACCGTTCAAGCCGCTCATGATGTTACTCGATCATTAATTTGTTCAAGCCGGTAGAATTGTGTTTTGCAGTACGTGTCGGAGAAATGCTTAATCCGCCTCAGTTAATCTTACGCCGATCGGGAAATGGTCGCTGAATCCGGCTTCGTTTACTTTTTTGCCGAGCCCGCCGAAACGAATCGGCGCTGGGTAAGCCCCGCGACTTGTCATTTCAGAAAATTGTACAATCTCTGTCGATGCGGGCGCGATTTGAATGGGGGAGTTGCGCTTGAGAAGGTTTTTGTTAGCCAAAAATTGATCGAGAAGGTTTGGATCGTTGTTAAAATAATGCGTCCCCTTGCCTTGCCCCATTAGCGGCCACATTAAATTGAGGAACCGCGCCGTGGTGGCTTTAACGACGCGCGTCTTGCTCCTGCCTGCGCGTGCGTAATGTACGATTGCGCGGTCGAAAGGCTCGTCATTGAAATCGCCCATCGCCAGGACGGGAGTTGCTTTTCCGTGGATTTCAAGAATGCGCTGGTGAAAATAAGAGAGTGTTTCGCCGGCGATTTGACGATAACCTTCCGTCTCCAATTTGTTCGGGATTCTGGACGGCCAATGGTTGCCGACGACGACCAGTAGACGGTTTTTGTTCGTTCGAAAATTGACCTGAAAAATTTCCCGCGTCGCCGTCCTGCGCATCACAAAATGACTGAAATTGCCCTCCGGCGTGAACAGATTCGCGTCATAGAGAAAGGCGGAGTCAATGCCCCGATTGTCGGATGTATCGAAATGCTGGATAGCATAGTTTCGATTCGGCGCGTTTGCAGCCTGCGCCAGCAGATTTAGCACGTGAGCATTTTCCACTTCGCAGACGCCGAGCAAGTCGGGGCCTGCGCCGCCGTTCATCTTTTTGATGATCGAGCTGAGCTGGGTGATTTTTTTATTCAGACGCTGTTGATTCCAACCGTCAATGCTCTTCCCGAGCGTTCTTTCCAGCTTGGCGGACCGACGCGGCGAATCGTTGACGTCGAACAAATTTTCAACGTTCCAAAATGCGACGTAGTAAGTTTTCGGCATGACGACACTCCCCTGATAAATTCTTGAGAAACAGTCTTTGACGCAGGTCTCCGGCGAGTATTAAAAAGCGAGTCTTTGCTTTTCTATCCAATTGATTTGACACAAATAGGGTGGAAGGAGAAGTTAAATGTGAGAAAAACGGCAAGGTGAAGAAGGCGCCGGCGTTTTTGCTTGGAGAAATCAGCGCTGCAAAGACTATCGGAAAAAGCCAGAATTCCCATTCTGAAAAGCCAAAAAATTGCGAAGCAAAATCTTTGTTATCTTCCGGTACGGATTACGCTTAAAGTCAGGGTTTGGTCAAAAATGATGCTTCCAGCATGACACTTCGGGCTTTTTCGACAGTATCGCAAGAGTTGTGATTTTTACATGTTATTTTGAGACGACCCCGCGAATCCAGTCTGCCATAAATTCGAGCGCTTCCGGCGAAAACGTCTCTTCAATTTGGGCGTACTCAGACGGCGCGCCTGTGGTTGAAGTCTGGAAAAGATGATTGAGCTGAGGAAATTCTTTCACGGTTATGTTCTTGTTGCCGCCGTTTATGAGCGCTTTTTCGATTGCGGCCAGGTTTTCCTTCGGCGGCACCTGCAAGTCTTTTTCGCCGTTGATGGCCAAAACCGGACACTTGACCTTTTTCAAGGTTGAGCGCGGGTCGTATTTCAGGAAAAATCGAAACCAGTCTGAAAGCAGACGGCCAATCGAAGCGTCAAAGTTTTTCTCCGGGTCGCCGAATTTTTGCGCCTCTGTTTTCAAATCTTCGGGCGCGTTCGCCCAATATTCGTCAAAATGAGTGCGAATTTCCTTCTTGGCTGCTTCATTGTCCGTTTCGCGATTGATGACTTCATAAACTTTTTTTGAGTAGGCGCTTGTGGCGTCGATCAACTCATCACTAGCGCCGCCGGCCTTGGCAATGAGCGCGGATTGAAGCAGCAGAATCTCACTTCCCGGCAACCCCGGCCCGGCCATTAAAACAATAAAACCGACGTCCGAAGATTCAACCGCGACCATTGGCGCGATGAGCCCGCCTTCACTATGGCCAACGAGACCTATGTTGTTTTGATCGACTTCCGAGCGTGTTTTCAAGTATTCAACGGCAGCGGTGACGTCCTGCGCAAAATCTTCGGAAGAAGCTTCCGCGAAATTCCCCGTAGATTTGGCCACGCCGCGATCATCATAGCGCAAAACGGCTATGCCCTGGCGTGTGAAAAAATCGGCGATCACAAGAAACGGCTTGTGAGTCAATAACTCTTCATCCCGATTTTGCGGGCCGGAACCGGAAATGAGCACGACTGTCGGAAAAGGGCCGTCGGATTCAGGCGATGTGAACGTTCCGGCCAGCGTCACTCCGGCTTCGTTATTCTCAAATGTGATTTCTTCAACGCGATAGGGAAAGGGCGGCTTTGGCTCTTGGGGACGCTCGATGACAATTTTTTCGTCTGTGCGCTTCAGATCGAGCGGAAACGACGCACCGCCTTGCGCCCAGGTTCCTTTAATGGAATTCTTGTCTTCCAAAAGCTTTCCTGTATAAACGCCGCCAATGCGCTCAACGCGTATCACCAAACTATCGTGTTGGAAGGTTGTGCTTGTTGTGGGAATGCCGTTCGCGCCTTGGTCCGGACTGTCCATTTTTGCACTTAAGTCGCCAGATTCACTTTTCAAAATGTGGAAAACGATCCGCAGTTCCACGCCGGAAACGCTTAACTTTCCTTGCCAATCGCCGACGATGCTCTGCTGCTGCGCGTTAACCGCAACCCCGAGGCTTAGGGCAAAACAGGTTAGCAAAGCAGTCAAAAACTTGTGTCTATTTTTCATGATTATCTCCCAAAAGTATTTTTCAAATCTACCCCGCGTTGATGATAAACGCCAAGGAGCGCGATATTCATCCAGGCGACGCGGCGTTTTGATTTTTCGGGTCAAACACAAAAAAAACGCGGCCCAATTTGGAACCGCGTTCTTGAAATTATTGAATACCCCTACCAGGACTCGAACCTGGCCACTCGGTTTAGGAAACCGACGCTCTATCCACCTGAGCTATAGGGGCAAGATATTGTTTTTATTTTGTTTGAATTGATTGTGAATCTCTGCCTTCGCGATTAACTTAAGTATTATTTAAGTAATTGAAAACAGTCGATCTCGACGAGCTTGTTGACGGCCATCTGTTTGTGGTCGGGCGCCAAATGACTGTAACGCATAACCATTTCCAACGACTTCCATCCGCCAAGCTCCATAATCGTATACGGGTCGACGCCGCGCTTCATCAAATGACTTGCAAACGTGTGACGCATCGCATGAGGCGTGGCGGGTTCGATTCCGGCTCTTCTACAGGTGCTTTTGAAAGCCTTGCTGATGCATTGAAACGGTTTGCCATTACGATGAGCGAAAATGAAATCAGACCTGCGCTTAAGACGCTTTAGGACGTTGATCACAACAGCGTTCATTTTCACTTTACGATATTCGTCGGTCTTCGACTCACTCACAGTGACATAATCGTTCTCGAAGTCAATAGCACTCCACTTCAAGCTAAGCAATTCGCTAATTCTCATTCCGGTATTAATCCCGATAAGGAAAATCGCCTTGATCCGCTCATCGCCGACAATCAAAAACTTTTCGATCTCATCTTCTGAAAACCATCGAAAACTTTTTTTGGGCTCCCGAAAAAACGTCACGCCTTTTGCGGGATTTTCATGCGCGAGTCCCCATTGGATCGCGAGATTATACATCCGCTTAAGACAAGCGACTTCCCGGTTAACCGTAGAGCCGGAAACGAACTTTATGCGGTGAGTCTTGTAGGCCTCAACATCCAAACTGGAAATATCCGCAAGTTCCTTCTTGCCAAAGAACTCCAATAAATGGCGTACTAGAGAGACGTCTCGCTGAAAACTCCTTTTGTGGGATTGAGACCAGCTTAGGAATTTTTCCGCAAGATCAGCTAACGCAATCCTTTTTGATTTCTTTATATCATGTTGATTACGAAGAAGATCGATTTTGTGCGATTCAGCAATTTGCTTGGCCAGCGTTTTGTTATTTGTTCGAGTACTGCCAGATATCCGTTTACCATGAACAGTGAATGTGTAATGAAAGTAAGGGCTATTGGGGTGTTTGTAAATACCCATAATAGCCTCCTTTCAATGGAGGAAGATTATATGTAATTTAGGCATTCGAAGCAACTTTTTTAGCTGATACAGTAGGTTCGGTTATAATGATCGTCCACCCAACGATCGATCTCATTTCGGTCAAACCGGATCGCCTTCTTGCCGAATCGCTTGAAAGGAATTTCCTGTTTTTCTACCATCGAATAGATTGAGGAAAGCGGGAAGTTCAGGTAGGCTGAAAGTTGTTTCGCTGTCAGTAAACGGGGCTCGATAATATGTTGTTTTTTCATGACAACCGCTCTTTTGGGGATCGAAGCTTACGATTGCAGATAAGAAATTTTTTGTATTCGTTTTGATTTTACTTGGCATTGATTCAGCATCTCTTCGATATCATGAAGATCGACCATTGATCGCGACATAATCTTGTGCAGCTCCCGCTGTTTTTTGCTCAACTGCCGCGTCAACGGCAGCTTCCCGGTTTCTTCAATTGCCGCCCGGCATTTTTCCAGAAACGACTTGATCTCGTCATGATCAAATTGAGCCTTCAAACGCTTGAAAAGCCGCTTTCCGTTCGGCGTTCGATAGGGTTCCATTCCGCTCCCTGCCAGCAACGCCAGTAATAGAATGCCGCATTCAGTGGTGACCACAATGATAACGCTCACAATTTTTTTGGCGGTCAACTCGGATATTCCCCACAATTCGGTAACCGCCCGCGTCGTCGCCAATGAGCCGCGAACAATTGACGAAACTGGTTTAAGTTCGAGCCCAAGAATCGCAGCGTGGGCGTTGATCCAGACTTCGGCATTCTCCACAGGCGCAGCATGCAATAAGGAATCACGAGCGGCGACCACAGTTCCACGATCAGTCATGCGCTGATCAAGTCGATTTTTCCAATACGTTTGACTCGGATCCTTCGCTAAGTTTTGGCGGCATATGTCTATTTTTCCGTCCAACTCGGCCAACTTTATTTCCGCCTCCTTGGCATAAGCGCGCTTAATCAGATCGATGCGCCGCGAATGCTCTTGTTTCAGCGGACGCATCGCCGCGTCATGACTGGCGACGATTTTCGCGTGGAAGCTGGTGACGGACGCAAAGGCGCAAGTCAGCGTGACCAGGACGTAAACCGGTACGGCGACGATTCTGGTCGTCCACCGATCGACCGCCAACGACCACAGACAGCCAACGCGAATCGTCTCGAAGATAACCGAGCACAGAATCGCCGTGACAAGATTGAACATGCCGTTATACAGCTCAAAGCCCGCCAGTACGCTAACCAGAGTTAAGCCAAGGACGGCGACGAAGATGAAATTTTGTTTTCTCTTGTTCATCTGTATTTCTCTATCCTAACGTTTCTGATCGCGACTAGTCTGCAGTTCACGTCAAAGAATCGACACAGCACAGATTGCAAAAAGCGTCGATTCTTTGACGTGAACTGCAAGCGGGTGAAGGCTTGGTTTCCCAGACTATCCGCCGATGAAGGTTTGAGTCGCAAAGTTATTGGAAGGAAATTGCTCAATTTTCGCCGCATTCTTCTGAAGAACGGCCCGTCCAGAGTGAATAATCGTGACTCCCGAAGGCGCCATCGCCGGTCCGCTTGCCCCAAAGTTCCGGCGACGCCGTTCAACCCGCGAGCGCTGCAAAGGGGAGATGTCTTTAAGGACGGACATTGTTGGCTCCCTTGTTGGAAGTCAGGAATGCGACGGCGGCGCTGATGTTCTCAAACACGTCGACTTGGCGGCCAAACCACTGCTGCGCCTGCTCTGCGTCGCAACCGACAGCGAACACGCGCACATCGGCGTTGATGCGGATTTTCCCGGCGCGTTTCTTGGCCGTTTGGCGGCCGTCGGACACGAAGAAGATCACCTTGTCGCTGCTGGAATCCGCAATGTCCGGTTCATTGAAAAAGGCCGACGTCTTCAAGAGAGCGCCCTGCACGTCCGTCTTTTGCTGGTTGCGCGGCTGAGCCAGCTTCTC
Source organism: uncultured Deferribacteres bacterium (assembly GCA_964014485.1). Taxonomy (GTDB): domain Bacteria; phylum Zhuqueibacterota; class Zhuqueibacteria; order Zhuqueibacterales; family Geothermadaptataceae; genus CAXHAT01. The sequence goes on from CAXHAT010000094.1 coordinate 6,716, forward strand.
GCCGACGACGAAGTTGAAGCGGTCGATCCTGGCCTGGTTGCGTTGGTTTTGTCGGGCGCGCTCGCCGAGCCGCTTGCCGAGGATCGGACGAACGCTCAGGCGCGCCAAGGGCTTGAAGGAATTGGCGCCGATCTCGGCAAAGGCCAGTTCGCCGCCGCGATGCTTGAGCACGGCGATCAGTTTTTCGAGATGATCGACCGTGAGTTCGGGCAGGGCGTTTTCGTCGGAGCTGCCGCTCTGGTCGTAGAGCACGGCGGCGTACAACGGTTTTGAAACGGTCGCGGGTTCATTTGAACACGCGGCGGTCAAAAGCAGGGCGACGCAGAACGACGCGCCCGGTAGAGTAAAAAGCCTTCCATTTTTCATGACGGTTTGCTCCTGAATGGCGTTTGTTGTAAGGTGTATTTCGTGTTTTAGCGCGGCTAACAGCTTGGCTTTCTCGACGATTATCGTTGCTTTCCGCGAAAACTTTTCGGTTATTGCTTGTTAGGACGCACTGCTTGCACCCAAACGCAAAGGGCCTTCAGGCCTGCACGTTTGGCGCGGGCGGCGGTCGGTTTCGTCTCAAGGCGGAACGTTCCATAGCCGTAGAAACGCAAAGGGCCGCGAATCCTGATCGCGTTTCTAAGGCTCGGGCATGGTTTCCAGGTCGGCGCGCGCGCAAAACGCCCGTAAACTTTGCGGCGCTAATTTCTCATTATCGGTTGCCGCCGATGATGAGATGAATCCAACCTGGGACAGTCAATTATTTTTGGGCTCAGGCGGTTGCGCTTCCTGAGCCTTTTTTGTTTACTAAGTCAGCCCTTCTGATTTATCCTTCCATCTAGTGTACTTTTCCGGGGCGGCGTGTTTCTTTTGACATTGAGAGCTCCTCAGGTCAGTTAAGAGTACATATCCAAATCCCTTATCTAAACAAACCGCAGCTACTATGGAACCGAACCCAATATAAGTGACGATTTTGTGTACTAATCTGGCTACTCCCGCCTTGCGGAAATCATGAGTATGAGCTCCATCTGCGTAACGGCCTTTAGCAAGATACCAAAGATGATCTATGTTGTAATTGATACCTTCGCTAGCAAGAGACTTCAATTCGCTTCTAGAATACAACTTTTGGTTTTTCATATGAATTAGTAGTCTGTAAGCCGCATTTCCCAATCTGCGGTTTATAACGAAAAGACGCGTCACCAAAACGCCATAAACAAGCCAGAGAAAAATCTCTGGAAGGGTAAAATAATTATGGAGCGCAGTGACTATTACGAAGACGAAGGCAGTTAGGACACAGGAAATACCTGCAGCCTCGGCAAAACCGGCAAATAATCCTGCCTTATATCGTCCAAGAAATTTGCTGATCGTTTCTTGCGAAAAAGAATCATCGAATGCACTTTCGATTGAATTCTTGAACGTCGTCAAATTTGACGAGCTCAACAATATTCGCCGCACTACAGCATAGTGGCCTTCTTGTTTTTCGATCTTCCAGTCTCGCTTACGGACGGCCGAACGCCGCCTTTTTGCTCCAGCGACAATTTTTTCCGGGCTCTGGAATTTGAGCTTTTTAGCGACGCTGCCTACGGCCTTGTGGCTAATTTCCAGCCTACGTGCAATTTCCCGATAAGACAAGCCTTTCTTCAGCGACCGGTCAATTTCTTTTACCGTCTTCAAGTCTTGGGAAACGCGGCGATATTTGCCGTATCGAATGGGAAACGACGTAGCATTCTTGCGGGTTGAATCGCCCAAAACTAACCTACTTTTGACAAGGTGTGAACTCTGTGCTACGCTTGCTGAAAGAAACAAGCGTGGCGAGTTTGTGTCTCAAGGCCTGTGCTACCAGGCTCCTGAACTTCGGGGTCACATACCCAGTATATGTGATTTGAGGCATGAACCCCACGCCATTTTAATTGGCGTGAACGAGGAAGTCATAAACAAGAGTTTTCCTGTCCGGGGGCTTATGTAATGAACGGGTTTTTGGATTTCAAGAAGAAAGATTTAGCGCCCCGCCCTTATGCGCCCTTGGACTCAAAAAAAGAATTTAGCGCACCACTTTTTGGTATTATAATCTGCGCCGGAACAAAAGCAACGAGACAGTCCAGCCCTGAGCCGTTGAAAACGAGAGCAAAAAGTCTGAGATTTGCTGTTCTCGTATTCTGCATGATAGTAGTTTCATTACGGACCGTCTATATCCGTTGCAAGACTGCACACGATATCGAAAAAAAGAACACCCTTGTCATTATTCGCAACGATCCATAAGCAATTTTCTATTTAAAAGCCGATTTCTATCATAACTGCAAATCGCCGTGAGAAACAAACCGAAATTTAAAGTAGAGACGCTAAACAGCTGTCACGTCTGGTTGTTCCGCAAGTTGGACGGAATCTGAGACGCTCCCAATATCTCAATCGCCCGTTGGGAGCGATGTAGAAATAGATCTTCAAGGGTTTCAGCTTGACTTCGGACCTGCACGACTTTACTTTACTTGCTGCGGGTCGACGTCACCAATCAAAGCGTCGGCGCGCACTACGCATGGCCCTTAGACGTTTTCTGATTCTGTATTTGTTCACGGCCGTCTTGCAGTAATGCACAAATTTTGAAAACCGGACGCATTTTGCATGAAAAGCTGTCCATCTGCTCTCAAATCAGGCTCAGACTCGGTTCCAAATGGAAGAAACCGCAATCCTCGTACAGCGTTTTCAGAACTCACTTGATCAACGAGAACGAGAACTCGTCTTTCGCGAGATTTATGGTCGCTATCTTCGCCTCGTTTATGCAGCAATTAGAAAAACGGATCTGTCCTTTTCTCATGAACAGATGGAAGACGTCGCACAGGAAACGATGCTCGTCGTTGCGAATCGACTTGATGAATTTGTGTGGGAGTCTGAAATTAAATTTCGGTCGTGGCTTTACGCTATTGCTGCGAATAAAACGAGATTGGAGGCGAGGAGAATAAGAGAAAAAACAATCGCCGTAGTTGAAAAAGAAACCGAAGCGGAAGCTGCGGATGAGTTCGCGAATAGTGACGAAAATGCAATGGCCGCGCTCTTTAGGTTGTGGCGAGAATTTGACGAGACAGGGTTCGATCTCAACTTTTTGTTTTTGTTCAAAGGCAAGAAGGATAGAGAAATTGGAGAGCTTCTTGGAATTTCCGCAGAAGCGGCGCGAAAGAGGCGTTCAAGGGCGTTGAAACTGTTTAGCGAACATCTTTCCGTTTCATACGGCGTAGATTCCAGTTTTGACTGGATTAGGAAGTTTTCGCGGTCACAAATAGAAATAGGGTTGAGAGAGCATTGAAACAAGGCAAGGCCAAAAAATTGGAGCGCGCACTAAAATCTCATGCGAGAGCGGCGGAAAGCGCGGCAAGAGAGGGGCATCTTGATTTTGACGCCTTCTATGCGCTTGCCAACGATGATTTGGAGGACGCTAAACGTTTGCACGCGGAGACTCACTTGGCGGCGTGTGAAGCGTGCCGAATGCAATTGAATGACCTCAAAAAATCAATTGCACTTGTGACAACATATGATCCGGACTACAGGCAAGATGTTGTTCCAGAACGGATTCTGGGCGCCATGCCCAAACCGAAGAGCGCTCAAGGCGCGTTGGCCAAGTTGACGTTTACTAAGAATCAAGTTCTGCGTCGCGTCCAGGGCGTACCGAAAAGCATGGGCGGCATTGTTGAGGATTTGAGCGATTTTGTAGTAGAGACCCTATTGCCGGACGCCGCGTTTCTTACACAGACGCGCAGCGTTGCGCATACCGCCTCTCCAGACTATCAGGTCAACTACAGAGGCTACGAGATTATTTTTTCGGTATTGCTCGAGCAGAACACGCTTGAAATTCATCTGAAAAGCGACGGCAAGAATATCGTGGAATTGAAGCGGTTGAACGTTTACCTAGTCGACGATGCTGACGCCGTATTTGAGCCCGAAAGCGTTGCAGTGACGGGGAAAACGCTAAAGCTCATCTTTACCAAACTCGCTTTTGAGTCAAAAAACTATGAAATGCGTCTGCGTTTATAACCAGTCGCCGACCAAGATGAAGGGCGCCCAAAAACGCATTTCTTGATACTTCGGCGTATTTTTTAGCTGGATTTGAGCTTCTTGATACGCGATCGCTTTCGGCGCGCCGCTTACAAGAGTCTTGTAAAAAAGCCTCATAAACGTGACGGCGGCCCCATGGTGCGCTTCCTATAAGCTCAACATCATAGACGGGACGCCTGCGATGAAGAGGCCGCGCGCAAGGCCAAGGAGTTCATCGCCGCTCCGAACCTCGCTCATTCCGGTAAAACAGCCGTTTAAGACAACAAGATTCGCATGAAGATCAACACGACTTAGATCACTGACGCTCAATACATGGTTGTGAAAACGGCGTTTGTCAAAGAGTGAAGGAAGTTTATTTCTTGCAGCCAGAAACAGCCCCGATTCTAGTGGTTCTTCGGCGTTAAAATAACCGTGTGCGGCAATATGAACAAGATCGCAGTCAGGTGACTTGTCCATAAAAGCGCTCCTTGTCGCTTTGGCGCCGCGCAAAACTGTTGATGTTGACTCTTCAAAATAGTCGACGACGGTTTCGACTTCTTCAATGTATTTCTTTCTAGTTTCAAGTAGATCTTCTTTTGCGCCCGTTCCTGCGGCAAAAATGCGGGAATAGCGGAAATCTTCGTTCCCACGTCGAACATTGTTTTCCTGACACGTTTGAATCATCGACGCACTCGGCAAATACGAGACGGCGAAGCGTTCACAAATCGACTTGCCATTGATTTCAACGGCGTGCAACGGCAGATAATGCAGTTCCTTATGAGGAACAATATAAAGAATGTCGCATTGACCGACGCATTCAAGAACCGGCTGTAAAAGCTTGGCGGCAATTTCATGGAAACAGGTTTCGTTCCGCTGCACAATTCTCCGGTTTTTACCAAAGCCCCAAATAAATGGGCGTATACTGCGGATTTCTTCAAGCGTGACCCCCGCTCGTATGCTTGTTGGCCCGTCCGCAGTACCAGGGTTCTGCGGATCAATGATAAAAACAAATGTGTAATTCTCTGTCAGAAAGAATTCAGCTAAGGCGACTCGCATCAATACGCCTGAGTTTTACTTCTCAATATAATCCACAAGCATTCAAATACCCGACTTGCATTACAATAGGAATCTGATCTAAGCCATGACGCCGGAATCCAAGGATTTTGTTGACGAAATAACAGACTTGGCCCTGGACGTCGTCGCCGGAAGGAAAAACCTCGTATACGCTCATCGAATCGGCAGCAAGCGTATTAAGGTTGACAAGTCTTTTCAACTGAGCATGCTTTTTGAAATCAACCAAAAAGTACAAGAGTTTAGAGTGGCGGAACCGGACCTAGCCGTCGCGCTGTCGCGACTTAATTTTCAGCTTGCAAAGGTCGCAAAAGATCATGCAACCATTGGCGTATCCGCCTGGACCTGTGGAAGTCTTGCAAAAAACGCCGAAGAATTTGAACAAGCCCTGAGATTATTCAAGAAAGCGCGGTTACATCTTCAGAAAGTTAACATCATATCGAATGTTGTGACGCTCACTTTGCACATCGCCCATATATATCAGAAGACAGGTGAATTCAAAAAAGCGCGCCGTCAGTTGAGCAGAGCTTTGAATAAGCTGCAAGAAATCGACAGTACTCGCCAAAAGAGCGAGTTATATTATATGATTGGCTTGCAATTCGAGATATTTGAGACCCTGGAAGACGTTTATAAGTCCGTCGCCTACTGCAAAAAAGGACTTAAACTGTCTGAGTCCGTACGTGATCTCGCTTCGTGCTTTAAAATAGCGGAGAATCTCCTTCGTTTGCACTACCAATTAGACGAACTTACAGATGCTATTGCGTTCTGTTCAAAAGTTATTTCCTTTTCGAGAGCGCTTGGTGATCCTGTTTCGGAAGCGCTTTACACGAGACAATTAGGCCTGCTCTACCACAGAATGTCTGATAATAATCAGGCTGTTCATTATTTTAAGAAGAGTCGGAATCTCGCTCAGAAACTCGGCAATCGAGACTTGCAACTAAAGGCGGATCTGGGGATCGCCGTCGTACTTGCCGCCGCAAGTCAATATTCTGCTTCTTTTTCTCTATATAAGAAGCTTCTACATTCTGCAAGAGACTTGCAAGATGATGATTTTGAACTTGCGCTCTTGTCCTCGATTTCCTCCAGCTATTTGCGCATTGGGCGTCCGGCCAAAGCGCTCCACTATGAGCGGAAAGCACAAAGATTAGCCGCAAAACTTAATAAAACCAAGGTACGCATTCATAGTCTTGTTAAGATCGCAGAAGCTGAAATTGATTGCGGTTTCCCGCATAGAGCCATTAACCGGCTACAAAAAGAATTATTAAACCATCAAAAAAGTATGGATCCTGGGGTCGGCTACCGCTTGAACGGCGTATTGGCTCGGGCCCACTTGGAATCAGGGCATCCAGAGTTGGCGCAGGATTTTTTTAGCCGGGCCATTCCTTTCGCTCGTCAACTGCATAAAGTTGCTCCATTATCAGTGCTGTTAATGAACTATGGTTCAGCTTGTCAATATGGGCACAGAATTCAACAAGCTCTAGAAGCCTATGAAGAAGCTATTGGTTTGACCAAAAAGCACCACGACCGTCAGGGAGAAGCGAAAATTCAATCATATGTCGGTGATCTCTACTATTTTTATGGAGACATAATCAAGGCAAGAGAAGCCTACGGTTCTTCCTTGAAGCTTTTTCGCAGTGCCAACGACCGAAGCGGCATACTTATGAATTTGATGCAAATCGCCCGCGTCTCAAAAGAAACGAGTATGATCGATGAAGCCCGCTTGTCTTATGAGAAGTTGATGCAAATCGCCCAGAGATGGCGTTTTCCTAAGTATGAGATACAAGCCGCCGGAAATCTAGGCGTCCTTTTATGCGCCAAGTCTGAACAATACGAATTGAAGAACGGACTCTATTATCTCAACAAGGCGATCAATATTGCCCATAAGCACAAGTTTGTTGGCGCGGAGATGCAGTGGAAAAACGAGCTTGGCTCGATTCACAGCGCTTTAGGCTCTCTCACTCAAGCAAGCGCCATATTTAAAAGCGTTTTAGCGGTCGCAAAAAAAACTGGTGACGTGGAGGCCGAAATGCAAGCTTCAGTCGGAGCGGCGACGATCTGCAAGCGGACCGCAAAATATAGGAACGGGTATCAATTCATCAAGCGAGCCGTTAGTATCTGTGAAAAACTAAGAGAACAGGCCCATCTGGAGCGTCACAAAATCAAATTTATGGAAGCTTCTGAAAAAATCTATTCTCTTGCTGTTGAAATTTGCATCGCAATGGACGAGAAGAAGACGGCCTTAAGATTTCTTGAAATGGCCAAATCTCGCGCATTGGCGGATCAAGTTTCATTGCAAGTCATGCGACTATATCAAAGCTCGCGGAGAACTCGCGATCTGATTGCAAAAGAAAAAACGATCTTGCTGAAACTAAAGTCAATGCAGGAACTGGATATATTTAATCTGAACCAAGCATTGCTTGATTCCGAGCGGCCGGTATTAAAATACAAGACACTAACTGCAGAGTTAGAAAATGTTTATACAAAACTAGGTGAGTTCGATCATCAGTATGTTGCGCTACGAAAAGGTCTTCGTGTGAGCTATACAGCTATTCGAAGCGCTTTATGCAGATAAATTCAGGCCAAAAATTACATCGACCATTGTCTGGATAGAAAACAAGTTCTGGGCAACTATTATATTTTCGGATAAAAAGCAGATTTTGAAGTCTGCACTTTTGATGGCCTTGGATGGATTCAGCAAGGTTTTCGCGGGGAGCAAATGCCTGTCAATTCCTTCTTTCAAATATCATAGAACGGGCGACGGTTCAAATTCGAAATGAGCGGCGATTCTCCTTTGGCAGAGGAGCTGGGTTTCAGATCGTTTAGTTGTGTGGTGATCGCCCCGGCAGGCAAATTTCCCCGGCTCGTCATATTCATCATCGCTTGCGACAATAAAAGGGAGCAACTGATCAGTCTTACCTGAAACTCAATGCGTCGTAAACCCAAGAGCTATCAGCTTGTCTGGCAATATGCGCCGTCTAAAGGTTCAGAAGGCGCCAATCTCGGCTTTGAATTTCTGCTTAGACCTGTTTTTGACGATCCGGATAAATTTCAAAGCGACAACTTGGTCAATACTGAAAACCAATCGCCGGATTGACGAAGATTTAAGAAACGTGGCATAATGAACGCAGGTCTGACTACAAATGCGCTCTCGTTGTTTTTACGAGAGATTTGCGCCATTAACGCCTTTAAGCGCGATCTTTCGCATTCAGCGATGAATCGGGCCGTGAAGGCGAATCACCTGGATTATGCAAGCAGCGCTCTATGCACGGGTTTCCACCGAAGAGCAAAAAGAAGGAAAAACCATTGATTCTCAGTTAGAAGAACTGAGACGCTTTGCGGATGAAAAAGGATACGACGTGACTGAAGAATATCTCGACGCCGGGGTCAGCGGGGCCACTATGATCAGACCGGGGCTTGGCAAGCTGCGTGAAGACGCTCAGGCCGGAAGATTTCAGACCGTGTTGGTTTATCATGTCGACCGGTTAGCGCGGGATACGACCTACCTGGGAATCATCATGAAGGAAATGGCTCATTTTGGCGCTAAAGTTATCTTTAAACAGGTGCCTATAACCGCCAACGATGATGAAGAAGGTCAGGACCCGATGACAGACTTTATTATTTCCTCCTTTGGCGGCGTGGCCCAACTGGAACGCGCGCTGATTAGAAGAAGAACGATAAGGGGCAGGAAGTACAAGGCGGAAGTGCGGCGGCTTGTCATCGGCCACAAAGCGCCCTACGGCTACCGCTACATCAAAAAGAACAGAGACGCTGGACAGGAAGGCTATTACGAACTGATTCCTGAAGAAGCAAAAGTCGTCAGGATGATTTTTGATTGGGTGGTTGACGAAGGATTGAGCGCGCGCCGCACTATCAAGCGCCTGGCGGACATGAAAATCCCGACCCGTACAGGCAATCCCAAATGGGCGAAAAGCACTGTTTCTCGTATTCTCAAGAACGAAACCTATTGCGGCGTAACGTATTACAACAAGCACAAGGTCACGCAGTTGCACGAAGATTTCCCTCTCGTGGGTCAGAGCGGAGCCGCTTTGCACTTGCAAAACAAAGTCCGCTGTCGTCAGCGTCCAAAAGAACAGTGGATCGCCATTCCTATGCCTGAGAACTGCCGCATCATCTCGCGAGAAAAATGGTTGCAAGCTCAGGAACAGCTAAAGCGAAACACGGCTTTTTCACCGAGAAACGCCAGGCGGAAGTATCTGTTGCAAGGACTGACTAGATGCGGCAATTGCGATTCGCCATTTACCGGAGAGGTAAGCAAGAACAGCACGGTTTATCGCTGCGGCAATCGTCACAAGCGCTATCCGGAGCCGAGAAACTGCTTCGTGAAAAGCGCCAATCAAGCGGTTCTTGAAGACCTGGTTTGGAATTCGGTGACCGAAGCCGTTCAAAACCCCGACGTTCTAACAGACCAGATTGAGCGCCTTCGAAAAAAATACGCCAATATGAACGTCGTGGAGCAAGAATTGGCCGAAGTGAAGCAAATTTTGCAAAAGAAGGCGAAAGAAGAGGACAGATTGATCGAAGCTTTGCAGGCCGGCGTGCTGACGATGGAGCAGATCAGGTCCAAGCTGGACGACTTGAATAAAGAAAAGGAGAGACTGTTGCGTGAAAAAGACAGACTTACGTCTGATATGAACAAGCAAGGCTTCTCCAAAATCGACGATTGGTCGATGGCGCAATGGCTGCAAGCCTTAAAAACGCGAATGAACGGCTTGGCGTTTGATGAAAGGCAAAATCTATTGCGTCGCCTGCTGAAATGTATCCGCATCGACGACGATAAAGTCGTCATTGATGGTGAAATTCCCTTCGCCGCTGACGAAGCGTCTATAAACACGCCAAAGTGGAACAAAACCGATGACGCCCCTGCAATTGCGACCACGTTATCAGCAAGACGTGGCCGCAATACGGCCTATGCAATTCCTTTCCAAATTGTTGAGCCTTTGCCCAGAAAAGTCAACCAATTCAAGACGATTACACCCAAGATATAACGGGCTTCGCATCGTCAAGACAGCCTTCATGAATTGGCTTTAGCCGGACTGTCGACGCGTTTCTGAACGCCCTGAATATCCAGCCAATGCCGTGCAACTACGCCGTATTTCATTGACGGCAGCGAGAATTATAGGTTCAGAAAATATGAAAAAAGCGGCTCTTGATGACAACGTTCAAAGCCGCTCAACGAAATTCCGCGAAGTCGCAGGTTACAGCAAGTTGTTCATGGCAAAGCTGTAGTGATCATCTTTGCCAATGATGATATGATCATGGAGTCGAAGCTCAGCAGCGTCGGCAAAACGCTTGAGCTTTCTCGTGAAGCTTTTGTCCGCCGGCGAAGGGGTCGGATCGCCCGTGGGGTGGTTGTGCAGAATAATCGCGCCGTAAGCATTGAAGACGAACGACGTTCGGAATACTTCCAGGGGTCGTATGGAAACGCGGTTGACCGCTCCGACCGCGACGACTTCGAAGCACAAAATCTTGAAGCGCGAATCGATGCTGACGGTGATGAACTTTTCTTTGGTCTCATCTTCGAGATCGGAAAAAAGCGAAACGATCTTTTGCGGATCGGCGGCGTTAGCTCCGGCAAGATCGCCGTCGGCGCGTTTCCGATTGTACCGGATTTCAACTTCGCGAAGATATGTGCATTTGCCTTTGGCCATATCATATAGGATACATGATCTGAATTGAAATGCAAATTGCGGCCTTCGAGATGCTACATGAATTCATTGTCGTTCCACATCCCATGAACTGTAGATAGAAGCGAAATACCCGTGTTTGGCCGGGATCACGAATGGCTCGAGCCGCAACCTTCGACGTCAACTTCAGAGAATCCGTCTTTGAAAAAAGCGGAAAGCCTGATACAGTGCTTTCCGCTTCTCATGCAAGCAATTCAACTTACGCTAAAGCCTGAGATTTCGTCTTCTCAATCGTGACAATTCGTGCAGATCGATGTTGGGCACGGCCTCGCCGCGACCTTGCAACAAATCTCCCGCGTCGCGCAAAACGTCCGTCATGGCAAACACGCCGTATTGATATTTTTGCAGGGTTGCTTTTGGGTGCAGCAGCAGATGTCGCAACAAACCGACCGCCACAGGCCAGAGACTGGAACGGGGAACGACTTCGGTCATTTGATCAAAGAGCTTTTTCGCCAAACGATCCGACGCTTCAGAGCGTTGATGTTTACATATCTCATGCACGGTGATTTCGTTATCGACCAACAGATGAAAACAATTAACGCAAGCGAGTTCAAGAATGTGTTCAGTCCCGGCAGTTGGTTCTGACAAGTCGACGGATTCTCCCTTGTCATCAACTAGATAGAGACGTTGTTCCCAGACCAATTTTTTGAATGTTGCGGCGTTGTCGCAAGCCGGGCATTTGTAGGGGAATAGTCCTTCAATTTGCATTTAGCGCTCTCCTTTTTGAAAATGACAATGAACGATTGTATTTGAGTTCATTGTACCACAATGCTTTCATGCCTTTTGCGAGCATTCTGTGGACGCAGGATGAGAATTTTGCCGTTTTTGGCAAAATATCCCGTCTATGCCCGCTTCGCTTTCCGATCCATACTGAAGAGACTATATCCGTGTCAATCTGATATAATCTTCCACTCCTTTCTCAACAAGAAGCGCGGCAAAATCCAAAACGCAAGAGAGGGCGGATATAGAGACGCCTTGTTTTAGTCGTGGAAATGCACTTACAGAACACAAAGTTGTCGACTTGTTTGCAGGCTGCGGCGGGTTTTCATTGGGGTTTATGAACGCCGGTTTCAATGTCGTCGCGGCGTTTGACAGTTGGAAATCGGCGATTGCAGTTTATCGCCAAAACTTCCCAGACCTTCCCGTTTTCGAACTTGATCTTTCCAGTGAAGACGCTGCACAACGCGTTGCAGAACATAAACCGGACGTCATTATTGGCGGGCCGCCGTGTCAGGATTTTTCGTCGGCGGGAAAACGGGATGAATCCTCGGGGCGCGCCGCTTTAACAATCTGTTTTGCGCAGATTGTTGACGAAGTCAAACCTGCATGGTTTGTGATGGAAAACGTCGAACGCGCGAAAAAAAGCCGTTCGTTGCAGAAAGCCAACAAGATTTTTAGACGGGCTGGTTATGGCTTGACCCTGGTCGTATTGGACGCCGGCTTGTGCGGCGCGCCGCAAAAAAGAAAACGTCTGTTCATTATTGGAAAGCTTGGCGGAAAGGACGACGCGCTCAAAGCCCGACTCGTGAATCATCTGAGCGGCAAGCCGACGTCGATGCGCGATTATTTCGGCGACGCATTGGATTTCGAACACTACTATCGCCACCCGCGCAGCTACAAGCGGCGCGGAATTTTCAGCATCGATGAACCCAGCCCGACGATTCGCGGCGTGAGTCGACCCATGCCAAAGGGCTATCCCGGTCATCCTGGTGACAGTGCGCCGAAGTCCGCAACCATTCGTCCGCTGACAACTGAAATGCGCAGTCAGGTGCAAACCTTTCCCGAGCGTTTTATTTTGGAAGGATCAAAAACGGACTTGGAGCAAATGATCGGCAACGCCGTTCCAGTCAAGCTGGCTGAATATGTAGGAATGCAACTATTGGATCAAATTCAGGAGGGACTTTCTTTCCAATTACAGCTTTCTCAAGTATTCGAGAAATTAGCGAACGTCGATGCCGATGCCTGAAGGAAAGGTAAAACAAGCTTGAAAAACCAGGGAAGACGCTTACAAACAAAGTAGATTTTGTCAGCAAAAATAAAAAGCGATTGTTTCGTAGCCATTAGGGCGGCACAGCCCAAGCGGGCTGTTTCGAGAGAAAGAAACGCTGCAACACATCCAGGCGCTATTGAAATCCGCGTAAGTAAAACAACCCCAAAGCCGTTCTCGCTTTCGCGGACGGCTTTTCTTCTTTTTTGAGCAGGAGAAACCTATCGCTTGGTTTAACCTGCAACAGGTATTACTTTATATCCTCAATTTTATGAATACATTACCGGGAGCGCTCAATGGATGAAATGAAAATCGATATTGCAACTGCGATGACACAATTACGCACCGAACTGCTGGAAGCGATTGATCAGGGAGAAAAAAGTTACCTGAAATTCGATCTCAAAGAAGTAGAAGTCGAATTCAAATGCTCCGTTCGCGCCGATGAAACCGCCAAGCTCGGCTTTAAATTCTGGTTGATTAATGGGCAACTAACCGGGAAAGACTCGGAAGAAATCGTACAAACTGTGAAGCTAAAGTTAGACCCGCAACTCAGCGGGAAAAGCGTTCAGTTGAGCGACGAAGATAATCCGAGATAGTTTTTATATGCAGCAAACGAAATAGGGGACAGGAGTTATGATCGAACAGGACTGGCTTGCGGAAGTCGCGGCGCCCATTCCGGGCAAGAACGCCTCGAAAATCAGCACCGGCGCGCCGATTAGCCGCCGATTGTTGCTGACAACCGGCCACGGCGTACCGCAAGAGAAAGATCAGGAAATCAAGATTCGCTTTATTCGCGATTTTAGAGAAGGTAGAGATTGGCGAACGGCGCAAACCATTTGGCACGGTAAAAAGTACGGTATTGATGCGGCATTGCTCGAGTTCGATACCATCAAGGAACTCGATTCTTTCATTTACACCGGAATGCGCCCCGTCAATCCGGTTGAATGGTACGGGGCCGGATTTGCGGCGGCGGGAAAGATTACGGAAGGCGAACTTGCCGGCTATCGTGATGCGCCGGGACTGGTTGGAAAGCTCAACCCCATGGGCAATCCGAAGACCGATCTGCTCGATCTAACGGTAGAAGCCAAGCCAGTCAAACCTAAGCTTTGGGCGGGGATTTCCGGCGCGCCGGTTATATTCCATGGGCAATTGATCGGAATTATCCAGTCTCTCGATGAAGATTTCGGCGGCGACCGTCTCAACGCCATGCCCATGCAGCGCTTGCTTGAAATCCCCGAATTTTGCAAGCTGATCGTCTTCGAAGACCGCGAAGACCTTGTCAAGTCGTCACGTCACGATTTGGTGAACACGCTGAAAGAATCCGAAGAAGCCATGACCGCCCTGCACGCCCAAAAAGCGTTGAAGAACATCGTCAAAGGCGCGGAGACCATCATCGATGCATTGTTTAAGATGGATTTAGAAACGTTCTCCATAACTCTGCGCGGGGCGATTCGCAACCCTTGCGTCAAGTCGTCGGCTTCCGCCAACGTTCTTTTTGATACCCTGGATCGCATGCTGCCCATTCTTTATGACGCATCCACCATCGCCTCCGTCAAAACCCAAATTGGAGAATTTAATTTTATCCGCCTGCCCGTGCATACGCATACGATTGCGGAAATCATTATGGCGGGCGTCGACCGCCGTCCAGTCAAATTTAAAAAACCCGTTAAAGGAACGGAACATCCGGTCGGTACTTTCAATATCGATTCGCAGCCGGAAACGGGTTTTGATCTGCAAAACGAAGCTGCGATCACCGACGTCGAAAATCACCTGGCCAAAAAGCTTTTGCCGGAGAGCGACTTTGCGGTTAGAAAAGAGACGCTGCACACGCTTATCAATGAAGAACTTGAATACCGCTCGGAAAACAACGACGAAGGCGGCGAAGCCTTGCGCCACTACTTCATTTATCGTGAAGACGCCGTGCGAGATGATCTAGTCGCTTCCTTGAAACGCATTTTTCACCAAATCAAGTTTATCGCTATAACCGGAACCGAAGCGTCCTTGATTGAAGAGCGGCGCATCAGTCGGCCGCTAAGAGACGCCTACGAACGCAGGAGAGATGAAAAAAAATGACCTGGAAACACCTGAGCTTCAAAACCAACGAAAAACCCGTCGTCGAGCTCGATGCGCTGGACAAGGGCCTGGAGCAAGTGCATTTGTTCGATGACGATTCCATCGCCGCCGTCAACGCCGCCATTGCCGCACGACGGCCTCTGCTGGTGCGGGGCGAACCTGGCACCGGCAAAACGCAACTGGCCCGCGCCGCCGCCAAGAAGCTCGGCTGGGCGTTTATTCCCGCCACCGTAGACGCTCGCACCGAAGCCAGCGAATTGTTCTACACCGTCGACGCCGTCACCCGCCTGGGCAAGGCCCAGGCCGTCGCCGCGCTGGGCGTGAAAACCGCTTCGGAAGTCGAAGGTCTGCTCAACGAAAAAAATTACGTCATACCGGGCGAGCTCTGGTGGGCGTTCAACTGGCAATCGGCCCAGGAGCAGGCTGACTTGGCCAAAAGCGAGACAATGGCTTTGCCGGACAAAGGCGATCCGGACGAAGGCCGGGTGCTGCTCATCGATGAAATCGACAAGGCCGACGCCGACTTGCCCAACAGCCTGCTTGAAGCTTTCGGCGCCTGGCAATTCAGGCCGAAGGGCTTCGAAGGTTCCGTTTTGCGCGAAGAAAAACCCATTCTCGTGATTATTACCACCAACGAGGAGCGCGCCCTGCCCGACGCCTTCGTGCGCCGTTGTCTGGTCTTGCATCTCGCCTTCGAAGAAAACAACCTGGTCGATTTCTTCGTCAAGCGCGGCAAGGTGCATTTCCCCAAAATGACGCTTCCCATTCTAAAATACGCCGCCGAACAAGTGGAAAAAGACCGCAAACGCTGGCGCAGCGAACACCCCGGCGTACCGGCGCCCGGTCTGGCGGAATACCTCGACCTGCTGCGCGCCGTGCATGATCTTTCCGACGGCAAGGCCGAAAAACAGAAGGGCTTGCTTGATGACATTAAACACTTCGCCCTGGACAAGCATCCGAAAGGACCGGCGTGATGAGCTTTTGCGGACGCGGCGACCTGCTGCGCATTTTGGCGCACACACAGGACGAACAGCGCATCGCCCGCTTCGTCGGCTATAAAGCGGGGTTTCGACCGACGGCGGCGCCCTCGAAGCCCGCAAAGCCTGGAGAAGCGCCAGCGCCGTCCGACGCCCCGAAAGACGAAAAGCCGGAAGAAAAAATCATCATCAAACACATGGACGCACCTTTTTTCGTCCCGGTGCGCTTTGATCCGGTTGAGCCGGAAGAAAAAGAAGAGGTCGAGAAAAACCGCCTCACCCTCGCCGATTTGCTCGACACCCGCCTGAGCCTTGAACCGCCGCCGCCAACGCCGCTCCTGGCGCCCTGGTCGCGCCTCGAACGCCGGGCCGCCGCGCTGCTGAAAGAACCCGCCCCCAGCAGGATGCTCGACATCCAAAAACTGATCGACTGCATGACGCGCGCGCAAGTGCTGGAAAAAATTCCCCGCAAGCAAAGAAAACGCTGGCCGCGTCGCTTACGCCTTGTCGTCGACAGAAGCGCGCATCTTACGCCGTTTTACCATGACCAGGACGAGGCTGTTTCCAGGCTGGAAGCCGCCATCGGGACGGGGAACGTCGACCTTTTTCTCATGGATGAAAGCGCGAAGAAGCCCAGGCCTGTGCGACGATTACGACAGCGCGGCGTTACCTTCGCGCACAACCCCGAAACGCCGGTTTTGGCGCTCGGCGATTGCGGCGCGCTTACCCTGTACGATCAGAATGCGCGCAAGTGGCTCGCGCTCGGTGAAGCGGTGCGCGAAGAAGGCGGCGCGCCAAAACTCCTGTCCTTTGCGCCACCGTGCCGGTTGTCGGCGATGCTCACATCTTGCTGGCAATGGCGCACCTGGCAAGATCGCCGTCTGTATCCCCATATTTTGGATGAGCGTACACTGGCGGAGAACGCTCTCAACCTACTGACCCTGACCGCGCACGCCAACGGCGTTGAGCCCGGTCTTTTGCGTGAATTGCGCAATCTTTTGCCCGCCAACCAAGCGGACGCCGGTACGGAAGCCGACGTTTGGGCGCATCCTTACGTTGTCGGCGTTTTCGTTTCCGGGTTTAGCGTCTCGCCGGAAAAAGTCAAGGAATTGCGGGACGGTTTTGCCGAACTCGACGATCATTTGCGGGCGCGGGCGCTGCGGGTGATCGAAAAATGGCGGCAATCGAAGCCGATGGAAATCTGGTTTGAAGAACTGCTTGGCTTGAGCAATGAAAAGGATAAAAAGCTCTACCGGAAAGATCGGGCGCGCGCCCAGGCTTTTTTTACCCGTTACGCACAAACCATTCAACATGAATCCCAAAAGAGCGACGGCGTGATCTTTAAGGGTCTGGCCGCCCACCTGCTGCGCATGAGAGAACGCACAGATTATGACGGCGCCACCTGGGACAGGGAGACAATTTTAGGTCGGGAGCTGCACGCCGCATTGGAAAAGGCGCTCGAAGGCAGACGAGTGGTTAAAATCCCCGTGGGCGGCGCGCCGCAAGACTGGGGCGATCCCGGCGAACGCCGCGAATGGCGCTTTGTGCAGCGGGGCGAAACGTTTGAAGTGACGCAAAAAAGCGCCGCTGAACCGCCGCCCAACGCCAGTCCGGTCGCATCCTTGCAATCGACCCGCCCAATCTTCGATCTTGCTCGAGCGGCAGCGCCAACTGAGCGTCTTTTTAAGCCGCTATGGGCGCAAGACGTTGGCGAAGACCAGTTTGGGATTTGGGCGATGATTCACGTCGGCGAGGCGGAGCAAAAACTGCGCTGGATCGCACCCGGCGAATTCATGATGGGTTCGCCAGAAAATGAAGAAGGGCGCTACGATGACGAAAAGCAGCATCACGTTACCTTGACGCGCGGTTTTTGGCTGTTCGACGCGCCGGTGACGCAAGCGCTTTGGCAAGCGGTCATGGGCGAAAATCCGAGCGATTTCAAAGGCGAAAACCTGCCAGTGGAAAACGTAAGCTGGGAAGATTGCCAGGCGTTTCTCGAAAAAATCAATCAATCCACCGGCCTGGCTTTGTCTTTGCCCAGTGAGGCGCAATGGGAATACGCCTGCCGCGCTGGAACGACCGGTGCGCGCTATCACGACAATATCGATGAAATCGCCTGGTACACGGACAACAGCGGCTCTAAAACGCACCCGGTCGGCGAAAAACATCCGAACGCCTGGGGCCTTTATGACATGCTCGGCAATGTGGACGAATGGTGCCAGGATTATAGAGAAGAAAACTATCCCGACGAACCGGTGATCGATCCGCTCGGCCCGGAAACCGGCGCCAGGCGCGTGATTCGCGGCGGCAGTTGGAGCGACTACGCTCGCCTCGTGCGTGCGGCTTGTCGCGGCTGGGTCAGGCCAGGCTACCGCAGCAGCAGCCTGGGCTTCCGGTGCTCCCAGTTCCCGTTGCCGGAGGACGACGCGGATGCGCTAGCCGGTTTAAGCGGAGCGAGCAAAGTTGAGCCGGTCTCGGCGGAGCCGGACGGCGAAACTGCAGCAAGCGCAGCGGCCGCGCACACCAGCGACAAGTCCGGGGAGCGCCGCAAACGGCGCATCCAGGAACTCAAGCCCGATTGGGCCGCTACCATCGGCGAAGATCGCTATGGCCTATGGACGAATTTTCGGCTGCGGGAAATCGAACAGCGCCTGCGCTGGATCGCGCCCGGCGAATTTCTCATGGGCTCGCCGGAAGGCGAACAAGGTCGTTTCCCGGAGCGCGAGAAACAACACCGGGTCACCCTTACACAGGGCTTCTGGCTGTTCGATACGCCGGTGACGCAGGCGCTCTGGCAGGCGGTTATGAGCAAGAATCCGAGCTATTTCCAAAGTCCGACGCGACCCGTCGAGCAAGTGAGTTGGGACGATTGCCGGAAATTCATCGAAAAAATCAATCAATCCAGCGGAATGGTTTTATCTCTGCCGACTGAGGCGCAATGGGAGTACGCCTGCCGCGCCGGAACCACGACGGCGACTTACGCCGGCGATCTTGAAATTTTAGGTCAAAACAACGCGCCAATTCTCGATGAAATCGCTTGGTACGGCGGCAACAGCGGCGTCGATTTTGAACTGGAGAACGGATATGATGTGTCCGGTTGGTCGGAAAAACAATACGATCATCAAAAAGCGGGCACGCATCCAGTCGCCGAGAAACAACCGAACGCCTGGGGTCTCTACGACATGCTCGGCAATGTCTGGGAATGGTGTCAGGACTGGCTCGAAAATTATCCCGACGAGACGATGGTCGACCCAATCGGCCCGGAAACCGGCGCCGGGCGCGTGATTCGCGGCGGCAGTTGGTACAGCTTCGCTCGCTACGTGCGTGCGGCTTATCGCTACTGGTACGAGCCAGGCTACCGCAACTACTACCTGGGCTTCCGGTGCTCCCAGTTCCAAGTACAGGAGGAAGGCGCGGCAGCGCTAGCCGGATTAAGCGGAGCGAGCAAGGTTGAGCCGGTCTCGGCGGAGCCGGACGGCGAGACCGCAGCAAGCGCAGCGGCGTCGACCTTGCGAAAAATTTTTAGGCGTAAAAAGACATGAAAATCCGAATATTCACCATCCCCGTTTTAGGTGGAGAAGACCTTGAGTCGGAACTGAATGGTTTTCTTTCAAGCCATCGAATCGTTTCCGTCGAAAAGCAGCTCGTGCAATCCGGCGGGCAAAGCTATTGGACGTTTTGCCTGACCTGGACGGAAGCGCGCACGACCCTGCCGGGCCGCAAGACAAGAATCGACTACAAGGAAATTCTGGACGAACGACAGTTCGCACTCTATGCCAAGCTGCGCGATCTGCGCAAAAGCCTATCCGAACAAGAAGGCGTTCCGGCTTACACGCTATTTACCAATGAACAGTTGGCGGAAATCGTCAAGCGGCAAGTCGTTTCAAAATCGGCGTTGGCGGCCATAAAAGGCGTTGGCCCGGCGCGTGTTGAAAAATACGGCGCGCCGGTTATTGCCTGCATTAAGGACTTTTTCGAAAAAGAGATTGGAGTTGAATAATTCATGGATTCCAGCAATTTCAAAACAGATGAGAGAGAAACATCCCTCTGCTTTTCGAAGGGAGTTTGCGATTCCCCCTTCGGAGGGCTTTCAAATGTAGGTTTTTTCTTTTTACTCGAAAACGTTGTTTTTGTCATACCCGCGCAGGCGGGTATCCAGAATTTTCTGAGCGTACGGCGAGACTGGATGCCCGCCTGCGCGGGCATGACACGGTGGATTACACTCAGATTTTCAAAACCTGCCCCTGAAAGTCTTCGAAGGGGGACGATTTGTGAATTCCGACTGATTCGGGAGAACAAATCAGGGGGATGTTCGCCAGGCATGCTTTTAAACTTAGTTTCAACAATTTGAGCCTGAAACGGCGGTTTGTAAATAACTGATGTTACGCATATAAGGCATAATCTCAAATTATGCCTGAAAAACACTGTTTCTACGTCATTCCCGCGCAGGCGGGAATCCAGAGGCTCTGCGCGATTGACTGGATTCCCGCCTGCGCGGGAATGACTTCAACAGGAAGAATTTCTGTGTTGTGATTGGTGTGTAACATCAGTAAATAATTCAGGTGGAAGCAAACAGCCATGAAGCGCTGCAAGGTCACCCTCGCGCAAATCGCGGACTTGAACACGCTGTACCGCGCTTTCTGGCGCGTCGCACAAGGCAAGCGCCGTCGCCCGGAGGTGCGCGCCTTTGAAGAAAACCTCGACGCCCGCCTGACGGCGCTCTCGCGGGAAATCCTGAGCGGAGCCGTGCGCGTCGGGCGCCAGCGAAAATTCAGAATTTTTGATCCCAAGCCGCGCGAAATCTCCGCCCCCTGTTTTCGCGAGCGCGTACTGCACCATGCGATTATTGAGCACATCGGCCCGACGCTCGAAAAAACCGCCGTCTTCGACAGCTACGCCTGTCGCAAGAACAAAGGAACGATCAAAGCCGTTCAACGCGCGCAGCATCATGCCCGCCGCTTTCCCTGGTACGCCCAAATCGACATAAAACGCTATTTTAAGAGCATCGATCACGCTATTTTAAAAACGCTGCTGCGTCGGCGCTTAAAACATGAGCCGCTCCTGGAATTGTTAGACAAAATCATTGAGGCCGGAGCGGACGGTCCCGGTCGCGGCCTGCCGATTGGCGCGCTTACCTCGCAAACCTTCGCCAATTTCTATCTGGGCGGCTTTGATCGCTTTTTCCTGGAGCGTTGCAAGGTCGCCGCCATGCTGCGCTACATGGACGACGTCGTTTGGTGGACGCACGAGAAAGCGCACGCGGAGCTTGTCCTGCAACAGGCCGCCAATTTTCTGAAAAGCGAACGCGCACTGACAATAAAAGCCGGCTACAAAGTGCAGCGCAGTAAAGCCGGCATACACTTGTGCGGCTTTCATATTCTGCCGGGACGCATTCGCCTCGGCAGGCGCCGCCGCAAACTCTATGTGCAGACCTGGAAGCATTGGGAAAAGCAGTACCGGGAAGGAAAAATCAGCGAGCGCCAACTGCAAATCGGTTATGAAGGCGCCCGGTCGCTGACTTTATTCGCCGACGCCCGCGCGTGGCGGCAAAGACTGCATCGACAAGCTTCGGAGGTGGAGCTCGGCTTTTAAGAGCCGTCTTAAGACGCCCGTGTTCTCGTCATTCCCGCGCAGGCGGGAATCCAGTAATTTTGTGGTTTTGAATTCGTCAATATCAATCAGGGCAACGCCCCCAAAAGCGCCAAGCGCGTGATTCGTGGCGGCAGTTGGAACAACAACGCTCGCAACGTGCGTGCGGCTTATCGCAACTGGAACAAGCCAGGCAACCGCAACAACAACCTGGGCTTCCGGTGCTCCCAGCTCGACGGCGGATTGGATGATCCGCGGTGGAACAGGGCGTTGTCCCGTCCGCATTTTTGCGGCGAACAGCAATTGACGCCCGGCGTGTGAGTAGCCGTCGCGAAAGCTCGCCGGGTTGCCTTTCTCTGACAATGGCTCGAACATGATTGAAGTGATCAAAGAAATTTCTCACCCGCTTGTGCGCGGCGCGCCGCCGGAATGGGCCTCCGGCTGGGGACAGGATCAGTGCGGCGTC
>CAXHAT010000095.1:0-28338 GCA_964014485.1 uncultured Deferribacteres bacterium
CACCAAGAAGCTCGTCGGCAGCGTCAGATGTGTATAAGAGACAGGTATCGTCGAACACCGTCGAGTCGGCGGGCAGACTGGCAATTTGGACGAAGGCGCCGCTCGTGTCCTGCTTTTCGAGATAAAAACCGTCCTCGTTATCAGCGCCGTCCGTCCATGAAATTTGCAAGGAAAGAAAACCCGTCGGCGTGACCGTAAGATTTGTCGGCACGACCGGCGGCAACGGCAAATCGGTCTCCGCCGAGTCCGCGTTTGAATAAGGCGAAAGTCCGCCCGCGTTGTAAGCGGCGACGCGGAAAAAGTAGACCGAATTTGGAACCAGGGAACTGTCGCGCCAAGTCGTGACGTTGGCGCCAACGCTGTCGGCGGCTGCAAAAGTTCCCGGCTGCCCGGCGTTCAGCGAATCTTCCGGCGCGCGTTCGATGTGAAAGCCGTCCTCATCGTCCGACAAATCCAGCCAGTTCAAATCGATGGAGCCGCGCCCGGTGGAAGAAGCGATCAGCGTATCCGGCGCGGCGGGCGGAATCGGGGCGCCCGAAGCGACCGCGACCTCGGCGCTGTAATCCGAAATGATCACGCCGTTTTGCGCGCGCAGGCGATAAATGTAATTGGTGAACGGCAAAAGACCGTTCATGCCATCGTCGAGAAATGAAACGTTCGGCGCGACGGTCGTTCCAACTTCCGCGAAAACGCCGCCGCTTGTTTTTCTCTCCACCAAAAAACTATCCGCGTTGGCCACTGCGTCGTTCCACGAGAGCGAAATGCGCAGACTGTCCTGGGCTTGCGCGAAAACGCTGGCAGGCGCGACCGGGTTGCCGCCGTTCTTGATCACCGTGAACGAATCGAGTTCGACGCCTTCCATTTTGCGGTAAAAGCCGGTCAATTCGTAGCCGTCAAGATCGATGACCGAAAAGCCGTTGAAAGGCGAATCCTGCTGGAAGGCCATGTTCCAGATTGGCGGCTTGGCGTCGTCGTTCCGCCCGCCTGTTCCAACCGTGACGTACATGGTCGCCGCGGTCGTGTCATCCTTGGTGTAATAATTCGGATCGTTCTGAAAAATCGCGCCGTCGCTCATTAAATATGTGCGTTCGTAGCGGTGCTTGTCGCCGGAAAAAGTCATGTCCACGCCGTTGGCTTCGAGCACGGGCACAAGCTGTGTGGAAATATTTTCTCCGGAAAACTCCGGCGGAAGATGAAAAAAGGCGAAAATCCACTGCGCGCCGTTGGCTTTGGCGGCGTTGACGTCGTCGGGAATCCATGCCAGCATTTCGTCCCAGTCCGCGCCGCTGGTTGTGCCGTCGGAAACGTAGAGACAGATGAAATGGGCAAAACCGTAATCAAAGGAATAGTAATTTTCCGTGTTGACCGGATTGTTGGTCGGTAAGTGAAAGAATTCGTAGTAGCCCTCGCCGTTCGCGCTCTGCATGTCGTGGTTGCCGATGGTCGGCCAGAACACGGTATTGCGCAGCGTCGGTGCGTAGACGTTGAAATATTTCGGTTCGTAATCGTCGCGCTTGCCGTTGTCGTAAACCACGTCGCCGAGAATCAAGCCAAACTTGGCGCGCGGATTGATCAGCTCAATCTGCGGCGCCGTGTCAAGCTGAAACTGCGACAAATCGCCCATGTCGCCCATGGCGAAAAAGCGGAAATTTTGCGTTGCGCCGACCGTCGGATGAGTCTCGAAATAATAATTATCCCCTCCGGCGTATTCTTCCTGCGGCGAGCCGACCGAGTAATAATAGCGCGTATTCGGCGCGAGCCCGCTCAGGCGCACCACGTGCGAATCGCTCGGCGCGGTGTTGATCGTCGTGGTGAGATTGTTCGGCGCCGGGCCGTACTGGAACACGCCGTTGCTGGAACTGGTCGTGTACCAGGTGACGATGGCTTCCGTATCGGTGACGTTCTGCAAGTACGGCGCGATGTAAAGCCCCGCCGGACTGAGCGTCGCTTCGCTGACTTCGGCGGTGTAAGCCGAGTAGCCGCCCGCGTTCGAGGCGCGCACGCGATAAGTGTAGGTCGTCGTCGGGTCGAGATTGACGTCGGAATAACTGATGCTGTTGGCGGGCAATGTCGCGATCTCGCTGTACGCCGAAATGCCCTGTTTTCGCTCGACGTGATAATTCGCTTCGTCGGTCGCGTTGTCGAGCCAGGTCAAATTCAACTGGCTGGCGCTTGGCGCGGTCACTTCGAGCGTGGTCGGATCGGCGGGGGGATACGGCAGGGTCGTGTCGCTCGCCTCGTTGCTGTAGTTGGAAACGCCCGCGACGTTGGTCGCGCGCACGCGGTAAATGTAGGTCGTGCCCGCGATCACCGCCGTGTCGGCGTAGCTTGTCGTATTTGTCGCCAAAACAATGAGTTGCGCAAACGCAGAATCCGCCGGAAGCTTGCGCTCGATTTCATAATTCGCTTCGTCGGTCGCGTTGTCGATCCAGGTCAAATCGATCTGGCTGTGGCCGCTTTCCGTCGCGGTCAGCGAAGTCGGCGTGGCGGGCGGATAAGGCAAAGTCGTGGCGTTCGCTTCATTGCTGAAATCGGAATTGCCGCCGGAATTTGAAGCGAAAACGCGGTAAACGTAATTCGTCTCAGCGGTCAAGCCTGTGTCGGAAAACGCCGTTGTGTTCGCGGGATTGCTGGCGATTTCCGAAAATGCGCCGGCCCCGGTTTTTCTTTCAACTTTGTACGACGTTTCGTTGTCTGCGTTATCCGTCCAAGTTAGATCGATTTGGGTCGCGCCATTCTCAGATGCAGTCAACGATGTTGGAGCCGCCGCGGGCCAAGCCAACGTGGTCGCGTTCGCTTCGTTGCTGTTGGGTGAATCGCCGCCGTCGTTGGTCGCACGCACGCGGTACGTGTAGGTCGCCGCCGCATTCAATCCTGTGTCAGAAAAACTTGTTGCATTCGCCGCAGCCGTCGCGATTTCGACAAAATTGCCGTCGCCAGTGTGGCGCTCGATTTTGAAGCCGGTCTCATCGTTGGCGTTGTCCGTCCACGCAAGATCGATTTGCGTCTGGCCGTTTTCCGTCGCGATTAAAGCGGTCGGCGCCGCTGGCGGGTAAGGCAGAGTCGTCGCGCTGGATTCATTGCTGTTTTGCGAATCGCCGCCACTGTTGCTCGCGCGCACGCGGTACGTGTAGCCCGTCTCAACCGTCAAGCCCGTGTCGGAAAACGCCGTCGTGTTGGGCGCGAGACTCGCAATTTCCGTAAACGCGCCCGCCCCGCTTTTGCGCTCAATTTTCAACGCCGTCTCGTTGTCGGCGTTATCCGTCCAACTCAAATCAATCTGCGCATTGCTGATCGCCGTCGCCGTCAAAGCGGTAGGCGCGACAGGTGGGAACGGCAAAGTCGTGGCCGAAGCTTCGTTGCCGTAGCCGGAATTGCCGCCGTTGTTCGTCGCTTGCACGCGGTAGGTGTAAGTCGTCGCCGAGGTCAGGCCCGTGTCGGAAAACGCCGTCGCGTTCGCCGCGACCGCCGCGATTTCGGCGAAATTGCCGTCGCCGTCGTGGCGTTCGATGGAAAAGCCGTTTTCGTCGTCGGAATTGTCCGTCCAGGCGAGATCAATTTGGGTCTGGCCGTTTTCCGTCGCTGTCAGAGCGCTGGGGGCGCCGGGCGGATAAGGCAGCGTCGTGCCGGAAGCTTCGTTTGAATAAGCCGAAAAACCGCCCGTGTTGGAGGCGCGCACGCGGTATTCGTGCGTTTCTAATTCGCTCAAACCCGTCTGCGACCAGTCCGTCGTGTCCGCACCGACGGTCGCGATTTCCACATAATTGCCGCCGTCCTTTCTTTCAATATGAAAAGTCGTTTCGCTGCCGGAATTGTCCGTCCAGTTCAAATCGAGCTCGGTCGCGCTCGCCGCCGTTACGCTCAACCCGGTCGGTGCGGCGGGCGGCAACGGTAAAGTCGTCGCGCTGGTTTCGCCGGAGTAGCTCGAATGGCCGTCATCGTTGGCCGCGCGGATGCGGTAGGTGTAGCTCGTGTCGTCGCTCAAGCCCGTGTCGCCGTAACTTTCCACGCCAGGCCCGGTCGTGGCGATTTCAGCGAATGATCCGCCGCCGGTTTTGCGCTCGATTTTAAAGCCAGTCTCACCGCTTGAATTATCCGTCCACGTCAAATCAATCTGCGAACTGCTCACTGCCGCCGCCGCTCCTTGGCTCGGCGCACCGAGGGTCGTCGCGGAAGCTTCATTGCTGTAACCCGAAGCGCCGAAAGCGTTGTTCGCCAAAATTCGGTAAGTATAGCCCGTATTCGCGGCGACGCTATTGTCGCTGTAATTGGTTGCATTCGCGGATAACGTCGCGATTTCCACAAAAGCGCCCGCGCCGGTTTTGCGCTCGACTTTGTACTCGGATTCGGTGTTGGCGTTGTCCGTCCAGGTCAAATCGATTTGTCCGCTGCTGACCACAACCGCAGCCGCACCGCTCGGCGTTGCTGGGGGATCAGGCGGGATGTCCGTCGTCGCCGAAGCTTCCCCGCTGTAGCCGGAATTTCCAGCGTCGTTGCTCGCGCTGACGCGGTAGGTGTAGGCCGTGTTTGGCGACAGTCCGGAATCATTGAAACTGGTCACATTTTCACCGACGGTCGCGATTTCGACGAACGCGCCTACGCCGGTTTTGCGCTGGATGCGGTAGCCGGTTTCGTCTGAATTGTCCGACCAGCTCAAATCGATTTGATCGTAGCCGTTCTCGGTCGCGGTCAGCCCGACGGGCGTGTTGGGTAGTGGAACGCCGCCGCCGTTGAAAATCTGCACCTCGAAAATCTTGTAGGACGAACTGCTGCGCCCCTGGGTCATGTAAAGTCGTGCGTAGCGTCCGGTCGCTGGAGCAATGGTAAAATCATCGCTTCCTTCGTCGGCTTTTGTGGTATCGAAAACGGTCGTCCAGTTCACATCGTCGTCGGAGATCTGGAATTGGTAGACCTCGGCGTAGTTGTCTTCGTTCCAGTCGATCACGACGCGGCTGAAAGTCTGCGGTTGGCCAAAATCAACCTTGAGCCATTCCTCCGCGACGTCATCGCTTTTCCAATACGAACCGCCGTCAGCGTCGAATGCAAATTCAGCGAACAAGTCATCGTTGTCGGATGAAGCCGTGTAAGTTTGGTTAAGCGCAATATTAGCGACAACGGCTTCCGACGTGGTCGCCGAAGCTTCTCCGCTGTAATCGGAAAACAAATCGTTATTGTAGGCGCGCACGCGGTAGGTGTAGGTCGTTTGCGCGCTCAGGCCGTTGTCCTGAAAGAAAATCTCGTTCGCCGCGACGGTCGCGATTTGGATAAAATTGCCGTCGCCGTCGTGACGCTCGATGTGAAAGCCGTCCTCGTCGCTGGAATTGTCCGTCCACCAGAGCTCAATTTGCGAACTGCCGGTTGCGCTCGCCGACAAAGCGCCGGGGGCTGTTGGCGGCGGGGGCGGCGGATCCGTCGTCGCGGCGGCTTCGCTGCTGTAGCCGGAATCGCCGACGTCGTTGCTCGCCTTCACGCGGTAGGTGTAGGTCGTGTTCGGATCAAGTCCCGTGTCGCTGTAATTTGTGATATTGGCGCCGAGAGAGGCGATCTCCGAAAAATTTCCGTCGCCGCCGTGGCGTTCGATTTTGAAGCTGTTCTCGTTGTCGGCGTTGTCCGTCCAGCTCAAATCGATCTGAACATGATCGAAAGTCGTCGCCGTCAAACCGCTCGGCGCGGCGGGCGGCGGCGGGGGCGGACCGGTGGTCGCCGAAGCATCGCTCGTGTAACTCGAATGTCCGAAAGCGTTCGTCGCTTTGACGCGATACGTATAGGTCGTGCTCGCGTTCAAACCCGTGTCATTGTAAGAAATTTCATTCGCGCCCAGCGATGCGATCTCGACGAAATTGCCGTCTCCTGCGTGGCGCTCGATTTTGAAATTGTCTTCGTCATTCGAATTGTCCGTCCAGGCCAAATCGATTTGGGTGTGATCGAACGTCGTCGCCGTTAAATCGCTCGGCGCATTTGGCGGCGGCGGCGGCGCGTCGGTGGTCGCGGAAGCTTCGTTGCTGTAGCCGGAATCGCCAATGTCGTTGGTCGCACGCACGCGGTAAGTGTAGGTCGTCGTGTGATTCAAGCCCGTGCCCGAGAAGCTCGTCACGTTCGCGCCGACCATCGCGATTTCGGCAAAACTCCCCGCTCCGGTTTTGCGCTCAATTTTGAAGCCGGTCTCGTTGTCGGCGTTGTCCGCCCAGCTTAAATCAATTTTGGAAGTATCGACCGTCGTCGCCGCCAAAGCCGTCGGTGCGGCGGGCGGAACGGCGGGAACATCGGTGGTCGCGCTCGCTTCGTTGCTGTAGCCGGAATTACCGGTCGCGTTGGTCGCGCGCACGCGGTAAGTGTAGGTCGTGCCTGAGTTTAGACCTGTATCGCTAAAACTCGTGACGTTACCGCCGACAGTCGCGACTTCCGCGAAAGCGCCTGCGCCGGTCTTGCGTTCGATACTGTAACCGGTCTCATTATTTGCATTGTCCGCCCAACTTAAATCGATCTGAGCATCGCCGTTCGCGGTCGCCGTCAGCGTCGTCGGCGCGCTCGGCAAAGCGTTGGGATCGCCGCCGTTGCTGTAAACTTCGAATTCATAAAGTTTGTACTTGGTCTCGTTGTTGATCGTCATCCAGAGACGCACGTACTGCGCGACGACCGGCGGAAAAGCCATTTCATCAGCGCCTTTGTCAAAACGCGTTCCGGTGACCGCGTCCGCCCAATTGACGTCGTCGGTCGAGATCTGAACCGCAAATTCCTGGGCATAATTTTTACTGCGCCAATCGATAAAAACGCTGTCAACGACCATCCATTGGCCGAGATCGACCTTGAGCCATTCCGCTTCGCCCGCCGTTGCGTCGTTGCTTTCCCACATGGTTTCCGAATCGCCGTCCGTGCCCATTTCCGGCGCGGAATCACTGTCCGTGGAAGAAGCCGTCGTCGGTTTGTTCAGCGCCTGGTTGGCGTTCGGGTCGATGGACTCGCTGTCCGTGGTCGCGGACGACTCGTTTGAATAGCCGGAATCGCCGTCGCCGTTGGTTGCGCGCACGCGATACGTGTAGGTCGCGGTCGCGCTCAACCCTGTGTCGCTGTAAGAAACCGCGTCCGCCGCAACAGTCGCGATTTCAGCGAAATTACCGTCACCGGCGTGGCGCTCAATTTTGAAGCCGGTCTCGTTGTTTGCATTGTCCGTCCAGGCCAGATCAATTTGCTCGGAGCCGTTTGCCGTCGCCAAAAGCGTCGTCGGCGCGGCGGGCGGATTCGGCGCGGCGTCTGTTGTCGCCGAGGCTTCGTTGGAATTACCCGAATCACCGTCGCCGTTGGTCGCCCGGACGCGGTAAGTGTAAGTTACGCCTGAATTTAAGCCCGTGTCG
This sequence comes from uncultured Deferribacteres bacterium, assembly GCA_964014485.1. Classification (GTDB taxonomy): domain Bacteria; phylum Zhuqueibacterota; class Zhuqueibacteria; order Zhuqueibacterales; family Geothermadaptataceae; genus CAXHAT01. Next base: position 7,353 of record CAXHAT010000095.1, read on the forward strand.
TTGTAAGAAACTGAGTTCGTGGCAATGGTTGCGATTTCGGCGAAATTGCCGTCGCCTGCATGGCGCTCAATTTTGAAGCCGCTTTCGTTATCGGCGTTGTCCGTCCAGGTTAAATCGATTTGGTTTTGACCGTTTGCCGCCGCCGTCAAACTGCTCGGCGCAGCGGGCGGATTCGGCAGTGCATCGGTGGTTGCGGCAGCTTCATTTGAATAATTTGAGTCGCCGTCATCATTGTTGGCGCGGACGCGGTAAGTGTAAGTCGTGCTCGCGTCAAGGCCGGAATCGGTGTAAGAAGCCGCGTTGGCGGCAGCGGTTGCAATCTGCGCAAAATTGCCGTCCCCGGCGTGGCGCTCAATTTTAAAACCGGTCTCGTTGTCGGCGTTGTCTGTCCAGTCCAAATTGACTTGTGAAGTTCCGGCGGAAACCGCGGTCAAACTCGAAGGCGCGGCGGGCGGATTCGGCAGCGCATCGGTGGTTGCGCCGGCTTCATTTGAAAAATTGGAATCGCCGTCGTCGTTATTCGCGCGGACGCGGTAAGTGTAGCTCGCGTCCGGATTTAGGCCGGAATCGCTGAATGAATTGGCGTTTGCAGCCGCGGTCGCAATTTGGGCGAAATTGCCGTCGCCTGCATGGCGCTCGATTTTAAAGCCGGTTTCGTTGTCGGCGTTGTCCGTCCAGTTCAAATTGATTTGTGAAGTTCCGGCGGTCGTCGCGCTTAAGCTGGAAGGCGCGGCGGGCGGATCGAGCGTGGTCGCCGAAGCTTCGTTGGAAAAATTTGAATCGCCGTCATTGTTCGTCGCGCGGACGCGGTAAGTGTAAGTCACGCCCTGGCTCAGACCGGCGTCGTTGTAATTCGTCGCGTTCGCGCTCGTCGTCGCGATTTGCGCAAAATTGCCGTCGCCGTCGTGGCGCTCAATTTTGAAGCCGGTTTCGTTGCCGGAATTGTCCGTCCAGGTTAAATCGATTTGGGTCGTTCCGCTCGTGCTCGCCGCAAGCGTCGTCGGCGCGGCGGGGGGATTCAGCGTGGTCGCGGAACTTTCGTTTGAAAAATTGGAATCGCCGTTGCCGTTGTAGGCGCGCACGCGATAAGTATAAGTTACGCCTGCGCCCAAGCCTGTGTCGTTGTAGCTAACCGCGTCGGCGGCAACGGTTGCGATCTGCGCGAAATTGCCGTCGCCGGAATGGCGTTCGATTTTGAAGCCGTCTTCGTCGAAAGCGTTGTCCGTCCAGGCCAAATCAATTTGATTAGTCCCGTTCGCCGTCGCCGCAAGCGCCGTTGGCGCGACGGGCGGACCGGTCGTCGTTGCGGAAGATTCGTTTGAGTTGTCGGAATCGCCGTTGCCGTTGTAGGCGCGCACGCGATAAGTATAAGTTACGCCTGCGCCCAAGCCTGTGTCGTTGTAGCTAACCGCGTCGGCGGTAACGGTTGCGATTTGCGTGAAATTGCCGTCCCCGGCGTGGCGCTCAATTTTGAAGCCGTCTTCACCGGCAGCGTTGTCCGTCCAGGCAAGATCGATTTGGGATGCGCCGTTGGCCGTCGCGGAAAGCGCGGTTGGTGCGGCGGGCGGATCGAAGCCGGTTTTGGTCATCGTGAAAGCGTCGATGTCCGTGCCGTCGCTCATGCGGAAAAAAGCGTTCAATGTGCTGCCGTTGACGTCCACGACGAACAAGCCGTTGAGTTCATCGGGATGCTGGTAAGCCATTTCCGGCGCATCAGGACGGGGATTGTCGCTCTTCCCCCCCGCCCCGCTGGTGACGTAAATCGTGCCGTCGCCGAACTGATTTTTGGTGTAGCCGGTGGTGTTGCCGTCAATGACAAGACCGTCGTGCATTAAAAACGTGCGTTCATAAACGTGCTCGTCGCCGGAAAAAGTCATGTCCACGCCGTGCGTTTCGAGAATCGGCACCAGATTTTCCCAGGCAAAGCTCTTGTGCCACTCAACCGGGTAGTGAAAGGTCGCGAACAGCCATTTCACCCCGCGCGCTTTGGCGGCTGCAAGATCGGCGTCCAGCCAGTCGAGCATCACGGTCAATTCGGGATCTTCGACTGACACTTCGCCGTCAATGCAAGCAAAGTGCGCCGGACCGTAATCGAAAGAATAGTAATTTTCGACGGCGGGCGGGTTGTTGGTCGGCAAATGGAAGAATTCAAAATAGGCTTCACCGGCGTTGGTGCCAATATCATGGTTGCCGAGCACGGGCCAGAAAACTGAGTTGCGAATGATGTTCTGGTAAACGTCGAAAAACTTCGCTTTGTAGTCCTCGCGCTTGCCGTCAACATAAACAACGTCGCCAAGAATGAGCGAAAATTCCGCGCGCGGCGAAAGATTTTCGAGCTGCGTCGCAACATCCGCCTGCTCATCGGAGCCGTTGCCCATGTCGCCCATGGCGATGAATCGAATGCTTTGTGAAGCGCCGGTCACGGGGTGCGTGTCGAAAAAATAGTCCGTACCGCCGGCATAAGTTTGGGCGGGCGAGCCGACGCTATAATAATAACGTGTGTTTGGCGTAAGACCGGTAAGCGTGACAACGTGAACCAGATCGTTGGCCACGTTGATCGTCGAGTCCAGGTTTGCTGAGTCGGTTCCGAACTTAAAAACGCCGTCGGTGGCGGAAACGGTGTACCAGACGATGACGGCTTGCGTGTCCGAGGTGTTCTGGACGTACGGCCCCATGTCGAGCTGGGCAAAGGACGGTGAAGCCCAAGCGATGACGGCGAGAACGGTAAACCACAGTCGAGACGCAGTGCGAGGTGCGGTATGCATTTTGTTGATTTTCCTTCGTTTAACGGATGTTTGATGCAAGATCAAAACGTACCGGTTTCACAGCATCCGGGACGAAGCTCACTTTTGGCGTTGTCGAATTGTTTAGGCGAATAATCGAAGCTCTGCGAGAGGCGAATTGGGGGGCGGTGAGCAGTAGTTAGTGATTAGTCATTAGTAAATAGTTATTCGTCGGCTTTGATTCGCCGCGTACGACTACTTACTAATCACAAATGACTATTTACTGAAAAACAGAGCGCCGTTCCAAATATCGCCTTTTGTGCGAAACTGCCGCACTCCGTCCGTGGAAGGAAAACGCGAGAATCCGTTCTCGCAATCAGATGATGAATTACGTGCTTCGAGACGAGTTTGCGAACGACTAAAGATTGGGATGCGACGAAATTCTTATTCAAAGATAAGCCGCTTGCATTTTCCGAGGCGGCATTGAACATTACTCGCGCCGCTTGGTCTTTTGCTGGAAAATTCAGCACTCCTTTTTATTTTAAAGCTATGCTTAAAAATTATACAAACCGCATCTTTTGTCTTATCGCTTTTTTCGCGTTTGCGGCGGAGAGTTCAGCGCGCATTTTGGAAGATTGGCCGCAGTGGCTTGGAACGAATCGCGATGGGCGTTCCGTTGAAACCGGATTATTGAAATCCTGGCCAAGCGGCGGGCCCCAAGAACTTTGGCGCAAATCAATCGGCGAGGGATTTTCGGGAATCGCGGTCGTTGGAGACCGCGCATTTACCATGGTTGCGCGCGACGGCGATGAATTTGCGATTTGTCTCAACGCTTCAAACGGCGAAGAGACCTGGAAAACGCGCACAGGTAAAAACTTCCGCATAAGTTGGGGCAACGGCCCGCGCGCCACGCCGGTCGTTGACGGAAACGTTGTTTATGTCGCGGGCGCCAACGCGAGCCTTTTTGCACTGGCGGCAAATTCCGGTGAAATTCTTTGGAAAAAAGACCTGCGGCAGGAACTGGGCGGGACTATGCCGGATTTGGGTTACTCAAACTCTCCTCTCATCGTCGACGATCTCTTGCTGATTCCCGTAGGCGGCGGCAGCGGGCGCGGCGTTTACGCCTTTAATAAAACGACCGGCGAGGTTGTCTGGAAAACGCATACGGATCATCCCGGCTATTCGTCGCCGGTACTCGCAACGATTCACGGCGTGCGGCAGGCGGTGTTTTTTACCGGGAACAAGATTGTCTCGGTCGCGCCTGCGTCCGGGGAAACGCTCTGGCAATTTTCCTGGCGAGCCATCGGCTACGAAGCCGAGAATGTCGCCACGCCGGTCTTCGTCTCGTCGAACGAAATTTTCTTTTCTTCCGCTCATGCAGCGACTGACAAAGGCGCGGGCGTTTTGCGCATCTCAAAAAACGGCGATCGCTTTGAAGCAAAACCCGCCTGGCAAAGCAACGTGATGAAAAACCATTTTTCGACTTCGGTTTTCCACGACGGCTTTATTTACGGCACGGACAAGTCAATTTTGAAGTGCATCGATTCACAAACCGGCGAGGAGAAATGGCGCACGCGCGGCTACGGCGAAGGCTCGCTCATTTTCGCGGACGGCCATTTGTATATCATGGGAACTCGTGGCAAACTTGGACTCGTAGAAGCAACCTCGAGCAACTATCGCGAAAAGTCGTCGTTTCAAGCGGTGCGCGGCAAATCCTACACGCCCCCGTCGATTGCAAACGGCAGGATTTATGTCCGGAGTCAGGGAGAGATGGCTTGTTTTCTTATTGTAGAAGATTAGGCCGAAGGTTTTAGGATGTTAGCATCTGTTGGACTGTTCTCTACAATGCTCGACAAAAGCGTTCGAGCAGAATTTTTCTAAACGCAGAGACGGAATGGACACTGAGAAGCGCAGAGAAAATTAAATTGTAACTGATGTTACGCGCCAGCTTCATAATACAGCAGCATTTTATCAAAGTCATTCGGCGGCGCCGCCCTACCGCCAACCTAATTTCGAGACGCCCAAAATTCTCGTTCCCAATCTCGGGATTGGGAACGCAATTGCACTCGAAACTCCAGTTTCGAGTGAATACTTTGGCTCGAAACTGGAGTTTCGCGCCCATTTTCATTCCCAAACCGGAGTTTGGGAACGAGCCGTAAACTCGTGGCAAACTTGGACTCGTTGAAGCAACCTCGAGCAACTATCGCGAAAAGTCGTCGTTTCAAACGGTGCGCGGCAAATCCTACACGCCCCCTTCGATTGCAAACGGCAGGATTTATGTCCGGAGTCAGGGCGAGATGGCTTGTTTTCTTATTAAAGGCGATTAGGCTGCAGGCTGATCGTAGCAAAATTCAGGTGGAATCTGAAGCGCAGTTTATTTTAAAAAGCCGTCCGAAATGTCATTCAGGAGGAATCTATTTTGCACACGGCGAACGAACGAACCTTTTTGCTGAAGATTCCGCGAGGCGTTTGACGCCCTTTTATTGCGCATGAAATGTGCGAAAAGTTATACTTCGATTGAATAAATTCTCAGGAGCGCAAAACTATGGCAGCAAGAAACGTCAAAACCGCCGTCAAATTGATTGAAGAAGCATGGGCTAAACGCTGGGAAACGATGAAATCGCCGCCAGATTCGAAAGAAGAATTGCAACGAAACGTCGATGAAGTGCATCAGAATCTTGTCGAGGCGGTTGCAATTTGCCGCGAGACCGGAGCGAAGCGCGAGTTGGTTCATGCGCTCAGAAAACTCGGTCACGTCGAGCAAGCCGCGGGGCGAGAAGAAGCAGCCCGGGCTTTGTATGAAGAAGCCGTCGCCGTCAGTCGCCAGCAAGAAGATTCGCTGCTATTGGCGCATTCGGTCAGACATTTGGGAGACGTTTATCGGGAAGCTGGCAAGGCGGCCGAGGCCGAAGCCAATTATAATGAAGCTTTGGCGCTCTATCGCAAGCACGGGCAGCCGCCTGCGCTCGATTTTGCCAATACGATCCGGCCGATGGCGATCTTGAAAGAAGAGGCGGCAATGATCGAGGAAGCCAAGAATCTGTGGCGAGAAGCGCGGGATTTATACGAACAAGTCGGCATTGAGGAAGGCGTTAAAGAATGCTCGGATCATTTGGCGCAATTGAGCAAGTAACAACAACGGAGTGCAAGGCTTGCCTTGCATTTTTGCAAAACTCCGCGAAGCTCTCCGAACTTTGCGTCTCTGCGTTAAGTTACGAGGTTGAATGACCGCACTTAATTTGTTCCGGCTTGAAAGGCAAAGCAAGCTTTGCACTCCTTTTTCATGCCGTCGTTAGCAATTGAACCAAACCAAATCTCACTGAGGATAATTATGCGATTGACAACAATATTTTTCATAGGACTTTTGTCACTGCCCGCCTTTGCCGCTGAAAAAAACGCTGACTGGCCGCAGTGGCGCGGGCCAAATCGTGACGGCGTTTCGCAAGAAAGCGGATTGTTGAAAAAATGGCCGGAAAACGGGCCGAAACAACTCTGGCGCGTTTCAACCGGCAAAGGCTTCTCCAGCGTCGTCGTTGCCGGCGGGAAGGTTTACGGCGCATGGGCCAAAGGCAATTATGAAGAATTGATTTGTCTGGACGAAAAGAGCGGCGAACAACTGTGGAAACATCGTCTCGGAACCGTTTTTGTCAACGAAATGGGAAGCGGCCCGCGTTCTTCGCCGATTGTCGACGACGGCTTGGTTTATGCTATTGGCGCACGCGGGAACCTTCACGCCGTTGACGCGAAAAGCGGAGAAAAAGCCTGGAGCCGAAACTTAACGCGCGAATACGGCACGCGCATTCCGCGTTGGGGCTATTCTTCATCGCCGTTGGTTGAAGGCAATTTATTGTTGGTTGAATTGGGCGGCAAACGCGGTTACGCTTTCGCCGCTTTCGACAAAAAAACGGGCAACATTGTCTGGCATTCAGAAAGCGATCAGCCCGGTTATTCATCGCCGATCGTCATCACAATGCACGGGAAAAAGCAGGTCGTTTTTTTTAGCGCTTACGGCCTGCAAGCCTTGTCGCTGGACGACGGCAAACTGCTCTGGAAACATTCCTGGGACACAAACTACAATGTCAACGCCGCCATTCCGCTTTTTTATCCGCCAAACAATATTTTGATTTCTTCATCTTATGGGGTTGGCGCGGCACTGGTCGAAGTCAACAAAAGCGGCGGGAGATTCGAAACGAAACAGGCGTGGTTTACCAAACGTTTCAAGAATCACTTCAATTCTTCCGTTCTGATCGGCGACTATGTCTACGGCTTTGATAATGCAATTTTGAAGTGCCTTGACGTGCGCACGGGCGAAGAAAAATGGAAGGCGCGCGGCTTCAGCAAAGGTTCGCTCATCGCCGCCGACGGCAAATTGATCGTGCTTGGCGAACAGGGCAGGCTGGCGCTGGTTGAAGCGACGCCCGACGAGTATCAGGAAATCTCCAGTTTTCAACCTTTGAGCGGAAAATGCTGGTCGTCGCCTTCGCTGGCGAACGGCAGACTTTACGTTCTCAATGAAAAAGAGCTTATCTCGTTCGATATTCGCTCGAAATAAAAAATTGCTTTGCTATCGTGCCGCCGCATTTTGGACTGTGACTTACAAATTGATATGTTTCTTTCGTCATTCCCGCGCAGGCGGAAATCTTTTGACTTTGAACAACTTTCTGGGTTCCCGCCTGCGCGGGAATGGCAGTTTACAAGAAAAACGATTCCAAAAATTTGTAGGAGAATACCGGAAAAATGAGTTTAAAAATGAACATAAAAAGCGTCTTTTGCACGCTGTTGATTTTAATGATTCCTTCACTAGCGGCGGCGCAAGAAGAGCCGATCACGTTTTATGATCACACCGACACGCTCGTTGTTGAGGCGGATCGCGTGATTCAATTACCGACTTACAGCACGATTGCCTCCAAGCTGCCAATTGAATTGCGAAACACCCCCGCAAGCATCGGCGTCGTCCCGCAATCGCTGTTCATCAACCAGGCAAGTTTCATTTTGAGCGACGCATTGAGCAACGTCAGCGGCGTAAATATTCAGTCCAATTTTGGCGTGCATGATTTCTTTCTGATTCGCGGATTCAGTTCTGTCGACAACGGCATGGTGATGACGGACGGCGCGATTGAGCCGGAAGCAATGTATTACCATCTTTACAATATTGAGCGCGTTGAGGTGCTCAAAGGCCCGGCGGCGTTTCTTTACGGCGGCAATCCGATTTCAGGCGTGGTCAACCTGACGCGCAAACAGCCGATTTTCACCAATTTTCTCAAAGCCAACGGCTCGTTCGGGCATTTCAATACGATGCGCGGCTCCGTCGATCTTGGCTTGGGCGACCTCGAATCCGGCTTTGCTTTTCGTCTGAACGGTTTGGCAATGGATTCTGAAAATTATCGCGACGGCACCGACAACCGCAGGCTGGCGATCAATCCTTCGCTCACTTGGTTGATCAACGACAATACGTCGCTGACGGCCAACATTGAGGTCGTTGACAACGATTACGCTCCGGATTCCGGCGTGCCTTTGATGCGCATCAGCCTGGAAGGCCCGCCGATTGTGCCGGATATTCCGCGCACGCGCTCTTACCAATTGCCCGTCGACCGCTCCGACCAAAACGCGCTGCGCTCTCGCGTCGATTTTTATTCTGAATTGAACGAAACGGTCACGGTTCGCAACAAGTTTTATTACACCGATTTAGACTGGAATTCAGCGGGCACGCTTTTGCTCGGCGTCGCTCCGGACATTGAAGGCAATCCGACTGTTTTCCGCACGGTGCAAAGCCTTGACGACCGCCAGAAGTTTCTGGGCAATCAACTGGAGTTTTTGCTTAAAGCCAACACTGGCTCCGTCAAGCACAATATCGTCGCGGGCTTTGAAGCGCAGCAATACAAGGACGATTTTGATCTGCAAATTGCACAAGTCAATCCGGTTCCGCTGTTCACTGATTTTCAGGAATCGGTCACGAGCCTGGATCAATTGCAATTCGCGCCGTTTGCTGCCGGAAAAGCCAAGAGTACTGTAATAGCCCCGTACTTTGTCGATCAAATCACGCTGGCCAAGCAGGCGCAGCTTTTCATCGGCGGGCGCTACGACGTGATTGATTACGAAAACAACCGCTCCGATTTCGATTTCATGACGTTCATGCCTGTCGCTTCCGTCGACACGCGCGACTACAAAAAATTCAGCCCGATGGCAGGATTGAACATCGCCCCGTCCGAGGATTTTTCGCTCTATTTTAGCGCGGGTCAGGCTTTTGCGCCGCCTTCGACTTTGACGCAAGGCGATCCCGAACCGGAGGAAACAACGCAAATCGAAGCTGGCGCGAAAATGCGTTTTTCCGACGGCAAAGTCCATGCGACATTCGCCGTGTATAATTTGGAAAAGAAGAATATCGGCATTCCCGACCAAACCGGCGTTTTGCAGCAGACGGGCGATCAACGTTCACGCGGACTTGAATTTGAATTGCGCGCGCTGCCGGCGGAAAAGCTTTTTACTTCGTTTTCCTACGCCTACACCGACGCCGAACTCACCAACTTTACCGAGTTCATCCAAATCAGTCAAACGGCTTTCCAGCTCGTCGATTACTCGGACAATAAATCCCCCTTCGCGCCGGATCACATTTTCAATTTTTGGGCGACAAAAGAATTGCGTAACGGCATTGGCTTTGGCGGCGGTGCGCGCTACGTCAGCGGCCAATTTATCGATGAAGACAACGCCTTTGAAATCGATCCCACGCTCACTTTGAACGGCATTTTATTCTTCAATCAGGGCAATTGGCGCTGGACGCTAAACGCCAAGAACATCACCAATCGCAAAACCTTCGTTCGCGGCTTCAGCAATTCTTCGGTGATTCCGGCCGATCCTTTCACAATTTACGGCGGCGTTGAATTCTCGCTCTAATCGGCGGGCTTGGAAAATCTTGTCACAATGGTCTCCGTTGTGACGCAGGCCCGGACGCTCTGCGTCCAGCCAACCACGCTTTTTTATTTCACTCGACGCAGAGCGTCGAAGTATGCGGGACCATCTCGAATGGATCGCACGCGCGATAAAAAGAATGTGGATAACTTGCACCTTGTCCCGAAGGGACAGTCGAAAATAGCCAGCCAATTCATTGGCTGGACTAAAGTTAAGCCTGATTTTCATAAAGTCCCGTAAGGGACGATTGAAGTTCGGCGTCGTGTAAAAACCTCGGTCGTCCCTGCCGGGACTTCACTCGAAAAAACGGCTGATTCCTCTCCCGCCAGTCAACTGGCGGGCTATTCTCGACCGTCCCTCCGGGACTGATTTGAGTTATCCACAACCTTTTTATCGCGCGTGCGAATGGATCGGGATGGTCACGAGATTGCCGTAGTCGGCGGGTTTGGTTTTGACGCCTACCGTAATTGCCTTACTTTCCTGAACTAACTCCGGCAAGGTTTTGAACTCTGCCGGAGTTAAAATATGATCCATTTCTAAAGGAATTCGTGCTCATGAAAAACAAAACGCCGCTGGTGTTATACGCCGCGCTCTTTGTGCTCTACCTTCTCCACAACGACCTCTGGTTTTGGGATGACGCATCGTTGATTCTTGGTCTCCCCGTCGGACTTTTCTACCATCTCGGATTTTGCGCCGCCGCTTCGGTGATGATGTATTGCCTCGTCAACTATGCCTGGCCGCGTCACTTAAAAGAGCTTTCGGAGGAGGACTAATCTTATGACCGTGATTGTCATTTTCAGCTATCTGGCGCTTGTATTGCTTATCGGCGTTGCCAGTAACCGGCTTTTTCGCGGTACCGGCGAAGACTATTTTGTCGCCAGCCGTACGATCGGGCCGTTCTTTTTGCTCATGTCGTTGTTCGGCACCAACATGACGGCGTTCGCCATCATCGGCGCTTCCGGCGAAGCTTATCACGATGGCATCGGCGTTTTTACGCTGGTCGCATCATCTTCGGCGTTAATCATTCCGGCGGTGTTCTTTTTCGTCGGCACGCGCGTTTGGGCGCTGGGAAAAAAATACGGCTACTTGACGCCAGTGCAATTCTTCCGCGATCGCTGGGGTTCCGACGGTCTTGGGTTGTTGCTCTTCATCGTCGTCAACGCATTGTTGATCCCTTATCTGCTGATCGGCGTTTTGGGCGGCGGGATCACGATCAATCAAATCACGCAAGGTCAAATTCCTGCATGGGCGGGCGCTGCACTGGTTTGCGGCGTGGTTTTGCTCTATGTTTATCTTGGCGGGATGCGCGGCACGGCATGGGTAAACACTTTTCAAACTGTTGTTTTTATGATTCTTGGCGGCGTGACTTTTTACGTCGTTGTGAGCCAATTGGGCGGTCTTGAAACGGCGATGGGCACGATTGCCGCCAGCAACCCGGACTTGCTCGTGCGCGGCCATCACATCCAGCCGATCCAGTTATTGACATACACGTGCATTCCGCTTTCCGTCGGCATGTTTCCGCACATGTTCATGCACTGGCTGACGGCGCAGAGGGCCGAGTCATTTCGTTACCCGCTCATTTTTTATCCGATGTGTATCGCCGTCGTTTGGGCGCCCAGCGTTCTGCTCGGCGTGCTTGGCAATATCGATTTTCCCGGATTGAACGGCCCGGCTTCTAACACCGTAATCCTGCGACTCATCACCGAGCATGCGCCAACGTTTCTTGCCGGCTTACTCGGCGCGGGCGTTTTCGCGGCGATCATGTCTTCACTCGATTCGCAATCGCTCTCCATCGGCAGCATGTTCACCAACGACATCGTCAAGCATTACGGTTTCCACGACAAGATGAGCGACAAGCAAGTCGTGCTTTACGGCAGAATTTTCGTCGTCGGCATTCTGGTCGTCACATTTATTCTTTCGCAAATTTCCAACCCGAGCGTGTTTGCACTTTCCGTTTGGTCTTTCTCTGGATTCGCCGCACTTTTTCCAGTTGTTTTTGCGGCGCTGTTTTGGAAACGCAGCACCAAGTACGGCGCGTTTGCTTCAGTGATAACCGTCTCAGTACTCTGGCTCACATTTTTCATCCAGTCCGGCGGCGACCGGACGTACAAATTGACCGAAAACGGCGTCATGCCCGTCGCGGCCATGCTCGTCGCCTCAGCGATTGCGATGATCGTTGGCTCGCTGCTCACGCAACCGCCGGAAAAAGAGCGCATCGCGAAATTTTTTCCTAAAGAGAAGGAGTTGAGCAGCACATCTTGATTTTGAGGAGTTTATTATGAAGTGGATCGAAATAAAAAAGCAATATCCGGACAAATTCATTCTTTTGGGTGATCTCGTCGAAGAGCCGGTTGCCAAAAATAAATTCAGGATAGTTGAAGGCAAGGTCCTTAAAGTCAGCGATGATCCAAAGGAAATCATGGCCGCGTACCAACAGCTTAATAAAGCCGGTCAAAACGTCCTGTTTTCGCTTCCGACAACACCAAAAGACTTTGTTATCGAAAACGTCCCGTACAAAGGCGTTCTTAAATGAATTTTCGATGGGGTCACGGGTTGATCTGGGTAAACTTTGAGGTTGAATACGCTCAAAAAGTTTATCAGATCAAAGATTGCATTATTGATACTGGTTCCGCCACAACAGCGGTACATACCGACGCTGTTGAATTTGATTTAAGAAGAGGCGGAATCTTAAAACGTCTGGTTGGAATCGGCGGTGGCAGACAAGAAGTCGTAACTCAAATGGTTGATAGATTTATCATTGACAAGACTGAATTCAACCAGATTGAAATCGAATTCGGCAATCTTCAAGACGAATTCGGCGTCAACGGATTTGTCGGAAACGACATTCTAAAACATTTCGTCGTCGCCATTGACTATCCACGGCAACAAATTGATTTTACTTTTGTGGAATGATAAAGACGTCTTGTTTGGAGTTGTTCATGAAATCAGCAATTAAAGCTTTCTTGACCAGCTTGGGCTTGATGTGCTCACCTCTCTTTGCGCAGACCAATGAGTGGGCCACTGAGTACGTCACGCTCGATACGCCGGAAAACGGCACGGGGCTACAAACTTCCAGCGTTGCCGTTGTTGGCCCGAACCAGTTTATTGCGCTCGTCAGCGGCGATCCGCCAAACGGACGTGAGGATCTGTTTAATCTGTCGGCAAATTACCTCGTCGGCTATTTAGAGGCCGATTCCGTTTTTGGCATTTTGGAGCCGCGCGGGTACGGTTCCAGCGCCGAAGGAATTTTTGATCAATGGATTTCCGGCTTTGAAAACGTGCCCCTGAACGGCGCATGGCAAATGGCCGCAGGCGGGCCGGACAATTACGTCTACATCGCCAACAATGACGAGCGCCACAATATTCTCGTATTCGCTCTCGATATTTTTGGCGGCGTGATGTCAACGGATTTTCGCATGGAAACCGGGGATAAGCCAATTTTCGCCATTGAAGTGGATGACGCCGGATACGTGTATGTCGCTGATTATCAAGGCTCGGATGAAAAAACCAACGAAGTCAAAGTCTATGCGCCCATCGGCGCGGACGGAACCACTTGGGGCGATGAAGCGGGCCGCAACGACGATCCGGTTGCGACCATCGATCTGCCGCCGGGCGTTTTTCAAGGCCTGACCGTCAACAACGACGGTTCGCAGGTTTTTGTCAGTTTCTCATCGGAGCGCAGCCTGCTGAAATTCACCGGCTCACCCCAGAGCGGCTATACGCAAGATCTCGCATTTAATGTAGCGCTCGCAGAGGATGACACCATCAGCAACGGCGGCTCCGGCACGCCGTCATTTTTAGGATTGGCTTACGCTGAGGCGTCCAAGACGCTGTTCGCGACGGTGGATGATTTTATCGCCATCGGCACAGGCGGCGGCTACCCCTACGGCAGAATTTACGTCATCGACGGCGAAGGCGGTTCGGTTGCTGACACTGTTGATATTGCTGAATGGAATTTTGCGCAGACAGGTTTTTACAACACCGGCTCCAATAATGGCAGCGTCGGCGGATTCACTTCGGTGACGGATTGCGAAGTGATTGCGGACGAGCCGAACGTCGTCTACACGCAAACCTACTATGGCTGGGCGGTGGAAAAATGGGCGTTTGACGGCGATCTCAGTCTCATCGTCAGCGTCGAGCAATCATCCGGCGCGCTACCACAAACTTTTAGTTTAAGCCAGAATTATCCCAATCCGTTTAATCCGCAGACGCGCTTCACTTTTGAAATTCCAGAACAAAGCCGCGTCAAAATCGAAGTTTTTAACCTTCTCGGAGAACACATCGCGACTTTGGCGGACGGCGAACTGCCCGACGGCGTTTATCGCGGACAATGGAACGGGCGCAGCGAAGCGGGGCTGGCCATGCCAAGCGGCTTATACTTTTTAGTCATGCGCGCGGACGATTTCCAACAACAGCGTAGAATGATTCTCATGCGCTAACGCTGACGCAACGAGCGGCAAACGAATGTACTTTGATAAACCCAAACCCAATTTGGAAGGTCAGAATTAAACGCAGAGACGCTGAGTTCGGAGAGCTTCGCAGAGTTTTTGCGGCAAACGGACGTTTGAAATCCCGCTTTAAAGTTCTGCGGCCATTTGCTTCCAATCGCTTTGATTCTTTAATTTGGTTTTCTCAGCGTCCTTCGCGACTCTGCGTTTTGTAAAATTATGCTCACAAGATTGTACTCGAATGCTTTTGTCGAGTACTGCGGGAAATCACCAACATCCGAAAACGATATTCATGGAAGAAAAAACCACCACCTATCCTCCTGACGTTCAGATTCTGGACATAGACGACCGTCAATTTATTCTCGTGGGCACGGCGCACATCTCCCAGCAATCCGCCGATCTCGTGCGCGAAGTCATTGAAAATGAAAAACCGGATTGCGTCTGCGTCGAGTTGGACGAGCAACGCTACAAAGCCCTTTCCGATCAGCGCAAATGGGAGTCTCTCGATTTAAAGTCGGTCATCCGCCAGAAGCAGCTCGCGACCTTGATGATCAATCTGGTGTTGGCTTCTTACCAAAAACGCTTGGGCGAAAAACTTGGGGTTATGCCGGGCGCTGAATTACTTGAGGCGACCAAAACTGCAAAAGCCAACGATATTCCTATTTTTCTCTGCGACCGGGACGTGCGCATCACCATGCGCCGCGCCTGGCACTCCATGTCTTTCTGGAAAAAAATGCAGTTTCTCTCTTCGGGGCTGGCGGGCGTTTTCGAAGACGAGGAAGAAATCACCGAGGAAAAGCTTGAAGAAATCAAGCAAAAGGACGTGCTGACCGAACTGATGAACGAGCTCGGCAAGGCCATGCCCGAACTCAAGCGCGTCCTGATCGACGAGCGCGACGGCTACCTGACGCACAAGATGAAAGAAGCCAAAGGCGAAAAAATCGTCGCGGTGGTTGGGGCCGGACACGTTGAGGGAATTAAGGAAGCGCTGCGCAATGACACGAAAGTGGACATTGCGGAAATCGAAAAAATTCCGCCGCCCTCGCCGGTTTGGAAATGGCTCGGTTGGGGCATTCCGGCGCTGATTATTGGCTCCATCGCCTACATCGGCTGGACGAAGGGCTTGGCCGCCGCCGGAGACAATGCGCTGTTTTGGGTGCTCGCCAATGGCATCCCCTGCTCCATTGGCGCCGCGCTGGCGTTTGGCCACCCCTTGACTGTTCTCGCCGCCTTTTTCTCAGCGCCCGTCACCAGCCTGACCCCGGTTATTGGCGCGGGTTATGTCACGGCGTTCGTTCAGGTCATGGTCAGACCGCCGGTCGTGCGCGAATTTCAAACGGTGAGCGACGAGGTGGGGTCGTACAAAGGCTGGTGGAGCAACAAGCTCTTGCGCGTTTTTCTGGTTTTCATCCTCTCCAGCCTTGGCAGCGTTCTCGGTACTTACGTCGGCGCTTATGAGATTATTTCGAATTTGTTTTAGTCCCAAAACCAATGGGGGTGAATGATATGCAAGTGTCATTGCGATTTTTCTTCTACATCGCACTAACCGTAAACAACCTGTCGGCGCAAGAAATCGATACGCTGCAAACGCTATCCTATTTCCCTGTTCATATTGGCGATAAGTGGCAGTATCGAATTCGCGAATATCAATTCGAATACCCGCCGGAAAGAATTTACTACCGCACCGTTGAAGTATTGGGTGATACGATCATGCCCAATGGAAAAACCTATTTTCAGATGAGTGGTTTTGGTGAGCTTTTTGATAAAACCAAAACCAGTCATATCCGGATTGATTCATTGAATTTAGAAGTTCTCCACTACGACCCTGAAACCGCTCAACAAGATTCTTCCTGTAAAAATGACGAAATCAGTTATTTTCAATTAGGCCTGCCTTCGGCTGGAGTGACTGATTTTTTTTGCTTAAAAGATATTTACTCCGAATACGGAGAGACGCTCGGATACGCTGGATGCATTGGTGATTCATTACAAATCAAAATATTTGTGTTCGGTCCTGGCGGCGTTGGCGTTGGTTACAGATTAGCACCCGGTCTAGGTATTGCGAACTGGAGCACCGGAGAAGGCAACGCCGGCGCAGAAGCCTGTTTACACGCGGCAATCATTAACGGAGAGAAGTTCGGCGATTTTGTTGTCAGCGTTAATGAACCGCGCCGCACGCTGTCACATTTTGAGTTAGAACAGAATTTCCCCAACCCATTCAACGCTTCAACCACGATCAAATATGCCATTGAAAAGCCCGGTTTTGTTCAATTGCTGTTTTATAACGCCGAGGGTCGAAAAATTTTGAACGGGATTGAAGAATTCAAAAGCGCCGGACAATATGTTTATCATTTTCAAGCGGACGACCTGCCTTCAGGCGTTTATTTCTACCGACTTACCGTCGACGGCTTCCCAAGCGATTTCAGGAAATTATTATTCTTGAAGTAAGCTGATGAACTTTATGCACAATTTGCCGGCTTTCGTGACATTTCTCCACCCACGCCCTGCCTTTAATTGTGAGCTCATCTCGCATCATCTCTGAATCAATTAAACTCAATATTTTTTCATACAAATTTTCATCATCAATCTCCCAGAACGGATGATCAGGGTAAGCCGAGAGAAAATGCGGCGTGAGCGAGGTGCAGGTCGGCACGCCCAGCGCAAGCGCTTCAAGTGCGTTTATGCCGTAGCCCAGATCGCCGATTTGGTCGATAAAAATATCACACGAATCTTTCAGTTTGATCGCTTCAGCGTGCGGCAAGTTCTCGATCAGCACAATTTCAATCTCCCGCTCGTTTTTGATCCGCTCCAGAACGGCAAGAATGCGCTCGCTGCCTTTCGCCGCCCGATTGGTCGGCGCGTGACCGATGCGTAGTTTTCCATCGTTTTCCCGTTGGCGGAAAGCGTATTTTTCAGGTTCAAATGGAAACAAAACGTGCTGCAAATTCGGGTGCAGATCGAGATGATCCCACTCTACCGTAACCCGCACGTCCGCCAAGGCGTCCACCGGTTCGATGATCCCGCGCGTGCGCAAGTCGCTGCCCGTGTAGCACACGATGACTTTCTTGCCATGCGCTTTTAAGCGCCGCACCGTCCGTCCGTCGCGAAAAAAATCGAGCCCGGCGTCAAATTGATAAACGTCGAACGACCAGAAACCGATCTCTTGCATAAAATCATAAATCATCGGCTCCCAAAACCACTCTCGCACAAAAATCAGCGCCTTTTCCGCCAGACCGTTCGCACGCCAAACCGGAGGCTTTTCTTGTGATGCTGATGATTGATTTTTGATCTCCAGACGTGCTGGATTGGAAACGAGTCGTTTGATTTTTTTAACGAAATCGGCGTTGACGAATGGCAGGTTGAGACAAATATCTTCAGGATAACCGCGCGGATCGGGAAAAAGCGTCACCAGGCGGCTTTCATACCCAAGCGCGCGTTCTGCCCGGACAAACGTCATCGGCACGTCTGAGATGTTTTGGGGGGCAATGTGAAGGATGCGCTTATTGATCATATTTTTCGTGCACAAAATCGAGATTGGGAACCGGGCTTGTCACCGACCAGCCGCCGTCGACGATTAGGCACTGCCCGGTGATTTGCGCCGCCGCCGGAGAAAGTAAAAACAGCGCGGCGTTCGCGACATCCGAGACTTGACCGGCGCGGCGCGTCGGATAAATTTCGCCCCAAACGCGCTCATAATCGGGATCGTCTTGCAAGGTTCTTTCAGTAACTGTTGCCCCCGGCGCAATAGCGTTGGCGGTAATGCCGTGCGGCGCAAGATCGAATACCAAACTCTTCGCCAAAGTTTGCAGCCCGGCCTTGGTCATGGAATAGGCCGCCAAATGTTGGTGCGCTTGAATTGCCGTCACCGAAGACATGAACAAAATTCGCCCGCCAGATTCTTGCCTGCGCATTTGGGCCGCCGCCGCTTGCGCCAGAAAAAAGCTTCCCGCCAAATTTGTGCTTAAAACATGCTGGAGATGCTCAGCTTTGTAAGTGAAAAAATCTCCGTAGTGTGTGATTCCTGCATTGGCGATTGCGAAGTTGCAGCGGCCGTAGTTTTTTACAGCTTCATGAACCAGTTTTTCAACATCCGCTTTTTCTCCAGCATTGCCGGAACAAGCAACGCAAACGCCGCCTTCACCAACGATCTTTCTCGTCGCTTCTTTGGCGCGCGTTTCGTCAATGTCGTTTAAAACAACCGATGCGCCATGTTGAGCAAGTTGTCGCGCGATTTCGAAACCAATCCCGGCTCCGGCGCCAGTAATGACGGCGACTTGATCTCGAAAAAGTTTTGCGTCGAAAATCTGTTTCATTTTGGGAATTACGCCAAATTCGGAGTGCAAGGCTTGCATTGCTTTTTATCCGATTAATTCCAAAAAAATCTAAACATTGTGAGAAAAAGACGGTGTTTGCAAAAAGCCATCGACTGAATGGCAAGGCAAGCCTTGCACTCCTTTCTTCTCGGAAACTTACTCAAATTTTAACGGCCAATTTTCGTCATCAATGCGCGCCTGATCGATCAGCCCGGTTATTTGTGCGACAACCTCGGGATTCTCGGCGGCGATATTGTTAGTTTCGCTTGGATCATTTTGCACATTGTAAAGTTCGAGCGGCCCGTTTGGCGAGAGGCGCACGCCCTTCCAGTCGCCCATGCGCACGGCCTGTTTCGAAGCTTTCCACCAGTGAAATTCCCAGTACAAGTACTCGTGTTGCGGCTGTTCTTGCCCCAAAAGCTCCGGCAAGAATGAGAGGCCGTCGATATTCTCCGGCGGTTCAACGCCTGCAATTTCACTGACCGTCGGCAAAACGTCCCAAAACGCTGAGCCATGGTTTGATTCGGAGCCTGCCTTGATTCGCCCCGGCCAACGGACGATCATTGGAACGCGCACGCCGCCTTCGTAAAGGTCGCGTTTGATGCCGCGCAAAGGGCCGTTGCTGTCAAAAAAGTCCGGATCAGCGCCGCCCTCGCGATGCGGGCCATTGTCGCTGCTGAACATGATGACGGTGTTTTCGTCGAGACCAAGCGTCTTTAATTTCTCGATAATTTCGCCAACGCTTTGATCCATGCGAGAGATCATGGCGGCGTGGCCTTTTTGCGCGTCCGGCCAATCCTTGTCGGCATACTCGCCGAAATCGGGAACTTCCATGCCTGCTTTTCCGGCTTCATTGTTGGCGTGAGGGATCGTCATGGTCAGCATGAGAAAAAACGGTTTGCCTTGATTCTTTTCGATAAAACCAAGCGCTTCTTGCGCAAAAAGATCGTGCGTATACTGCGCACGCTCAACAGCGACGCCAGCGCCGTCCGCGCGTTTCGGCTCCTGCGAAATATTGCCTTCCAGAACCACACGTTCCCGATTGCGGAAGAGAAATTCCGGGTAATAATTGTGCGCGTGGCGCTGGCACAAATAGCCGTAAAAATAGTCAAAACCTTGATTGTTCGGTTCGCCGCTGGAACCCGGCGCGCCCAGCCCCCACTTGCCGATCAGTCCGGTCGCGTACCCGGCGTCTTTCAACATTTCCGCTATGGTGACGTCCTCATCTCGAAGCGGGTGCTGCCCCATCGGTTTGACTTCCTTGTTGCCGCGAATCGGCGAGTGTCCGGAGTGCAGCCCGGTCATCAAACATGCGCGGGACGGTGCGCAAACCGTACTGCCGGCATAGTGCTGCGTAAAACGCATGCCCTCGTCGGCGAGACGATCTAAATTGGGCGTTTTGATTTGTTGCTGCCCATAACTGCCAAGATCGCCGTAGCCGAGATCATCGGCGAGAATATAGATAATGTTTGGCTTTTGATCAGGTTCGGTTTGTTGGCAATTAAAAAATCCAAGCGCGACAAAAATCGCAACAAAGGCGCTGGTTTTCTGCATTTGGTCTCTCCCAAGGGAGTGCAAGCTTGCTTTGCTTTTCATTCACAAACGCAGCAAATTCCAGCGTCAGGTGGATGGTTCCGGGAAGGCTTACGATTGAATGGCAAGGCAAGCCTTGCACTCCTTTCTTTCTGATTCACAATTGAGATCAAAATATAGGACGATCCTGTGTGATTATCTAAAATTTAAACACGAAGCTTTTCGGAACTTCATCGCCCCGAAAAAGTATTAAATCCATCCCTGGAGCACGTTACAAAATTGGAGAATGCTCGACTACATTTGTTGCTACCGCTCAAAAAATTGGCTACTTTGAAACGCATAACCGGAGCAGCAAATGTTCGTCAACCGCAATTTTCGCCGCCTTCTCATTCTCCCGCTCTTTTTGACGGCCAGCCCGTTAGCCGCGCAAATCTCGCCGACGCGCAACATCACCGCGCAAGTTTTTGATCAACAAACCCGCGAGCCAATTTATCTTGTCAACATGATTTGCCGCCCGTTTTCCTTTGGCGCCGCGACGAATCGCGACGGCCGCATCTCCCTGAAATTGCCTCACAAAGCTTTCACGCTCATTTTTAGCCACATCGGCTACAAAAAGCATTCGATCAAATTCCCGGCGGGAGCGGCGGATACAAGCCTGACTGTGTTTCTTGAGGCCACGGCTTTGAGCATGAATGAAGTCGCGGTTGAAGCGGAACGGGAAAGCACGGGTGCAGGCG
Organism: uncultured Deferribacteres bacterium; assembly: GCA_964014485.1. GTDB lineage: Bacteria > Zhuqueibacterota > Zhuqueibacteria > Zhuqueibacterales > Geothermadaptataceae > CAXHAT01. The sequence goes on from CAXHAT010000095.1 coordinate 28,010, forward strand.
AACTTAAATTACGCGCAACTGACATTCAAAACATTCCAGACTTTGCCGGCGAGCCGGTCAATGCCGTGAAAACATTGCCGGGCGTAGCGTCAAATAATGAATTGAGCAACGCTTACCAAGTGCAAGGCGGCAGCGCAGACGAGAACTTGATTTTGCTCGACGGCGTGGAGATCACGCGTCCGCAGCGCATTCGCAGCAGCAGTCATGAGAATTTCACGCCGATCAACCGGCTTCTTCTGCGGGATTTGACTTTTACAGCCGGGGGATTTCCCGTTGTTTACGGCGAACGGCTCAGCTCGGTTCTCGTGGCAAAGTATCGAAATTTTGCC
>CAXHAT010000096.1:0-27717 GCA_964014485.1 uncultured Deferribacteres bacterium
GGCGTCTCGAAATTAGGTTAGCGGTAGGGAGCCGCCGCCGAATGACTTTGATAAATGTATTATGAAGCTGGCGCGTAACGTCAGTTAGAAGTGATTCTGCGCAACATGATTGTCGCTTGCATAATGGCATGACTATTTTAAAAATTCATGCAGACGTTTGGCAAAAACCTCCGGCTGTTCAATAAAACTGAAGTGCCCGGCGTCTTTTATCACCTGAACTTTGCACGACGCTAGATTATCCGAATACATTTTCAAACCGCCCTGTGTGTTCGTAAAATCCTTTTCGCCAGTGAGGATGAGAACCGGGCAGGTTATTTTGTTGAGCGCTTTCGTGTGGTCGTATTGCATTCCAAGGCTGAAAAAGACGCCGTACGGCCCCCAACCGCTGGCATGTCCGGCGGTTATTTCGGCGCTGGTCGCAGGAAGTCCGCTTGCCTCGAGAGCGGCGGCGTAATATTTCCCGAATTCATTGTTCAGCGTAGCGAGCTCTTGTTCGTTCTTGGTGAAAACTGACATGAAACCGCCAAAAAATCGCATCAAGTAGTTGCCGTACGCTTGTTTCAATTTTCCTTCCGGTAATTGCTGTTTCACCGCTTCATAAAGCCCGCCGCCGGGAATCGGCATTTTGAGCATTTCCGCAGGAGAGATCAGGACAAGCTTTTCAACGCGACTCGGGAATTCAACGGCGTAAAGCGCTGCGATAAATGCGCCGAAAGAGTGACCGACCAAGAGCAGTTTATCTCTCTTTAAAATACGGCGAATACGCTCAATATCGGCGACGTGTTGTTGCACGCCAAGCGCTTCAATTAGCTTGGGCAAGTTGGCAACAAAATTGTTCGATTCAAACTTATCGAACGGCCGCGTTGATTTGCCGCCGCCCCGTTGATGATAGTAATAGGTTTGGAAATCGTCATTTAACAATTCAAGCCCGGCATGAGGCTTTGCCGGCGGAATTCCTGGGCCGCCGTGCACGAACAGGATTACTTCGTCGCCCTTACCGCTTGAAAAGTAGAACAAATCCATGCCGTCTTCAACACGCCAGAAATTGGTGGCCACGCCTTTTTGCGACGGCGGCGCAAGAAAGGCTGCGGCGTCATCACGAAGCGCTAAACCGCCCGGCGCGTAAAGTTTTGGCTGCGCTTGCAGAGAAACGGCGATTCCAAACGACGCACAGACGATTGCGAAGCGGGTATGAAACAATTTACAGCAGGCCATCTTCCCTCCTTTCAGCAAGAATAAAAGACGAAGCGTTCCGACTTTCGAAAAAGTTCTTTTCAATGTTAGATTCTTTTTTTGTGTGGCGCTCCAGCAGCTTTGCTCGCTATTGCTTTATTGATTTCAATCCTATGAATTCAAATCAAAACAACTAAAACGAATCGATGAACGGCTTTTGGACGAATCCGTATCGCAGTGTAAATGGCCTTTTCAAAATGGTAAGTGAAATGGATGAGGTGAGAGTCTGGAAGATTTTTGGCGGGGCGACGACTCAGGTTGTTTCACTCGGCGTCAGGTGCAGCTTTGTAACGAGACTTGAGCGCAGCTCAAATAAACTTGACAAGCTGATCTCCGATATGCCCGTTTTTACGAATACCCAATTGCGGGATTCGAAAAACGGTTCCTTTTTGCGTTCCTGCGGGGATTTTGACCGAGACCTTGTTTTTAGAAATTGTGTAGACGCTGATTTGAGCGCCGTCTCTGAGAATGTGTTCATTCACCGGAATCTCGCAGTAAATATCAAGACCGCGTTTTTCGAAGAACTCGTGCGGCGCAATTTTTACGACGACGTCAAGATCGCTGGGCGGCAGGCCGGGGTCAAGTTGCGGAACGATTTTCTTAAGTCGTAATTTGTGCATGTTTTCAACGCCTGCAGGGACTTTGATGCGAATTTTTCGCGAGGTTTTGGTTTTCCCCTTTCCTTTACATTCATCACATTTTCCAGTCCGAATATACCCGGCCCCCTTGCATTGCTTGCACAAGGCAGGAATCGAAAGCTTCAATAGTTTTGACGTTCCAATCACGGCTTCTCTCAAAGAAATCTCCACTTCGACCGATACTGTTTTCTGAAGAGCTTGCTGGGTCTTTGCCGCTCCTGCATTTTTTGCGAGATCGTCAAAACCGAAAATTTCTTTGAGAATGTCTGTAAAAGAAAAATTGGCGCCTTGTTCTTGCGCTGTGCTGTCAAAGGCGACGGAAGTCGGGTTGTATCCATTCCCGTTCGCACCAAAAGAAAACCAATCTTCATTGTCTGAAGTGAAGCTGAGGCGTTTTAACTGGTCATATTTTTTGCGCTTTTCGTCGTCTTTCAGAACATCATACGCTTCTGTAATATCTTTAAATTTTTGTTCCGCCTCCAAGTTGCCCAAGTTGGCGTCAGGATGATATTTTTTCGCCAGTTTTCGATAGCTTATTTTTAGCTCTTGCTTCGATATGTGTTCCGGAACGTCAAGAACTTTATAATAATCTTTGACTTGCATGGATGCTTTCGGTTTACTCAAGGGGCCGAACAATTGGGTGTTGGCGCTAAACAGTGTATTTGAAACTTATAGGCTGGCTTTCGACAGGCTTGCCTGCCAGAGAGGCTATAGATATTTTGTCAGAATCAGGCGATTGCCATTATTCTGGTCGGCATGATACTTAACTTCATCCATGGATCGTTCGATGATGTGCAATCCAAATCCGCCGGTTCGCCTTTGCTCCATAGCAGCTTCGACATTGTACTGTTTCGATTCACGTTCATTATCAAAACTTAGCCCGTAATCCTGAATGATGATTCTGAAAACCGAAGCGTCATATTCAACCCAGACTTCAATCCAGTTGTCCGGGCGCGACTTATAGGCGTGTTCAATCACATTCAGGCATGCTTCATACACTGCTATTTTTGATTTTGTAACCTGCTTTTCTTCGATCCCGGCTCTGATAGAATGTTCAACAATGAAGTCGCATATTTTGTATAAGTGCGAGGCGATGCTCTCGGTTCGTAGATAATATCTCTTTAGTGAGCCGTCCGTCTCTACAGGCTCATGGACGATCTGTTCCGGAGCTTGTTTTGATTGAACAGGATTGTCTTCAAATTGTGGAATAGCAATTCTGCTCTCAACTTCTGGAATAGCGACGTCTCCCATTACTGTCTTGGCGCTTGTGTCGTTTGAAGGATATAATGTTTCAGGTGTTGATTCTTCAGGCTGGTAGCGCTCAATCAAGTCTTCTGCATGGGTTAATGACAAGTATGAGAGCGGGCTGAACGTTACAAAATTATTTCGCGTTTTCGAAGAAGCGTTGATAATTTGCAAATCGCCATTTTTGCTTCTCGCCTGATGGGTTGCACTGATTAGAAACGCAATTTCTGATGTTGATGGAAATTTGATCTTATCGAGATTAATCACCCACTTGCTATAGCCGCGAGTCAGCATTTCGCTGAAGTAAGCGGCCAAAGACTCAAAGGTGGTCTTTATATCGACGTTATCAGCGAAATCGACTTGAATAGCGTTGTCTGGAGAATCAATTATTCTTGGTATAAAATCCTGTCCTTGCATAATCGGCTAAATGCTTGATAGAACGATAAGCCTTAGTTTTCCGGGGCCAATGATGGTTTATAAAAAAGCGATGATTGAGCCTGGATGCAGCGATTTCTGCAATTAATGCTACCAATTATCAGGTTCAAATGCAGAAAAAGCCGGAGCTCTTGATTTAAACTGCTGGAAGCCGTGGCATAAAATAAAAAAGCCCGCAATTTGCGGGCTTCTAAAATTGTACTTTCCAGCGGATTTTTCTAACGGCTAACGTCCGCCTCGCTTCTGTTCTTCCTTGATTGTTTCAATCTCATATGTCGCAGATTCTCGCCAAGTCCCGTCTTTGGCGGCAATTTGCAGATATTTGATGGCTTCGCTGTAACGACCAAGGTTTCTCAAAGCGTAACCGGCTTCGAAGGCCGCAGGCGCATAATTTGACTTCGCGGAAAGCGAATTCTTCGCCGCATCGACGGCGTTCGAGAATTTGCCGACTTTGTTGTATGCGGAGGCCAAACTACCAGTGTAAGTATAGCCTTTGGGCTTCAACTTTGACGCACTATCAAAGGCGGAAATTGCATCATTGTATTTACCCAAGCTCATGTAAGCAGTGCCCAGCGCGAAAAAAGCTTTGTCATAATTCGGATTCGCGCCAGTCGCATTGCCAAACTGTTTTATTGCACTGTTATAATCTTTTTTCTGATCGAGATAAACCGTGCCCAGAATGTACATTGCAATCGCATAATCGGGCTTGATCTCAATTGCTTTTGTAAGAGATGCAACCGCGTCGTTCGCTCTCCCAAAACGCTTGTATAGCAACCCTAAGCTATAGTGCACTTTTTCGTTTGCCGGGTTCAGTTCAGCAGCTTTCAAGAATGCCGGTTCAGCTTCTTTGTAGCGTCGAGCCTTATTCAGCGAAAGCCCTTTTGAATAGTGGGCCTTTTCGTAATCCGGGGCGAGTTCTATGGCTTTGTCAAACTCTGCCACAGCACGCATATATTGGCCAAGACGATAGAAATTCAAGCCTTCTTTGTAGTGCAGTTTTGGCGCGTTCGATGCGTCTTTTTTAGCAAGCTCGGCTTTCTTAGCCGCATTTCTCTGAGCAATTTTAATGCTGTCAGCTTGCCATTTTTTGTACTCTTCATCGGTGCGTTCTTGCGCAAGAACGCTCCCGGCAAAAATTACAAAAAATACAACTGCAAAAACGTTTCTTACCTTGGTCATTGGACGAGCCTCCCTCGTTTAATTAGGATAGAATTGTTTTGATAAACCAATGCGGAAGGGGGGATTCGAACCCCCACGCCCATAGGGCACTACCCCCTCAAGATAGCGCGTCTACCAGTTCCGCCACTTCCGCATTTATCATATCTATTTTCTATTCCGGATTGCTCATAGAATCTTTGACCGCCGTCGCAGTATCGGTAGAACTGCTGTCCAGAAGACTTCCGACTGCAGAAATCGAAGGGTCGGCAGGCGGTAGAAATGCGCCGTCATTTATCTCTCCTAGCTTCTGGGAAGTAATGCTTTGTCCCGAAACGGCTGTCTCGTCCGCTTGTAATTTAGACAGCATTAATGCAACGCCGAGATAAATGATTGCTAACCATGTCGTTGCTTTACTCAAGAAATTACCGGCGCCGCGTCCGCCGAAAACCGTTCCCATGCTCGCACCGCCGCCAAAAGCGCCAGCCAAACCGCCGCCTTTGCTTGCCTGCAAGAGTATCGCAACCGTCATGATGATACAAACTAATAAAAATAAAATCAATGCAATATTGTAAAGCATAGTTAATACCCTAAGAAATTAGTTGATTGATTCCGCAGCATGAATTATCCCTGCAAAATCATCAGCATTTAAGCTGGCGCCGCCAACGAGCGCACCGTCAATATCGGGCTGCGACAGTAATTCTTTGGCGTTTGAAGGCTTCACGCTGCCGCCGTATTGAATCACTATCTCTTGAGAAACCGCCTGACCAAACAATTTTGTCAGCTCGTTCCTGATAAAACGATGAACTTCCTGCGCTTGACCAGGAGATGCGGTTTTTCCTGTTCCTATCGCCCAAATTGGTTCGTATGCGATAATAATATTCTCAGCAGCAAAAGAAGACGTCGCGACCCCGTCTAGCCCGCGAAATAACTGCTCCTGGATCACTTCGAAGGTTTTGTTCGTTTCGCGTTCATTCAACGATTCGCCGACGCAGACAATGACGGTTAGCCCGCCTGCAAGCCCGGCCTTGACCTTTTTGTTCACCGTATCATCCGTTTCGCCGAAAAACTGTCGTCGTTCCGAGTGTCCGATAATCACATACTCACACCCGGCGTCCAGAAGCATGTCCGCTGAAATTTCACCGGTAAAAGCGCCGCGCGTTTCCCAAAACATATCCTGGGCGCCAACCTTAATCGGTGAATCTTTCAGACGCTCAGAGACGCTCGTTAATGAAGTAAAAGTTGGGCAAACGATGATTCTTGTTTTTTTAACATCGCTCGTTTTCACTCTAAGTGCGTTGACCAACTTTAACGATTCATTGCGCGAGTTGTGCAGCTTCCAATTGCCGGCTATTATTTTCGTTCGCATATTCGAGTCTTATCCCTTGTGACAATCAGTTCGCAACATGCTCAATAAGGTCCGACAACCGACTTGAAAAGCCCCATTCATTATCATACCACGACAAGACCTTGACCATGGTTCCGTTCATCACCGTCGTTGAAAGAGCATCAACAACTGATGAGTAAGGATTTTTAATGTAGTCCGCCGAAACCAACGGTTCATCGCTTACATCAAGAACGCCGTTCAACGGCCCGCTAGCCGCACTCCGGAGCGCTGCATTAACTTCCTCCGCCGTAGTTGCCTTCTCAACTTCGAACGTCACGTCAACCAATGAAACGTCGGGGGTTGGAACGCGAATCGCCATTCCGTCCATTTTACCGGCAAGCGCGGGCAAGACAAGACTTACAGCTTTCGCGGCGCCAGTTGTCGTCGGAATCATAGAAAGAGCGGCCGCTCTGGCTCGACGTAAATCTTTGTGAGGTAAATCAAGGATTTTTTGATCGTTCGTATAGCTGTGAATCGTTGTCATTAAACCATACTTGACGCCGAAGTTTTCAAGCATGACTTTGGCAACAGGGGCAAGACAATTCGTGGTGCATGAAGCGTTTGAGATAATGTGGTGAGATGACGGGTCATAATCGTTATGATTCACACCATAAACGACGGTAAAGTCCGGGTTTTTGCCAGGAGCGGAGATAATGACTTTCTTCGCGCCGCCCTGAATGTGTTTCCCGGCGCTTTCCTTATCGCGGAAGAGCCCCGTAGACTCAACAACGACGCTAACATCGTGCTTTGCCCAAGGTAAATTGGCCGGATCTCTTTCAGAAAAAACGCTTACCCGTTTGCCGTTGACAACAAGCGCATCGCCTTCTGAAGAAACGTCAGCGTCGAGTCTGCCAAGCACTGAGTCATACTTCAGCAAGTGGGCCAACGTCGTCGCGTCGGTAATATCATTGATTGCAACAATATCAATATTGTCGTTGGTGAGAACTGATCGAAAAAAATTCCTGCCAATTCTTCCAAATCCGTTTACGCCTACCTTTATACTCATCTTTCCCTCCTCGTGAGACAATCTTCCTTCAAGCTTCAGCCACGAATTTTAGCCGAAAATTATAAAGAAATCACCCTACAAAGTCAAGGCCAATTCTAATGTGCTAAACGGCGAAGTCCTTTCCTGTTCTTGCAATCGTGAATCCGGCAACTTTTTGAGCGCCTGCTGCAAAAAGCGCTTTGGCGCACTCCGCCATCGTCGAACCCGTAGTAAGCACGTCATCAACCAGGACAATAGCTTTACCAGTGACCGTCTGCTCAAACTTTTTCGGAACGATAAAAGCGCTCTTAACATTCTCAATGCGTTCCTGCTTTTTTAGTTTCGCCTGATTCTCAGTATTTTTTGTGCGCGTTAAACATTTCTTGACTTCAAAGAACGGGATTTTCGAAGCCCCGCCCTTTGCAATCATCTCCGCCTGATTAAAGCCGCGCTCTTTATATCGTTTTCGATGCAGCGGCACTGGCGCCAGAATCGAAAAATCATTTTTGAATTCATCCTCAAAAATCGCTTTGGCGGCGATTTGCCCGAGCCATACGCCGATTGAAGGATGGAAATCGTACTTCATCGAATGGATGATCTCCTGCAACGCGTCATCATAAGTAAAACAACTTTGCACTTCAAAAGGCGGGCAGTCACCCGTCTCTATTTCACGTCCTTCAACAGAGATTCGTTTTTCGAGGCTTCTCTGGCATTGCCTGCAAAGCCAAGCCAAATCTGAATCATGAAACGATTTACAGCGAATGCATTCCTGGGGGAACAATAACGCATCAAATGCGCGGGTTATTGGCCGGAAAACGGATGAGAGCTTTGTTTTTAGCTGGATCGCGGGCATAAGATATTTTGTCAGCTTCGGATGAAATCAATAATTTTCCATTTCCCATTCTTCCCAACCGCCACTATAAATTTTGATTTCTTTAAGTCCAAACGTAAACAATTTTTCAGAAAGACGCTCGGCCATATCACATTCAGCGCTCGTGCAATAAAGAATGAGCGGCTTGTCTCGCAAACGATGTGTCTCAACGAGCGCCTCGACGTCGCTGTCGTCAACCGGCACGTTAACGGCGCCGTCAATATGACCGAACATGTATTGCATTTTCGAACGTGCGTCGACGATAATCGCGTTTTGCTCAACGATAGCGTTTTTGACAAACGCCATGTCGACGATTAGATTCTCCACCGAGGCGTTTGCCTGGCTTTCTTCAGTATTGGCAAAAGGTACCATAAGAAATGAAATGATCAACAACGCCGCCCCGCCGATTCCAATTGTCGGCAATAGTTTCTCAAAAGCCGCTGAAGAATCTTGCGTGCGTTTTGGCGGCGTGGAAAGGTAGAAAATCCCCAAAAACAAGCCGACGATCAACAGAAAATGCGCTGAGGGCGGAAACTTGCTCAACATTGGGAATGAGCCAAAACACCCGCAATCAACGCCCATCCAGGAACCATAAATAAGCACGCCCAAAAAACCGACCGGCAAAACCAGCAGCCATCTGGGCGTACGCTGCCATACCAAAACAACTGCACCAATTTCAACGATGATGAGCAAGTAAACCGCCAGCTTTGCAACGCCGCTAGGGATAAAGAAAAGCTGACTTAACGTAAAAGCCGAAGCCGTTACGTCGATGGCTTTCCCAATGACTGAAAGTCCAAAAACCGCGGTCAAAAGAATTTTAATCGTGAGTGACAACTTATTCCCGTCTTTCATTTCGACTCTCTTCTTCCTTCTCAAAATTCGTTTCGTTTTTTGTCATTTTCCAAAGAGCTACCATTTCAACCACGCCGCTGTAATTCTTGATTCCTTCGGCGATACGATTCGCTTTTAAATACTGATCATAAGCTTGGGACGAAAATTCCGACATGACGCCGACATGCTGCGACCAATGTTCATATGACGCAATTAAATCGTTCCGAACATCATCTGATATCGACTTTTGCAGCTCACCGTAGTCGCTGAACGCTAAACGTGCTCTTCCGAGAAACTTTTGCAAGACGTAGAATTTTGCGCTGTACAATACTTGCTCATCGTCAGATTTCATGCAAGCAAGGTAACCCAAGAAACTCGCTTCCGCTTCATTCGCGATTCCCATTTGATGCGCTTTTTCATGTGCTAGCGTTGAAGCGTATTCAAAAGGCAGCAAATCGTCATTGATGTGAATCTCATGCAAGAACGGGCTGAAAAATCCGCTCGTCAAAAATTTGGTTAAAAAGAAATTAAAAACCAGGCTTTTCGGGGGGCGTTTTCCCGGCGGCAGCTCAATGGGCAGCTCTTTATTCAGCGCATCGTAACCATGCTCAAGTTCTCGATGAATTTTCGTCTTATCAAAATCATTAAAAAGTGAATGCGCGGCGTTGGCTTCCGCTATCACTTGTTCAACAATTTCTCGAAAAGCAGCGCTGTCAATATTCACCGATTTCAGCCCAAGGTTTTGGACAAGCGGTTGGCGAGAATAGTTGAACCCCCACGTAAAATAAAACCAGGCGATGAGGAGCGAAGCAGCGCTTCCCACATAAAAAAGCCAACGCCTGAATCGCAGTCTTCCTTGAAACACACGGACCAGTGAAACAACAGCGGCGACAACTAGGGCCGCCAAAATGACTTCGGTTAATGAAAACGGCAGCCAGGAAAAAAGGAAGGTTAAAATTGAGGTGATCGTTGGGTAAATAGAGCGCGAATAAGCCTGTTCCGCAAGCGAGGGATTCGCTGAAAAAACGAAACTAATCGTTACGGCAACGCCGCCAAGAACGAACGCCCAGGCGTGCGATAATAATTTTACATTTTTTTTAAAAGCGCGCATTTTTCTCTTGACAGGTGTCTATTGAGACACTATCTTTTTTGCAAGATGGTGAACGAAAGGCCAAGTAAAAAGAGGAGGTTTTATGGAATTCAATGAGAAGGTTCATGTATTTGCGCGCTCAATGCGAGGTCGAATCGAACCGCTGCAGTTTATGTTTAAAAACCAGCGTTTTCAGGTTCGCGAAATCGTTGAAGCCCGGCGGGAATCTGAATCGCGAAGGACTTTTTTTCATTTTACAGTCAATCTGTTGCCTTACGGCGTATGCAAGCTGTTTTTTGAACTTCACTCCGGAGAATGGTTTTTACTTCATGGAGAACTTCCTAAACTTCACGATCACATTAGCTGATCTGGTCGTTGTCCTTTTTCTGTCCGCCAAAACTTACTTGCCGTCCGCATCTTTTTCACGCCGCTTTACTTGCATCTCGCATTCCAGGATGGAACGCATCCGGAGCCGCCAACCGATACGGCGGCAATATAGGATCTGGTAATGTTAATCTACCCTCTGCACATCGTCTGAATCGACCGGGAACAGGCGTTCGTTTGTTTCCGGTTCGGTTCGGAGCAGAGTCGGTCAAAAAACAATAGCTCTCCGCATTCAGCCGATTACGCCCGCCGATATTTATCGCCAGCTTTCGGACTTTCCTCGGGGAACGAAATAAAACAACAAAGTGTCTCCTTTTTCACGGATCGCTATCCGATGACGTTGAGCATATGCCAGACGCTTGTTTCGCGAGCCCGATTTAAACACGCCCTCGGTTTTGTTGGCGATGTTATCCTTAAATTTGTCGAAACCGCTTTTGGCATTCCCAGGCTGCAACAACGGGTATTTTCTCATGACATTGTCGGGATCATCAATTCTCCCGTCCGTATTTTGGATGTCAACAATCCAGCGCTGCAGCGGGCGATAAGCTTCATTCAAATACCCGGCGTGGATAATGATTTCAACCCCGCGCTTCGCTTCTTCCATTTTTCGCAAAATTGCTTCTTCAAATTTCAATCCGGGGCGATATTCCAAAGACTGATCGATGCTGTAGCCGTAGTTGTTATTGTATCTTGGCGATGCACAATTGCTTATGAAAATCATGGCGATTAATAAAAACGCAGCCAAGCTAAAGCGCAGGTGCATTGAAACGCTTTTTGAGCGGCCAAAAAGTTGGAATTTACTGGCGTTTGTCAATTGCATTTTCCATTTACCCTCTTTGCGGTACATCAATTTCTTTAAGAGAATAGTCTCTCTACCTGACACTTTTTTGTAAACTGCATTTTCGAACCGTCGAAAGGCCTCGTTTTGTCATTCTGCAAGAATCTTTGTTATCGCCCAGTACAGATCATGCCCAAAAGTTCAAGGGGCGGATCAAAAAAGATGCTTCCAGCATGACAATTCCGGCCTTTTTTGCCAGTTATAGAAACCTATACAAAAAGTGTCAGGTAGTGAAGAGAATAGTACATCTCCCCTAAAAAGGAAAGAGAATTTCACAAGCGAGGAGCCCAATGAAGCCGCGCACTCGAATGCACACCGCCGAACACATTTTGTCAGCTGTCATGCGGATCGACTATGGCGCACCACGAAATCTGGAGCTGCATCTCGGCGACAAAAAGACAAAGTGCGACTATGAGCCGTCCAGATCAGTCAATCCTGAAGATATTGCGGCGATTTCAGACAAGGTGAACAAAGAAATTCAGAAAAACCATCCAGTGAGTCATTTTGTTATTCCGCGCACGGAAGCCGTGGAATACGATTTGTGGAAAGCGCCGGAAGATGCCCGAGAAATTCGCATCGTCAAAATAGGCGATCTCGACGCGCAGCCTTGCTCTGGAGAACATGTTGCTCGCACCCAGGAAATCGGCAGTTTCAGAATCACGAGCCATGAATGGCGCGAAAACGGGCGCCTGCGCATCCGGTTTAAGGTCGGCAACGTTCAAAATCAACTCCAAAAGTGATTTGTAGTCTGACTTCTTCGCAAACGTCGTGAACCCAAGCCATCTGCTCATCCCTGCTTTCTTGTTATTTTAAAAACACTTGCCGGACAAGTCACATGGAAACGAAAACACCCACAAAAGACAAAGCGCTCCTTCTTTCGGACGGACGAATGCTGAGCTACAGAGAGCTGGGCGACCCCGACGGAAAACCACTCTTCTTTTTTCACGGCACGCCAGGTTCTCGATTAGTATTATCTGAAAATGACCGCATCGCCCAAATCCCCGGACTACGCCTCATTCTGCCGGAACGTCCGGGGTATGGCTTTTCCACCCCGAAGCCGGGCAGAACTTTGCTTGACTGGCCAAGAGACGTCGCGCAATTAGCGGAGCATCTTGGATTTGAACGTTTTGCAGTGGCAGGCGAATCCGGCGGCGGGCCGCACACGCTGGCATGTGCGTTCGCGCTAAAGAATCAAATCGAAGCCGCCTTTGTTTTAAGTTCGCCGGCTCCCGCGGATTTTCCAGGCGCGACGGAAGGCATGTCTTTAGGAAATCGGCTCGGGATTTGGCTCAACCGAATCGCGCCTCCGCTTCTCAAATTGGCCTTGATGGGCAATGTCGCAACGTTCAGGAAAACGCCGAATCGGTTCATAAGCGCCATTGCCAGGCATATGTGCGAAGCGGATCAAAAGTATTTTGAAGACCCGGTTTTCCGCCAGGCGGTTCTGGACGATTTTCGCGAAGCTTATCGGCAAGGTGAAGAAGGGCAGTTTAGCGACGGACGCATCGCGATGACCAGTCGATCTTGGGGATTCCCTTTGGAAGAAATCGCTCCGTCGGTTTTCCTGTGGTACGGCAAAAAGGATACGCTCGTGTCGATGAATATGGCCAAGCGCCTGGCCCAAAAAATTCCAAATTGCAAAGTACGGTATATAGCAGACTGCGGTCACATCTTAAGCGAACGTCCGGAAGTCATCGACGATATTCGTGGAATTTTGAATTTGTAACTGGTGTTATGCGCGATCAAAGCTCGCGGGCCACTTTTGATTCTCATAAACTCCGCTCTTCAGAGCAGAGGTTTTTGAAGACGGCCGTCCTTTTTCTTCCGCCGCGCTGGCGCGGCGGAGAGATGAAAATGGGCATTTTGCACATCACCGGACTGAAGCCCGGCGCTAATGAGACGATGTTGTGGCTCGTTCCCAAACTCCGGTTTGGGAATGCAAATGGGCGAGAAACTCCGGTTTCGAGCTGATGAATTCACTCGAAACTGGAGTTTCGAATGCAACTGCGTTCCCAATCTTTGGATCGGGAACGAGAATTCCGGGCGTCTCGCAAATGCCTCTCGGCGCAATGACGTTGATAAACGCCTTCTTTATCGTGCAATGGCTTCGGCTTCCATTTCAACCAAGTACTCGTCGCCGATAACCTGAGCGCCGACGAGGGTGTTTACTGGCTGAATGTGTCCAAACCGTTCGCCGTGCGCGCGCGAAATCGGTTCCCACAACGAAGGATCATCCAGAAAAATGCGCGTGCGCACCACGTCTTCCAACCGCCCGCCCAGCGACTGAATTGCGCCTTCAATCTTGTCGATGATAAAATGCATTTGCGCCGCCGGATCGTTTCCTCCGATAGGACGGCTCCCGTGTGTGGCCGTGGTGCCGGAAACCAAAATTCTTTCGCCTTGCCGAACTGCGCGGCTAAAACCGGCAATCTCCTCCCACGGCGTGCCGGTCAAGACCATGCTCCCGCCTTGTTCTCGCGGCTGTGCTTCGTAAGGCGGCGGCAGGTGATCAAGATGGTGGCTTAAATCCCCGGAAGCGGTGAGAAACGGCGGCTTGCGATATTCGTCGCCGCAATCGCCCGGAACGGGCTGCAATTTTCCTAACGCCGCCTCAAGTTCATCGCGGCTTTCATCATCCAAGGTAAATTCAAACAAGCGGAGATTGTCTTGAATGTGCTCGCTTTTGCCAAGGCGCGCGCCGATAATGACGCCCCCGACGGCGGGCTGATCGAGAATATAACGCGCGGCAACGTTCGCCATGGAAACGTCGAGTTTTTGAGCGGCGCTATGAACCGTCGCCAACACTTCCTGAAAAGCGCCCCAACCGCCTGCGGCGTCAATAAATCTTTTGTACTTCATCAGCGACCAGTTGGGCAATTTATCGGTATCCGGCTCCGGCGCGCCAAGCCAGCGCTCAGTCAAAAAACCGCCGGCGATGGCGCCGTAGACCAAGAGCTTGACGCCGTGTTCCTCACACAGTTCAATCATCCCGTTCTTTGGCCGTTGATCAATGAGCGAAAAGCAGACCTGATTCGAAACGATTTCAATGCCGCTCGTCAAGGCGATTCGCAAGTGCGCGGCGTCCACGTTGGTCAAGCCTAAATGTCGAATCAAACCCTCGCTTTTCAATTCTTGCAACCAAAACAGACAATCAAGCCAGCTCGGGTCGGCGTAGTTCCAGGCATGAAACTGCAGCAGGTCGATGCGGTCGGTTTGCAGGCGATTTAAAGAACGTTCAACAGCCTCGCGAACGTCATTTTTCGTGACGCGGCCGGGCTTGGGAACCCACTTGGTTAACAATTGAACGGGAGCTTCTGGCCGAATCTGCATTTGAAAATATCCCGCGATTTCCTCCGCCGAGCCGTAATGATCCGCCATGTCGAAAGTCGATAAACCAGCTTCGGCATAAGGCGCCAAAAGTTCGGCGGCGGCGCTTGTGTCAAGTTTCCCGCCACGTTCAATATCGGCGATTTGCCAAAGCCCAGTAAGAACACGACTGATTTTGAGATCGGGAGATAGTTCGCAGTATTCCATTAGATCGCTCTTTTTAAAATAAGGGTGGAGTAGGTTCGAAAAAGGCTGTTTTTGCTTAACTCACGCTCAATCTCCCAGCCGCTTTCTGTAATCAACTGGTCGATTTTTGCAAGCGGCATGTCAGAATTCACGATGGTGATAACGCGCCCGTTCTGGGATAAAAAGCGGTGCGCATGATTAAAAAAAACTTGTAAAAGCTCCAATCGCGCCGCCGCGACTTGTTCGATTCCATATTTTTGAGCAGCGTCTTTTTTCGGTAAAAACGGCGGGTTGAACAAAATATAATCAAAGGCCGATTCCGTGGAAATTCTCTCAAACAAATCGCTTT
This sequence comes from uncultured Deferribacteres bacterium, assembly GCA_964014485.1. Lineage (GTDB taxonomy): Bacteria > Zhuqueibacterota > Zhuqueibacteria > Zhuqueibacterales > Geothermadaptataceae > CAXHAT01. The sequence goes on from CAXHAT010000096.1 coordinate 14,955, forward strand.
CAATACAAGAAATTTTCGCCCCTAGATGGTGACGCTCCGCATTCATTCGCGTAAGCTGAACGGCTAACGAATTGTTATCGACCGCGATGACTTTTGCGCCTTTTTTCGCGGCTATTAAGCCCAAAACGCCGACGCCCGCGCCCATGTCTAAAACATTGGCGTCGGTGAAGTTTTTTTTGCTTAAATACGCCGCCAAAATTCGGCTGCTCGAAGAAAATCCGGGGTGATGCACGTCCATCGCTGTGTGGAGCCGCAATTCCGCAACCTTTGTGTCGCGGTTCATTTTCCGGAGATATGAAACGAAGAACAGAATTGAGAATTCAAGCGGAGTGCGAAGGATTTTGGCGAGGCGCATCCAAAGCGACGGGTTTTGAGCTCGTTGAATCACGCCTCAATTTCGTTTTGGCGTGAGGTTGTAAAGATTGATTTTTTTGTGCAGGTTCGTCCGATCAACGCCGAGAGATTTTGCCGCCTGACTGACGTTCCAGTTCTTTTGCTCCAAAACAGTTTCGATATATTCTCGCTCAATCTGTTCCTTCAAATCCTTCAGCGTTAAATTTTCTGAAAAGCGGGCCTGAAGAGCCTGGCGCGGGGCCGCGAATTGCGGCGGCAAGTCTTCCGCCTCCACTTGTGCGCCCGTCGCCATAATGACCAAACGTTCGACGATATTTTGCAGCTCGCGAATATTCCCCGGCCATGAATAATTCTCCAGCGCCTTCATCGCTTCTTGCGAGATAGCGATCTGCCGCAAACCGTTTTCCGAGCAATACCTTTGTGTAAAATGCTTTGCCAGCAAGGCGACGTCGCCGGTGCGTTCGCGCAACGCCGGGGAAACAATCGGGATCACATTCAATCGAAAAAACAAATCTTCGCGAAAACTGCCCGCCGCGACTTCTTTTTCCAAATCCTTGTTCGTGGCGGCAAGTACGCGCACGTCCACTTTTTCCGTTGTCGTTCCGCCGACTTTTTCGAACTCGCCTTCCTGCAGCGCTCGCAAAACCTTGGCCTGCACTTTCAGGCTCATGTCGCCGACTTCATCCAAAAAAAGCGTGCCTTTGTCCGCCAGGCTGAACTTACCGCTGCGGGTTTCCGTCGCCCCGGTAAACGCGCCCTTCACGTTGCCGAACAATTCGCTCTCAATCAATTCTTCCGGAATCGCCGCACAATTGACTTTGATAAACGGCCCGTCTGCGCGCTTGCTGTTCTCGTGAATCGCACGCGCAACAAGTTCTTTGCCCGTTCCGCTTTCGCCGAGAATCAAAACGCGTCCGTCCGTTGGCGCCACCCGCCGAATTTGCTCGATGACTTTTTTGATCGCCTCGCTCTCGCCGATCATTTTGTGGCGCATCTCGACGACTTGCCGCAGTCGCAGGTTCTCCCGCTCCAACGCGCTTTTTTTGAGCGCATTTTTTATGCTGACCAACAATTTGTCCTTGTCCGGCGGTTTTTCAATAAAATCAAACGCGCCGCGCCGGGTGGCCGTGATCGCATTTTCGACCGTGCCATGGCCGGAGATAATGATGACCTCAACATCGCTGCGCATTTCTTTCAATTCCGGCAGCAATGTCAACCCGTCCTTGCCGGGGAGATTAATGTCGAGCAAAATCAGATCGACGGGGTTCTGCTGCAAACAGCGAATTGCACCGGCGTCGTCAGCGGCCGTGTGAACGTCGTAACCTTCGCCGGTACAGATTATTTCCAACGAGCGGCGGATGTTTTTTTCATCATCGACGATGAGGATTGAGGCGTGATGCATCTCAATAAAAGAAAGCGGTTTCATTTTTCATCAAAACGCTCCGGGAATCGGCGTTTGAACTTTTCCCACGTCTTTGAATCGCGCGGGAGATTGTGCTTGTCCGCCCAGCGCCAGAACGGATCGTAGAGCGGCGTGGCGTGGCGCACTTCTTCGCGAAATATTTCCGCGCTCAAGAGGCCGTTTTCGAGGAAACCGCTGTCCGTGTAGCTGTCGATGGTCGCAGCACGATCATATTCGAGCTTTCGAAATTCGAAACGCCAATCTCCGGCTTCCAAAGTCAGAATCAGGTACTGCGCGCGAGGATCACTGTTAAACGGCGCACCGACGGCCCCGGTATTGACAAAGCGTTTTCCATGAAAACGGTCTTCCCATGTGCGGTGCGTGTGAGAGCCGATAAAAACGTCTGCGTCGTACTCAGCGGTCAACTCGGAAAAAACTTCTTCTTTGGTAAAAGCGCCGTAGCCTTCGCGGTAATGCCGAGGGCTGCCGTGAGAAACTAGCAAGGACGGCGCGCCAGGGACTTCTATTTTTTGAAACATCGGCATTTGGCGGATTGCTTCGAGCCAGCCGTTTTTTTCAAGCGATTTCGCTGCAATTTCCGTAGCGCGCCAGAACGGGTCGCCGAACCAATGCTGCGGGATTTTGTCGCTTTTTTCCACCCACAAGCGCATCAAATCGTCGTGGTTTCCAAGCGTATAGTCGAAATCGTGTTCCCACAAACGCTCCATCACTTCCACGCTGTGCGGCCCGCGATTCACCATGTCGCCGTTAACCACAACCTTGTCAAAGCTTGATTTCGCAAGGTCGTGAAGAACTGCTTCAAGCGCAGAAATGTTGCCGTGAATATCGGCAATGATCGCCAATCTCATGCACTAGCCGGAATGATGGGAATTTTGAAGCTGAAAACCGTCAGCGGCGAAAAACAGGGAAATGGCGTAGATGGCCGTCATGAGAAAAATAGCGCCATAGAAGATGAGAAGTGTTTTCGAAAGCATGATTTTCCATTCGGAAGCGACGGCGTTTTTATCGGCTTGGGCGCCGCTGTTTTTCATGAATTGGCGGGGATCCATGTTTAGCGCTTCAGGGACGGATTCGGGCTGGTCGCGAATAATCGTCTCATAAATTTTTCGATAAACACGCTCAAGGCGCAGGAAATAAGCGTCCAAATACCAGAAGACAAACAGGGGAATAAACGCGATAAAAACCTGAGCGCCGCCGCCGCGCAACAATAAAGTCGCCGCGACCAAAGTGACCGTCCAGGTTTTGATATGAAAAGAATTTTGCGCCATGCGGCGGATGACGTCTTGCGTAATGTCGATCGCCTTGAACAAAATGTCGCGTTTGGGTTGTTGTTGAGGGTCGTCCATGCAAGCTCCTGCAGAACTTTTCAGTTCATTTTGTTAGGGTCATGAAGCTGATTGTAAAAGTCTTTTAGAACCTCATGTTATGCACTTTCGGAAAATTTCCAAATAGCATCTGAGAAACGTTACTTTTGCGTCATTCCCGCGCAGGCGGGAATGACTTTAACCAGAGTTTCTACGGGCGTCACGGCTATCGCGTAACGTCAGTTAAGACAATGCCAGGCGCTATTTTGCGGAAATGAGATGCGAGCTTAAAACCCGCGTTTATAACGCGCCGTTTCGTAAACTTCCATGTATTTCTGCGCTGAATGGCCCCAGGAAAAATCTTCTTTCATGCCGCGTTCGATCATCTTCATGCGAATGTCTTTGTCATGCCAAAGCTCCAGCGCGCGCAAGATAGTCACCTGCAAGGCGTAGGGGGTAAAATCTTCGAAGGAAACGCCGTTGCCCAGCGTGTTGTGCTCGTGATAATCCCGTACCGTGTCAGCAAGGCCGCCGGTTTTGCGCACAATTGGAATCGTGCCGTAGTTCAGGCTGTACATTTGGTTAAGGCCGCACGGCTCGTATTGAGAAGGCATCAAAAACATGTCGGAGCCCGCTTCAATCAGATGCGCCAGTTCATTGTTGAAGCCAATGTACGCCGAAACCTTGTCCGGGTAAGCGTCGGTCGCCCAACGGAAGAAATCCTCGTACTTGGCTTCGCCCGATCCCAAAAGGACAAACTGAACCGGACGCTGCACCAAGTCCGCCAGAATCGGCTGCAACAGTTCGATCCCTTTTTGTATGGCAAGGCGCGTGATAATGCCGATCACCGGCGTGTTTTCATCATACGGCAATCCGACCGTCTCAAGCAACGCTTTTTTGTTGACCGCCTTATCTTCGATAGTCTCAAAAGTATAGTTCTTTTTGATCAGCTTGTCGAGCCGCGGATTCCAGATTTCGTCGTCAATGCCGTTCAGAATGCCCGCGAGGTCATGGCTGCGCGTGCGCAAGACGCCGTCCAGATCAGATCCGAACTCAGGGGTTTGAATCTCGTGAGCATACGTGTCGCTGACGGTGGTCACCATGTCCGCGAAAACAATCCCGGCCTTTAGCGTGCTAAATGAGTTATGAAATTCAAAGGGGCCGGTTGGCGTGTAATGGTCATATTTTAGCCCCGCGTTGTAGATCGATTTTTCGGAAAATCTGCCTTGATAGCCGATGTTATGAATCGAAATGACGCTTGCGGTACGATTGAATAAACCGTCCCAATGGTATTTTTCCTTCAAATAAACCGGCAAAAGCGCGGTTTGCCAATCGTTGCAATGCATTATATCCGGAGCCCAGCCGTATCGTTGAAGCACCGCAACCACAGCGTCCTGAAATAGGAAAAAACGCTCATCTTCATCGGGGTCGTCGGTGTAAATTTTGTCGCGATGAAAGTAGTGCGGGCAATCGATAAAATGATACTCAACCCCGGAATCATCATTCTTGTACCAAGTATAAAAAGTCAGGTAACGGTCCCCAATGCGAACTTGAATATCTCGAATGTCTTCAGAAAAACTGAGTCCATGATCAATCGTGTTAATAGAACCATACAAGGGCAGAAAAACTTTGACTTCATTTCCGGCTTTCGCCAGGGCTTTTGGCAAAGCGCCGCTAACGTCCGCCAAGCCGCCGGTTTTTACAAACGGAACGCATTCGCTGGTGGCAAAGCAAATTCGCATCTAAAGGCGTCTCCTGAATATGAATTTGGGTATGATGAACGTGCCGAGTCTCATTCTTGCGCAGGAACAGATTTCTTGCTCGTTGTTTTGACGAATTGATTCTCAACGTGCAAGTCATAATGAACGGAAGCGCCGGAACAGCGAAAGCATGATCGCAGAAAGTTGTCGGCTTTGCGTCTCTTCGAAAAACGACTACAAACGGTCTGTAAAAAGCGCCTTTGAACCCAGCCGAAATTGCGCCATTTTGTAAGAAAAAAAATTAAAGAATTCGATCTGCATGCTCGATCTATCCATCATCATCCCCGCCTTTGAAGAAAGCGCAAAAATCTCGGCGGACATTGCCGCAGCGGCGGAGTTTCTGAATTCGGCGGGCTTGTCAGGCGAAATCATCATCGTCGACGACGGCAGCGAAGACGCCACCGCGGAAATTGCGCGCGGCGTCGCGGTCAACGGCAAAGTTGAAGTCGTGGTGATCCGCAATGAATTGCATCGCGGCAAAGGCTTCGGGGTCAGAACCGGCATGAAAGCGTCTCGAGGGCGCTACGCTATGTTCGCGGACAGCGGCGTCAATATTCCTTACAAATTTGCTTTGGTCGGCGTCGATAAAATCGAAAACAATCTTTGCGATATTGCGCACGGCTCGCGAAAGCTTAAACAGAGCACAATCTTGCTCGCGCAACCATTGCACCGGCGGTTTATTTCAAAAGTGTTTCGCTGGTTTATGCTCGCAATGGCCGGCGTTCCCCGAAGACTTTCAGACACACAGTGTGGCTTCAAAATTTACAAAGGCGACATTGCGCGCGAGCTTTACGCCGCATGCGAGACCGACGGGTTTCTTTTTGATATTGAGATCATTATGCTTGCGCTCAAGAAAAACTATCGCATTGAAGAATTCCCCGTGGAATGGACATGCGACCTGGACAGCCGCCTTTCCGTCACGCGCAGCCCGCTGCCGATTTTGCAAGAACTGTTTCAGCTAAGAAAACGGCTGCGATGATTCAAAACGGCGAATTCAACCAACACGCCGCCGCGTCCTGACGACTACTCGTGAGCCAACCCCAATCGTTGCAAAACTTTCGGAAGCGCAATCCTCAACCAAACGGAATACTTTTCCGGAGCGCTTTTGAGATCGTTCTGAATCGCATCCACTTCCGCCCAGGAATAATCCATCGCTTCTTCCGGGAGCGGTTCAACGGTTCCGTCGTACCGCCCGACGAACACATGATCATACTCGTGCTCCACCAAGCCGTTTTCGAACGCTGCGCGGTAGATAAAACCAAAGGCTTCTTTTATTTCGCACCGAATCCCCATTTCTTCCTGCAAGCGTCTTCGCGCCGCATTTTCGGTCGTTTCGCCAGGGCGGGGATGACTACAGCAAGCGTTCGTCCATAAGCCGCCGGAGTGGTATTTTTCCAAAGCGCGCCTTTGCAGCAACATTTCGTTTTTCGAATTGAATAAAAATACGGAAAACGCGCGGTGCAGCTTGCCCGCGACATGCGCTTGCATTTTTTCCTCAACCCCAATCTCATGATCCTGCTCGTCGACGAGAATAACAAATTCTTTAGACATGTCTTACTAAAGCTTTAGGCTTTTTGACTGGATTTACGGGATCAACCGGATTTTTTGACGATGCTGTTCAATACAAAATTTTCCTGAATGACAGACAAAAAATAGCCGCGAAAGCAAAGAAGCTGCCGCAGCTTCTTTCTCTTTTATCTTTTCCTCGAGAAAGAAAACATCTCGAGAATTCTGTTATCCAGTCAAAAATTCCGTTCTTTATTTCTTTTTCAAAAAATTTTCATAAAGCGTCACGTTCATCAATTGCAAAAGCAAACTGTAGATGAAATCTTCAACAGGAATTGTGAAAATGCGCAATCCCAAATTTTCGCTATTGCTGTACCAAACCACTTGCTCTTCGATGAAAGAACCGGTCAATATGCCGTTTACTATAAAAAAGGGAATTAAAATAGCCAAATACGCCAGATAAAATCGCCCCAAAAAATTTGATTTGAAAAGATATAGTTGCAGGATTAAAAAAACACTCGTCGCCAGAAACGTCGTCGCGGTGTAAGCGCGATTGAGATTGAATAAAGCAATGACCGCCAGAGCAAAAATGAGCGCCCAAGTGATCGTTCTCGTATATTTCGCCAGCAGGTCTTTTTCAGTGAGCTTACTCAATGAGGCGTAGGTGAAAACGCAAGCATATGGAATGCAAATAAAGAACAGCCACTCTTCAACGGGCAGGTTCAACAAATCAACGCCGAGCAAATAACGCGGATTAAATCCCCACACGCCCCATTCCGTGAACAAAATGTCCCAGGCTATGAACAGCACGCCGGTGATCAAAATTGCCGGCCAGAGTGCAAACCAGGTTTTGTGAAATTGCAGTCGCGGATGGAAGGAGTAGATGAACGGAATCGAGATCGAGGCCAGATTGATCAGCAAATAGGTGGTCATGCGCGCGCCCGACGCTCGCGTTGCTTCGCTTTCGCTTCGATGAAATATTTACGCGGCGGCCAGAGCATGCCGAAACATTCGCCGTCTTCCTTGCCGAGATGTTTGTGGTGAATCTTGTGCGCCTTGCGCAGCGCGCTGAAATACACATTGTTCGTGCGCGTCAAAACTTTGATGCGCTGATGAATGAAAATGTCGTGGATGAAAACGTAGGCCATGCCGTAGAGCGTAATTCCGGCGCCGATCCACCCGAAGGGGCTCAACATGCCGTAAATTGCGCCGAAGTAAATCAACAGCATTCCTGGAATCGCGAAAATGAGAAAAAAGACGTCGTTGCGCTCAAGAAAATGGGTGTGGTCGCGTTTGTGATGATCGCGATGCAGGCCCCAAAGAAAGCCGTGCATGACGTATTTGTGCGTAAACCAGGCGACGAATTCCATAGCCGCGAAGGCGACGAGCAGAATGAAAATATTGAGTAAAATCATTTGAAAACTCTTTTGTTCTTTACGAATGACAGGCGGGCGGCTTTTCAAAAATAGATTACAAAACCCCAAAACCATACCGAACATACGTATGTATCAACAGCCAAAATTTTTGCAGGCCCGGCAAGCGCAGGCGTTTTTTGAGCAAATGTTCACCCGGCGTTGATTCGATTTTTTGCAGCAGAGCGCGGTAATAAACATAAGCGACATAGACGCCAAAACGTGCACCGCGCGGCAGGCGTTTTATGCCTTCAAGCGCTTGGCGAAAGTCCTCGCGGATATCCGATTCAATCCTGCTTTTTGTTTCTTCGTCAAATTCGTGCATGCTGAGATTGGGAAAGTAGGTGCGCTGCAAATCATAATAATCCTGATGCAAGTCGCGCAAAAAGTTTACTTTTTGGAAGGCTGAGCCGAGCTTCATCGCCGACGCCTTCAAAGCCTGGTACCGGGCTTCGTCGCCTTCGCAAAAGACGCGCAGGCACATCAGCCCGACAACCTCGGCGGAACCTAAAATGTAATCTTTAAACGAATCACGATCATGGTGCGACTGATCCAAATCCATCTCCATGCTGTGCAAAAAGGTCTCGATCAACTCGTCTTCAATTCCATACTGATTGACGGTTTTTTGAAAGCTCTGGAGAACAGGGTTCAAGCTTACTCCGTCTGAAATTGCCCGAAACGTGTCTTCGCGGAATTTTTCAAGCAAGTCTCGTTTCTCAAAATCGTGGAAGGAATCGACGATTTCATCGGCAAAACGCACGAAACCGTAAATGGCGTAAATTGCTTCGTGCAGCGAACGATGCAGAAAGAAAATGCCCAGCGAAAAGCTCGTGCTGTATTGTCGCGTAACGATTTTGCTGCATTGAGCAGCGGTAGAATCGAATATTGCAAACATTCTTTTTCACCATCTATGGCGATTCTCAAAAACAGCGTTTACACGCCCGCTTGTTCACGGTGAGACCGGAAAGGAGTGGGGTTGTCTCAAAGCATGGTTTCCGAATGAGAGGCATACCGCATGTAGGGGTTCAAAATCTTGAACCCCTACGACATGTTGTGTGATGCTAGAAAAGTATTATGTTTTTGGACAGCCCCTTTTCAGCCGCAGGCTTTTTCCTGATCGTGCGCTTCAGGCCGGCCTTTGTTGAAACTATCAGTTTTCGTTATGTTGAGCGAGGTGAGAGACAAAGCAAGCTTTGCACTCCTTTTTGTTCCAGACTTCAAATATTTGTCAAGCTCGCGCGCGGCAATTTGGCCTGAAATCAAGCTTGGCGGCACGCCCGGCCCCGGCACGGTCAATTGTCCGGCAAAAAAGAGGTTCTCCACTTTTTTGCTTCGCAAAGAAGGCTTAAAGATTGCCGTCTGGCGAAGCGTGTTCGCCAAGCCGTATGCGTTGCCGCGAAAGGCGTTGTAATCGTTTTCGAAATCGTTTATGCAATAGCTGCGTTTGAAAATGACATGCGACGCAATCTCTTTTCCGACCAAGGCTTCTAATCTTCCGATGACTATTTTAAAGTACTTTTCGCGCATTTCTTCAACGTCCTTGAGTCCGGGGGCCAGCGGGATCAAAACAAACAGATTCTCGCAGCCGTCTGGTGCAACGGAGTCATCGGTTTTTGACGGACAGCAAACGTAAAACAACGGTTTGCTCGGCCATTGTTGATTGTGGTAAATCTCATCGGCGTGAACATCTAAATCTTCATCGAAGAACAGATTGTGATGCTGCAAACCGTCAATTTTTTTGTTCAAACCCAGGTAAAAAATCAAACTTGACGGCGCCATCACGCGCGATTGCCAGTAAGCGTTATCGTAGCTGCGATCTTTCGGCAGCAACAGGTTTTGTTCAACATGGTGATAATCCGCCGCTGCGACAACGGCGTCCGCGGAATAGTACCCCGAATCTGTGTACACGCCGCAGGCCTTTCCGTAGCGCACGGCGATGTTCCGCACTGCGTCGCTGGGGACGAATTCCACACCCATCGACTCGGCAAGTGCGACCATCCCGGCAATAATTTCATACATTCCGCCCATTGGGTACCAGGTGCCAAGGCGCAGCCCGGCGTAATTCATCAGGCTGTACAACGCGGGAGTGTTTTTCGGCGCGCCGCCCAGAAAAAGCACGGGGAATTCCATCAGTCGAACCAGACGCGGGTCTTGAAAATGTTTGCGAACGTAGCTGTGAAAAGATTGAAAGACGTGCATTTTCAGTGCGCCTTTTAAAAAATCTCGGTCGGCGAATTCTGTCAGTGAAAGCCCCGGCTTATGGACCAGTCGCTCCATCCCGATTTTGTATTTGTAAGCCGCTTCCGCAAGAAAGGCGTCGAGCTTCTTGCCGGCGCCGTTTTCGATAGATTCGAAAAGATTTCGCAGCTCTTTACCGTTTTCCGGAATTTGCAACACGTCGTTTTTGCCGTAAAAAATTTGAAACGCGGGATCGAGCAGTCGCAAGTCGTAAAAGTCCGACACGCGACGGCCAAACTGTTGAAAAAAATGCTCAAACACTTCCGGCATCCAGTACCAGCTTGGCCCCATGTCGAACATGAAGCCTTCTGATTCGAAGTTGCGCGCCCTGCCGCCAAACGTGTCGTTTTTTTCGATCACGGACACGGCATATCCTGCTTTTGCCAGTGTTGTGGCGGCGGCAAGTCCGGCAAAGCCGGAACCTATAACGATAACTTTTTTCATTGTAGAGTCGGCGATAAGATTTTATTAGCCCCGTGCTTCAGCACGGGGGAAGAAAAGGAATGATCGTCTTTTTGAACCCCGCGCTCAAGCGCAGGGCTAATGATATCGACACTGCCAGGCTTGACAACGTCACGTAAAAAAGCGGACGGCGCGGCGTTCTTTTGCAAGAATTTATGCGACCGTCCGCAGCTCTACCCAGTCGAACGGGTGGAGGAGGCTCTGTTCGCGTTTCTGGTCTCTTGTCGGGATAACTCGGGAATCTTATCGAAAAGATTTAGAACAGATTGTTCCTTGTTTTTGGTTTCCAACATGACGTCTAACTCGAGATCATGAATCGTGTGGTGAAAATCTAAAAATGCGCCCGGATCGACCTCAAAAGAATGTGCGCCCGGCGGTTTTCCTGGCCACTGATTCGAATAATGGATTTTCGGGCGACCATCTTTTTCTCTCCAGGTTTCCATCGCCATTTCGATCAATTTACGGACGGAGTGATCTGTAAAAGACGGGTTCCACGAATGATGAAAAACGTCAAAGACCACCGGCGCGGAAATCTCTCGTGACAACGGCAGGACATCGGCGAGCGTATAGCTTTTTTCGTCATTTTCAATAATGAGTCTATTGCGTGCACTTTCTGAAAGCAGTGAAAAATTGCGGGCAAAGCGCTGTAGGCTGCCTGGCTTGTCGCCATAAGCCCCGCCGATGTGCAAAATGATTTTCGCGCTCTCATCAACCCCAAGAGCGTCCAAAAACCGGGCGTGATAATCGAGCTCCGCCACACTTTTCCGGATAACATCTTCACGCAAAGAATTCAAGACGGTGTATTGGCCGGGATGCATGGAAACGCGCATGTGGCGCCGATGAATAATTTCGCTCAACCGTTTGAACTCGGGCTGCAAAATTTCGAGCCAGTTGAGCGTATTGATTTCGTGCGAGCCAAAAGGGATCGCGTCGGAAGAGATGCGAAACAGCCGGATATTGTTTTCGGCATTCCACAGCAAAATTTGCTCGAGCCGTTCCAGATTTTCGCGCGCCAACTCCAGAATTCTATCCGGCGTTGCATTTTTCAGACGACACGTTCTGTTTGGCGACGGCAGTTGCGTATTAATGCACGCGTAGCCGATTCTGATTTTTGACATATTTTGAAACTGGATTTATGTGTTCTAAAGCAGAGGCGCTGAGACTTTGGAGCGTTTTATGAATAACAGCTAATTTGAATTTTCTCTCCGGAACTCAGCGCTATTGGCGACTCTGCGTTTAATTCGATCTGTTCTTGGAATTTGAGGCTTTAGTTCAACCAAAAATCTTCGCTAACGCCGCCTCACGATAATTGAAAATGCGTTCAACGTCCCGGCGGACGAAGAGCGTGTGGACAATGGGTTCAAGCGGCCCGCCCGGCGCCGCGTACTGCACGCGGTCGATCATGCGCGTGGAGCCGTCGAGTTCTTCAAAAATGTGTTCATGCACCCACAAATGATAAGGCCCGCTCACCTGCACGTCCACGAAGCGATGCGGCGGCTCCCACTCGGTGATTTCAGTGCGCCATTTGACCGGCAAGCCGTAAAGTTTGAGCTGATAATCGATGATCGCGCCCTTTTGCATTTTGATCGGTAAAGGCGTGAGAATTTTGAAATTCAGCCAGGACGGCGTGATTTTGTCGAGATTCGCCGTATCGCTGAAAAACGAAAAGGTCAAATCTCTTGGCTGTTCAATATTCGTGCTTTTTTCTAAAATTCGCGTTTTCATGGCAAGTCTCTTCCTTTGCCTGAATCACTGATTTCTCGCAATGCTTCAGGGTATGGTTCAAAAAAAGTTTGTCGAGCGAGATATTTTTGGTCGAATCGTGCGATCCAGGAGTTCAAAACGCTCAGGACTGCTGAAAGGGGCGACTTGAGCTCGCGGTACTTCTCCAGCAGATCAAGAAAGAACGCCTTTTCTTCTTTACTCAATCTCTTGGAAAAATAACCAAAAGCGTGCAGAAGAACGTTGATGTTCGAGCCGATTTTCGGCATTCTCGCGAAAGTTTTTTTCAATTCCGCTTCATATTCCGGAATCAATTCGTGAAAAGCGCGCTTTTGCGGATTCGCAACGATCCGCCCCATGGCGCGCATTGTTTTCTGATTGTAAGTCATGAAGACCAGCTTGTTGTCCGCTTGAAAATCCACGAGCGCATTCATCGAATTGGAGCACTTGACTTCTCGAAATCTTGCGAGCGTAAAAAGCTTGGTTAAAAAGTGTTCGCGGATACGGAAATTTCGCAACCGTCCTTCTTCTTCGGCGGCCAATCCTGGGAATTTATCAACTACAGCCTGCCCGAAAAATCCG
>CAXHAT010000097.1:0-27654 GCA_964014485.1 uncultured Deferribacteres bacterium
CGGCCCCGGAGGCCTTCGCGGCCTCGTACAGGGCGTCCGCGTCCGCCACGACCACGCGCTCTTTCGCCGCCCTGCCCCTGCCGTTGAGGCCGCTGCGCTTGCGGCGGACGTTGCGGGCGAGGCTGCGCCTCAACTTTTTTCGTCGTGTCCGCCTCGGTCGGCGAAGTGACAAAAACATAATCGCCCCAAACAATCGGCGTAGCGCCGCTCCAGGACGGAAGCGCCGTTTTCCAGACGATATTTTCCGTCTCGCTCCAGGTCACCGGCACATTCTTCGACTGACTAATGCCGTTCATCTCCGGCCCGCGCCACTGCGGCCAATTATCCTGCGCCTGTGCAACACTCGCGCTCAAAAACAGCGCAACTGAACAAAATTGTACGATTCGGCGATTCATGATTCAACTCCTCGATATTTTCCTAAGCTATACTCTGTTTTTCCCGCTTAATAGGCGTCGCATTCTGCTCCATGTAAGCTCTCATTTTTCTTATCGAATCGGGAAAGAAAAACTTTTCTCCGCAATTTCCGCAAACCCAATGCGCCACTTTCGGAATGCGGATCGTTTTTTGACGGATTTTCCTTTCAACAACATCTTCAACACGTTGAATATGTTCGGAATTGCAAATCGGACAATTTTTGAGAAACGCACTCGGTTCTTTCATGACAAAATCGATTTTTTGGATGAAATGAGTAAATAAAACTTCTCTCCGCTTCCATCGTTGCGGATGGTTCCTTTCGAATAGATCAAAGTTCCTGAGTATGTAAAACTTTCGATGATGTAAACTCTTTCTTTTGGGTTTTGCTTAAAACGGCTCCTTGATCTTTTTGCGCGAACAAATTGCGCATTTAAAATCGATTCTAAAACATCTTCTTCAAACAACCCATCAACATCCATTTCATCAAATGCCTTGGCTGTAAAAACATATTTTCCTCTAATAATGAGTCGTTTGATTTTGATTAAAGTATCCACAATGTATCAATGCTGGTTATACTCGGCAGAGCGTCGAAGTATTGCGTGCCGATGGAGACCGCCGTCACAAGACTGCTTACTGAAAACTAAATGCTGATCACTGACTACGCTCCCGGCCCGCCACGCCGACCACCGCCTCCGCGACGGAAATTTTTCATCAATTCAGCAAAAAAATCGAGCTGTTTCTCAATATTATTTTCAAAGTCCGGATCTTCTTCGATTTTCTTCTGCCAAGCTTGCGCCGCTTCGGGATTGAAGCCGAAAATCCGATTCGCCGTTTCGTCGACATATCGTCTAAAAAAGGCCATTTTTTTGGCGGGATCCGTCGCGATCTCCGGGTCTTGTTCCAGACTGCGGTCGTAGCCCCTTTTCATGAAACGACTCTCTTCCATCCGCGCTTCGAGGCGCTTCAATAGTTCCATGTCCACTTTTTCTTCAACAGCGGGTTTGTCTTTGTCCGCCTTTTTCTCGCCGCCGTCAGCCAGCCGCTCACCGCGCTCCGGCATCTTTTGCGCCACTTGTTGTGCGGGCGCATCCTGACCCGGTACGCGAATCGCCAGTCCCTCGCGCAATCCATCCTGCCCGACCGTGACAACTACGTCGCCTTCTTCTAGACCGGACAACGCTTCAATCGTGTCGCCGGAAACAAAGCCGACCTCAAGCATACGTTTCTTGGCCACGCCATTGTCGAAAACGTAGACTTGGTCGGTTTCGCTTTCTAAAAGCAGCGCTTTCTTGGGCAGCAAAAGCGTGTTTTCGTGGCTCTCCGTCGTGATAAAAACCGACGCGAACATGCCTGGCTTCAACTCTTTCTCCGCACCGGGAATGTCGATTGTTACCTTCACCGTGCCGTTGGTTGGGTCGACAATCGGGCTGATCATTTTCACATGGCCTTCGAATTCCTTGTCCGGCAGAGCGTCCACCGAAATCAGCGCTTTTTGCCCTTCGAACAACTCGCCCATGTCTTTTTCCGGGACGTAAATTTTCGCACGCAGCGGGTCAAGATCAGCCACGCTGAACATGACCTCATTTGTGTTCACGCGCTGCCCAAGCTCGATGTGCCGCAAGGTCACCACCCCCGTGACCGGCGAAGTCACGTTGAGGTGATCGACTTTAAGTTTTGCCGCATCAAAAGCCGATTTCGAGCTCTCGTACTGCATTCGCGTCGTTTCATGCGTTTCTTCGGCGATGAGTTGTTTTTCCAGCATATTTTGAGAACGTTCAAAGATCGCCTTGTCCGTTTCCATGCGCGTTTTCGCCTGCATGAATTCGATTTGATACTCGGTTTCTTCAAGCGTAACGAGCCGCGAGCCGGTCCGTACGCGGTCGCCTTCTTCTACTGCGAGACGCTTGACCTGACCGGCGACTTTTGCCAGCACGTCAACTTGTTTCTCCGCTTCAATCGTGGTGGTGTGCAGCAAAAAAGTTGAAATATCGCCGCGCCGCACTTCGGCCACTTGCACCGGAATAGCCGCATTACGCGCGTCGCCGCCGCGGCCGTTCATGCCGCCGCGACTCATCCCGTTTCTGCCCTGCGAACCGCCGCTTTCTTCACTGCCGCAGCCCGCTAAAAAAAATGATACGCCTAAAAGCGCAATTAACGTCTTGTTTTTGAGGTTAAACATCAGAGGTCTCCGTCGATCTTCGATAAAGTCTATAAGCTATGAACAAAAGCAGCAACGCCGCCAACGCCGCGCCGCTGTAAAGGGTTACTTGTGAAAAACTCTGTCCGGGATTTATAAGCAGCAGGTTGTCCGCCATTTTTTGCAATTCGTCGCGCGAAATCTCGCCGACGACGCTGTAATGGATTTTCCCCGATTTGCCGCGTACGACCTGAAACGGGTCGCGCCGATCCGATTTTTTCGTACGCTCTCCCCCGCCCCTCCGACCGCGATGGTCGCCGTTTTCACGCTGAAAAAGCGAGATCATCGTCAAGCCATCACTATAGAGAAAATGCACAAACGTGTGCCGCCCTTTTTCGAACACGCGAATTCGTTGCAATGCAAATCCTTCCGGCGTCGATTGCGGCACAAGGAAGGAGCGTTTATGCACGTTCATCATTGTTGAAACGTCGGTGTAGACGCTCGCCTGCGTCCGTTTGCCGCGCCGCCCGCGCGATTCTCGCCTGGGTTCAGGAAAATTCAAATCGAGTTGGGTCGAGTCCGGCGTTTCGAAATTAACTTCCACAAAACGCGTCATTTTCGATGTTGTGTCAACTGCGCTGGCCGGCGGCGTTCGGCGCGATTGCAGCAACAGCCCGGTCTCTTGATCAACGATCGCGGAAAAAGCAGGGCGGTTTTGCCGTCTTGGCGAAATCGACAATCGATAAACCGCTCGCTCCAGAAAAGTCTCATTCCCGCGGACGTCAATTTCATAGTTTTCCTGTAATAATTTAAGCTCTTTCAAAAGCTGCCCGTTTTGCAACAGGCTCGCGAATCCGCGCCGCAACAGTCCGTCGCCGATGTGCGATTCGCCGCGATAGCGTCTGCTGTCGCCGTCCTGCAAAAATGCCGAACCAGCGACGGATTCCGGGCTTGTGAACTCAAGGTAGGTTTTTCCCGCTGGCCAATGCGAAATTCTCCACTGAAACTGCATCGGTTTTCCGGCGTGCATGAGCGTTTTTTCCTGCACGCCGCTGTAGCTCACGGTTTTCTCCGCCTGGCTGATTTTAAGAAGAAGTTGGTCGATGGTAATGGATTGTTCTTTTTCAAAAGAATTTGCCAGAAGTGTGTTTGCTGAAAAAAGAAAAAGTGCGAGAATCATAAGTCTGAAAATAGATGAACATGCTCTTCTCAAAAATGTTTTTTTCACGTCATTGGCGCGCAGGCGGGAATCCAGTAAAATTATCGACTTAGGTGCAATTCTGGATACCCGCCTGCGCGGGTATGACGTAGTGATAGATGCTTTTGAAAAAAGTCGCATTCTTACAACCTTCAATTGTCCCTTCGCGAAACCGATGCGGTGATCACCGTTGGCTCAGCGAGAATGTTTGAATGAAACATGTGGCGCTGCTGCTGCGACAAATGTTCTTCAAAAAAGATCTCAAGTTCTTCTTCCACAAGCATCGGCTCAGGGGCCGTTTCTTCCATTTGCAAGGTGCTGAAAAGTACTAAACCGACAAGCGCGACCGCCGTTCCAAGCGCGGCAAAACGCGCCCAGCGCAACCTTCCGAAGGGCACGGAAAGCGTCGACTTTTGAGGCTGGTCAATCCCGTGCTGAATTTGCCGTTTCAGCCAATTCTCACCCTGCGACGAAAGCTCCGGCGCTTGCAATTCCGCAAATTCTTCATGAAGCGCGTCAAATCCGCGCAGCTTCGAAGCGCAAACGGTACATTTTTTTGTGTGTGACTCCGCGGCGCGCGGCAGTTTTTTCAGCAAGCCGTCCAGATAGACTTGGTGGATTTCGTTAAATTGATCACAGGTCATAACACTTTGTCATTTGTTATAAACGTCATTTTGATTTCAGCGTCATTTCGCTTCGCTGTCATTTGCTTCGTGTCATTCTTTCAGAATTTTTTCGAGCCGTTTTCGCAATTGCAATCGCGCATGATGCAGTCGCGACGACACAGTGCCTTCCGAAATATTCAAAACACTCGCGATTTCGCGAATTTTATAATCTTCCAGTTCGAAGAGCACCAACACGGTTTTTTGCTGTTCCGGCAGTTTCTCGATTTCCTGCATCAGCAAGCGCTTGCGTTCGGCCCTTTCAACGTCCTCATGGGGAGCGGGAACTCCGGGGGCGTTTTCAATTTTCAATCCTTTTGGCGGCGCAGTCGCACTGGCGATAAAATATCGTTTCAAGCGCTGCAAGCCGCGTCTCCTGTTTGAAACGCGATTGACGAGAATGCGCGTAATCCAGGTCGAAAACTGATACGAAAAATTGAAGCGCTCCAACGAACGCCACGCCGCTAAAAAAGCGTCTTGCACAACATCCGCCGCATCCTCAGCTTGCAGACCAAGTCGCCGCGCAATACGATACATTTTCGAAATATGCCGCGTCGTCAATTGGTCAAACGCCTCGCGCTCTCCCTGAATCGCCCGCTCGACCAGTTGGTGATCCGTGCTGTTTTCGCCCTCCTTCATAAGTTCTATATACACCGCGAATTTTGTTTTCTTCAATCAAAATCGAACTTTCTACCAATTTGTTTTCCTTGCGCGCTGAGACGGCATACCTTGACTTTGCGAGCGTCCGTCAATACTTTGAGTGTCATGAAAGCGCTGCGGTATATAGAGATTTTTTCCACGGAAATCGGGGTGCGCGGAAGCGGCGGACCGGGCGAGCGCAAGGCGCATCAAAAGTGTTTTGAATTATTATCCGGTTTTGGCTACTCGCCAACAATTGATACTTTCACTTCCATTGCATCCGCTTATCGGCCATTCATTCTCGCCACCGCGATTTTACTGTTTTCCTATTTCTCGTTTTATTTTTGGGCTATTCAAATCCCCGCCATTTTTCTCGCGATTTTCGCGACCGTGAGCGCATATTTGGAGATCGGATTTTTCGCGAGCCCGCTCAGACTTGTCTTCCCCCGAAAAAAAAGCCAGAACGTTTACGCCATCCAGCCCGCAAAAAACAAAGCCAGTCGGACGATCGTGCTCATGGCGCACGTCGATTCGCACCGCACGCCGCTCATTTGGCGTTCGAGACAAACCTACAAGCTTTACCGTTTCCTGAGCATCGCGGGTCTTGTCGCCTTCCCATTCTTTTGCCTTATTCTCATTATCGAAACCTGGGTTTCGAACCCTGCTCTTTTTCCAATTGCGACGTCTCAAATCATTTTCGTCGCCCTCATTTTTTTCATGACTTTGCAGGCTGAGTTGACGCCGTTTACGCACGGTGCGAACGACAATGCGTCCGGCGTCGCGGCCGTTCTTGAGATTGCGGAAAACCTCAAGCAATCGCCGCTTGAAAACTGCGAGGTCTGGTTCGTCTTCACCGGCTGTGAAGAAGTTGGCGCACACGGCAGCTTTGCCTTTCTGAAAAAACACAAAAATGAATTGCAAAACGCTTGTTTTATCGCCGTCGATAACATTGCCGGGAGAGACGCGGCGCCTTGCTATTATTTGAGCGAGACCATGCTTAGGCCAGTCAAATTTTCGCAAAGATTGATTGAATTCGCGCAGGAAACCGCTGCTGAGAATCCCGAACTTGGCGCGCGATCTTTTGAGCAGCAAGGCGCCTACACTGACGCCACTCCGCCAACCCTCGCCGGGTTACCCGCAATCGCCGTCGTCGGACATCGCGAAGACGGCTGGATTCCAAATTGGCACAATCCTGACGATACTTTCGAAAACATATCTGAAGAAGCGCTGGCGAAAGCACAAAATTTTGTTGCAAAACTCATCGCGAAAATCGATTCAAATTCCGCCAGTAAGATTTTGGAACAGGAGAACAGGTGATGAAAAAAGCATTATGGATCGTTGGAATTTTAGTCGTTTTGATCCTTGTCTTTGCCTATGCGCCAATCCCCGGGCTGGACGGCGGCCTTCAGCGCGCTGACGGCTATCAAGGAAAAACCATCAGCGGTGACACGCCGGACGAACGCGCGGAGGCGCTTTGGGATTTGATCGAGTCAAGTAACAATTTACAACGCCCTTTTCCTGAAATATTCGAGCGTATCGACAACCCGCTCTCAGTAGAAAAAATCGAATTGGGGCGATTGCTTTACTTCGATCCCGTGCTCTCCGGCGACAATGACGTTTCCTGCGCGCATTGCCATCACCCCGATCTGGGATTTTCCGACAATCTCGGCCAATCCATGGGCAAAGGCGGCAAAGGCCTGGGACGCGACCGCAAAGGCGGGGCGGTTCTGCGGCGCGGTTCGCCGACCACCTGGAACGCGGCCTTCAATCACCGGCAGTTCTGGGACGGACGCGCCGCTGATTTGGAAGATCAGGCTGAAAAGCCAATCACCGATCCCAATGAAATGACGCAAGATCCCGATGAATTAATTGAAGAACTCAAGGCCATCCCCGGCTACGTCGATCTATTCAAGAAAAGCTTTCCGGGACGCAACGGCAGTTCGATTTCGATGCAAACGGTCACCTACGCCATCGGCGCGTTTGAGCGCACGCTGATTTCCAATAACTCGCGTTTTGACAAATACACGCGCGGCGAAGTGCAAGCGCTCTCGCCGCAGGAACGGCGCGGCTTGAACGTTTTTCGCAGTTTGAAAACGCGCTGTTTTGAGTGCCACAATTTCCCAACATTCGCCAATCCCGATTTCAAAGTCGTCGGCGTGCCGGACGTCGATCCTGAAAATCCCGATCTCGGACGCGGCGAGTTTGACGGCGAAGGCTACAATCGCGCTTTTAAAGTACCGACCCTGCGTAACATCGCGCTGACCGCGCCCTACATGCACAACGGCGTGTTCGAAACCCTCGAAGAAGTGATCGATTTTTACGCGGACGGCGGCGGCCCAGGGCAGGGTCTCGACGTGCCGAATCTCGACGACAAGATTCGTAAATTCAAGCTCACGGATCAGGAAAAGCAGGCCTTGATCGCTTTTCTGCATTCTTTGACCGACGAGTCGAACAAGCCGGAAATTCCCAAAAACGTGCCGTCCGGTCTGCCGGTTGTTTCAGCCCTTGCCAACCAGTCCGCGGAAATGGCGGCGTTTAAGCCGGCGCCTCCGCGCAAACGCAATTCCGGCGTGCGCAAAAACGGAACGCGCGTCATCGTTAAGGCCGGGCAATTGATTCAAGACGGCGTTGACATGGCCGCTGAAGGCGACACGGTTTTGGTCATGCCGGGAACTTATCACGAAACCGTCACGGTCGACATGCGCAATCTCACGCTTTTGGGCGTGGAAAAAGACGGCCAGCGCCCGGTTTTCGACGGCCGCCACGAACTGCCGGACGCACTCGTCGGCTCGGCAAGCAATTTTGAAATGCGTAATTTTGAGGTGAAAAACTACACAGCGAACGGCGTGATGATCAACGGCGGGGTCGGCGTGACTTTTCGCGATTTGTACGTGGAAGACACCAGTTTGTACGGCATTTATCCGGTTGAATGTGTCGGCGTAACGGTGGAGCGCTGCACCGTGACCAAAGTCAAAGACGCCGGAATTTACGTCGGCCAATCGAAAGACATCGTGGTGCGTGATTGCGTGGCCTACGGCAACGTCGCCGGGATTGAGATCGAGAATTCGGTGAACGCGGTGGTGGAAAATTGCGAGGCTTACAACAATTCCGGCGGCGTCTTGGTGTTCATGCTGCCGAACAATCCGTCGAAAGTGTCGCGCGGCTGCAAGGTGATCAACAACAAGGTTTACGACAACAACCACGTCAATTTCGGCGACCCGAATTCGAGCGTTGGGCAATTGCCCTCGGGTGCGGGAATCACGGTCATGGCTGGAGACGAAGTTGAGGTGACCGGCAACGAGATTCGCGACAACGGCTCTTACGGCATTGCGGTGGTGAGCCTCAATTCCTTCTTCGCCGCCGGGACGCAATTCGATGTCGATCCGTTCCCGGAAAACAACCGCATCTACGGCAACACGATGGTTAACAACGGAACCAATCCGTCTGAAAAATTCAAAAAGAACGGTATTCCTGGAGCGGAGTTGGTTTGGGACATGACCGGCAGCGGCAATCATTGGGATCAGCCCGAGGCAAGCTCGTTCCCGTCGTTTCTGCCAAACGAAAATCGGCTTGGCCTCACGAACCGTATAGGAACGCGATTTTGGCAAGTGGTTGCGAAAGTCGCGAATTGAATTCATGTTAATTCTTGATGCATTGATAACTTGGAGCGGCTAATGGACAAAAAAAATAGCAGCGATTTAGAGACGACGGAACTGCAAGACGCGCATCTCAGCGAAATGCTGCGGTTTAACACGCACGTTGCGATTGAAGCTCAAAAACTGTTCTCGGAATATTCCGAAACGCAATTGATCTGGCGGCCTGACGCCAAGACCTGGAACATTGTCTCTTGCTTCAGACATCTCACGACAACCTGCGAGCTTTACTTGCCGCGATTGGAAGAAACGGCTCATTCAGTGAGTGAGAAGGGCCTGAGAAAATCCGGCGAATTTAAGCCGACCTGGTTCGGCAATTTTTTCATAGGCATGCTCATGCCGGAAAAGACGCGCAAACTCAAAGCGCCTAAAGCCTTTAAGCCTGCGTCAGATTTCAATGATCTCGCTGTAAAAAGAGATTTTTTCAATGTTCAGGAAAAAATCAACGAGGTCATCCGCAGCGCAGACGGACTCGATTTAAACCGCACAAAATTTACTTCCCCTGTCTCTCGATTGGTCAAACTAACATTAGGCGAAGGTTTCTGGCTCGTCGTGACGCACAACCGGCGGCACTTATTGCAAGCGCAGAACCTCACAAAACATCCCGGCTTTCCTAAAGCCTGATTTATGAACGAAAAATCCACCCCAAAACGCGGCTTCCTGATTCCAATCGGCGGTGCGGAAGACAGGAGCGAAAACAGTCCGATTCTTTCACGGGTGTTACAATATTTTGGGGGCAAGGATGCTCGAATCGTCATTATTCCAACGGCCTCGCAACAAACTGAAAAAGCGTTTGAGCACTATGCCGATCTTTTCAAAGGATTGGGGGCAGCCAGCGTCGATTCAATGAATCCATCAGATCGCGTTGAGGCGAATGCGAAAAAACTGGCTCAAAAGCTTGACCAAGCATCGGGCGTCTTTTTAACCGGCGGCAACCAAGTGCGTTTGTCTTCAATTTTGGGAGGGACATTGCTTTCCGAAAAATTGAAAGCGCGTTTTGCCGAAGGCGTTTCAGTGGCGGGCACCAGCGCCGGGGCTTCGATTCAATGCCAGCACATGATCGCTTACGGCAAAAGCGGCTCCGCGCCGAGACTGCGCATGCTGCAAATGGCGCCGGGATTTGGCTTGATCGAAAGCGTGATCATTGATCAGCATTTCCGCCAGCGCCACAGGATTGGCCGTTTGCAAACCGCCGTTTCCCTAAATCCGCGCTTGCTCGGCGTCGGCTTGGACGAAAACACTGCCGCAGTCATCCGGCCGGACAATACGCTTGAAGTTTTCGGCGCAGGCGCCGCCACCATTATCGACGGCAGCCAGATGCTTTATTCGGACGTGTATAAAATAAAACCGCGCAGGCCAGTCGCCATGGTTGGGATGATCATGCATGTATTGACGGAAGGGCTGGGCTATAATATTGAGACGCGAGAGCCGAAGTTGCAGGCGGTTGGAAAGTCAATCACCAGCGGCGGTTAAATTGTTTCGTATGGTGAAACTACTGGGCCCAAGATGAGAAAGCACGACAATTCCACCTGATGTTACGCGCGGCAACGCACATCCTGAATCTTGGAGCAAACATCGTCTCATTAGCGCCGGGCTTCTTCGCCTAATGACGTGCTAAATGCCCATTTTATTCGCTTCCGCCGCGTTAGAGCGCCCTGAAGAGAAGAGATGGTCGTCTTCCAGAATTTCTGCTCTGTAGGATACTGTTGACGAATTCAAAATTCACGGGGAAAGTAGATGACGCGAGGAGATTCTTATTATATCAATTTCCATAGTTTGATATCCACACTTGGCCTGTCATTCAGGAGGAACCTATGCCATCGCGAGCATTGGACGACATAGATTCCTTCTGAATGACAGGTCAGGTATGTACATAAAATCACGAAAAATGACATTAGCTGCGCGCTTCAGCGCGTACGCATGAGTGCAATCTCATCCCCCTTTTCCTCGCCGAATTAACTCGGCGGGAGCAAAAGAAGAGCGCTCGACCGGGTCCACGCGCTGAAGCGCGCGGCTAATGAGACGTCCGGGCAATCAGGCCTGAACGATCTGGAATTCGCCAACGAAGTCGAACAGCCAATGTAGCGTTGATTCGAGATATTTTTGCGCTAAAAGCCAGAAAGCCGTGCGCGGCTCTCTGAGTATAATTCTTGAAAGAACGAGTTATTTCAAAAGTAACATTCGGCCTGTGACATCGGGATTGCTATTTCGACCAGCCCGCAAGCGATAGAAATAGATTCCGGAACTGACCGGGCGTGCATTCAAGTCCGTTCCGTCCCAGCTTATCGTTTTTTGTCCAGGATTAGAAAAGACTTTGTGGATTTTTTTTATGATTTCGCCTCGGATATTGATAATCAACAATTCAACATCGCCTGATTCACGAAGTAGAATTTGAAAACGAGTCGCGTGATTAAACGGATTGGGATACTGGCCCAAGAATCGGAGCGTTTCGGGTTCGACTTGACGAATCTCAAAAGAAGGCGCAATATCGGTCACGAGCCCAAACCGTTCTCGCAAGTGAATCGTTTGATTAATTTCAACATTTTCGACAACATCGACCTCACCGCTTGGCCATAAAACCTCGATGCGCTCGGCCATTTGAGCTGAACCCAAGCCGAAATGCACCGGCAAAATACTTTGTCCAAGAAACTGTGCGCCGTGATTGTATTTTGAGATGCGCTTGCCTTCCGCTTGAACCGTGATCACACCGCCGATTCCGAATCGATTTGAGCTAACCCCTTCCAATTCCACCTTCAGCCAATTGCCTTGCGAAGTTATGTTCTCATACAATGCCGGAATTTCAAAGAAATTTGAGATCAGCAGGTCTGAGTCGCCGTCTTTGTCGTAATCAAAAGTAACAACGCCGCGAGCGGCTTGGCTGTCAGCAATGCCGGAAGCATGGGATATTTCAGAGAAAACCGGATTGTCCGATGTTGATTTGTTCACGAACAATTCGTTTACAAAATCAGCTTGAAAGTTGCCCGTTGCCACAACAAGATCATCGTCGCCGTCGTTCTCAAGGTCAAAAAATTCCGTTCCCCAGCCCCAGCCCGCCAAAGAAACGCCGGCGTCCACTGAACCGTTTGTAAAGAAGTTCTGTCCTGTATTCAGAAAGAGCGGATTGATCTCCACATCAGAACCCGCCTCGGTGATGTTGGTCAAATAGACGTCGAACAAGCCGTTGCCGTCGCAATCGGATACGGCCAAGCCCATGCCGTGAAATTCGTCTTCCAAGCCAAACTCACTGGTCTTTTCCGAAAAGGTCTTGTCGCCGTTGTTGAGATAAAATGTGTTCGGCCCGAAGTCATTCGCCAGGTAAAGATCAAAATGACCGTCGCCATTGGCGTCGAACGCGATTGTCGTCCACGTTGCGCCGGAATCTCCGGCGCCGCTGGCTTCGGTAACATCCAGGAACGCTTCATTTCCGATATTTTCGTACAATCGATTTCGCCTGTCAGTGTCTTGATTGCCGGAATAATCGCCGTAGGTTGAAACGTACAAGTCCAAATCGCCGTCACGATCGTAATCGAACCATAAGGCGCTGCTGCTCAAATGAACTTTGCCGCCAGCGAGACCAGCCTGCGTCGTAACGTCGGTGAAAGTTCCGTCGGAATTATTGCGATAGAGTTGATCGGGACCGAAATGGGTTAAAAAGATGTCCGGCCAGCCGTCATTGTTATAATCGCCCCAGGACGCGCCCATTTTTTGTCCCATGCCCGTCGGGTTCGAAATCGTACTGGAATCACGTCCGGCAATCCCGGCGATTGGCGTCATGTCTTGAAATGAGCCGTTGCCCAAATTCGCGAACAACCGATTCCAGGTGCTCGGCCGATTCGCTCGAAATCGGTCTTTGACGACAAAATAGACATCCAGATCGCCGTCGCGATCATAGTCGGCCACAGCAACGCCGTTCGTTCCTTTTACAATTTCAAAGTCCGCGTTTTGCGAGCGCTTTTGAAAATTCTGAGCCGCAACGGGCGACATGAGAGTTAGGGTAATTAAGGCGTTCAGGAAGGAAATTAGCTTGGCATGATTCATAGGGATGCAGCAAAAAAAGCTTTCCAAGTCAACGTTTGCCTTTCAGTCGTATTTATCGGAATCTTCGCTTCAAGAGCGCTTGCAAATCCCGCTTCTCATGGATAACGGCAAGCACTTCAACCGTCCGTTCTCCAACGTCATAAAGAATCCGATAAACGCTTTCATTGACCTGACGCAGATCCAGACCGAGCGCTCGTGCATCATTCGGCTGACGCCCGCGGTAAGGAAAGTTTTCGAGTGATTCACATTTGTTGATGATTCGCTCGTGGATATTATCGGCGCGTGAAAAGCCGCTGGCTTCTCCGATGTACTCATAAATGTCACGCAAATCGTAACGCGCCTGCTCGGAAATGACGACTTCAAAGTTCCCCATGCCGCGTCTTAATCTCTTTTATGTCTTCAGCAACAACTTTTTTGAACTCTTCCAGCGTATAAAAATTGCCTTTTTTGATATCGGCTTTGCGTTCTATAACGAGCTGCAAAAAGTTGAGCTGATGTTCCAGATCGTGCAATTGTTCGGCGCTAAGCAGCACGAATTCCGCACCGTTGTTGCGGATGCGAACGGTGTCGCCGCGTTCCGCGTTCTCGAAGTCTTTCGCGCTGATGGTGTAATCGTCGATCATGCCTGACCTCATCTCGATTTGTGTAATAATAATGAACTAACATTTCTCACTTCGAATTGAGGCTAAATCAGAGTTTTTCAGGCAAAAGATGAAGAACAGAATTCAGAGCCACGCTCGAGCTTTGTTCAAAAATCGCCACTGTACACCTGATTCTAAAATTTTTATAAATAGAAGTTTATGGTCTCTGAAATGAAGTGAGAAATGTTAGTAATGAATAAATTCCAACTAATTTGATTATACAATCATTTACACCGCAAATCAAGACACATCGCTATGAAAAGTTATTCAAAAAAACAGGGTGGCCGGGAAGCTGTTTGATTCGCTTCGCCGACCACCCTGTATTCGTTTTGAACGCTTAGAAGAAAACCCGGTGGATTTACTTGATCAATGTCATCTTATGCGCTCGGACAAAATCACCGGCTTTGATGCGATAAAAATATAGGCCGGTAGACATCTGTCGTCCGCCCTCGTCTTTTCCGTCCCACTGGATGGCGTAGCGTCCGGCGGGCTGCACTTGATTGGCAATCAGGGAGCGTACACGCTGCCCCAACACATTAAAAACTTCAAGCGAAACTTCCGCGGATTTGCCAAGATTGTAGCTGATTGTCGTGGTCGGGTTAAACGGATTCGGATAGTTTTGCGCCAATGCGAATGTGCCGGGCACAAACTCGTCTTCGATACCGACGGAGGTGCCGGAAACTTGCAGAATCTGGAGGAAATCCAGACTCACGCCCGGTGCGTCAACCACGAAAGACGTCGCGCCTGCCGTCAATTGAAATTGGTCGCTGAAAACATCGGCGGTGTCCGCCCCAAAACTCGCCATGCTGACAACGGCGCCGTTCGCCGAGATCGTTCCCGTGGTTGCTGAAGACGAAGCGTAGAACATGCGTATCATGTACGTGCCGCCAGCAGGAACGTCAAAACCAAAGGAGAGATTGCCTGTTCCGATTGCAAGTTCGACTGATTTGAATTGGCTGGGCACCCAGTCCAACGGGTCGCCATTCTCATCTTCAGCGTGCGGCGTGAGTCCTGCCGAAACGGCGTCGGCGGGAGAAAGAGTAATCGTATCTGTTCCGACGATCACGGTTAAGTCCGCAAAGTTTTGGAAACCCCAAGACGGCGAAAGACGAATTTTGTTCTCGCCAGCCGGCAAATCCATCGCTTCCGTTCCTGTGACCACACTGTCTTGCGTAATGAGTGATGTAAACCATTCGTTCGCCGGATCACCGCGAGAAACTGACCAAAAATACTCGCCATATTGCATCGTGTTCTTTATTTCCGTGTCGTTGACAAAGATTCTGTTGCCTCGATCATTATTGCCGCGGAGATGCGTAAGCAACATAAATTCGGCTACTCCGGCGTTGGGAACGTCGAAAGTCCATTCCATAGAGCCGCTGCCGTCCATCTGGTAATAAAGAAAGCCGTCCGCCGTGTTGATCGTCGCGCCTTCGCCAATGGTTTGCCATTCGGCTTCCAGTGTTGAGAGTACATCGATTTTCGGGGCCGATGTAAGATTTTCGACGCCCATGATGTACGTATCTTTATTGGCTTCGAAATCCGCTTTGGCGTCCGGGAACCAGTTGAGATCGCCAACCGGCAGGCCATCGGTGCCGCCCGTCAGCAAAGTCGCATTGGTGTAAGAAAAATCTTCCGGCAAAGGCCAGACGTTCAGCACTGGATCCGCTTCACGGCCCGGATCCCAGAAATAGACTGCCGCTGGAATGGTTTGCGGGTCGTTGTAGAGATCGAGAATATGCTGAAACATATCATTGATGATGTCATCCGCAATGTAGGTCGTTAGCTCGGGATTAACGTCCATGTAATTATTCTGCATCACCATATTGTCCCACGCGGCGAACCAACCAGCGGTGGTGTCATTGATGAATGGTTGTGCCTGGATGGGCTGTGTATCGCCCATGGGAATATTGTTGGCGTAGAAATCGGTAAATCGCGGATCACGCCAGTAGCTGTTATTCGCCAGGGCAATTTGGCGTTCGAAGTTGGTGCCGAAGCGTGCGGGCAGTTCGCCAATTGCAAAGAATCCGCTAAAAAGCTGCTCGCGATTCGGGTCTTCAACCTGTCCCTGATCGTCGCCGTGCCAATAAGGATTTACGAATACGTTGTTGGTGATATAGGCTTCTTTCCAAAGCGCGCCGGCCTGAAAATTCCGTCCGATGTTAACCAGTGTGTTGTGGTTAAAACGGAAATAATTGGCTGGCTCCGCTTCAGATTGAAACGGGGTAAAACCAATATTAAAAAACGTGTTGTTTTCGAAAACAACCGTATCCGCGCCCGCTTCCAAGCGAATGCCGAGGCCTTCCCAAATCTGTGTCGGGCCGAAAATATTGCGGAATTTGCTGTTGGTGATATAGAAGTCGCAATCGCGTCCGTTTGGCCCGAGATGGTGCCAGTTGTTACGATCGAAGACGACATTATCGAAGGTGAAGCGCGAATTCGACGCGTCGAGCTGGAAGGGCTCGTAGCTGGTCAGCGTGCCCTGGTCAGTCTGACCCATCACCCAGATGTGCTGCATGGTAAGGTGACTGCCTTCGCCGCTGTTGCGGAACATTTTGCCGTCGGGCGGAGAGCCGTCGTCGCGCGCAACCCTTTGCAAGATTGCAGGGCCGAAATCTTCTTCACCCACCGGAACGTCGTCTTCGGTTTCGCCAACCAGGCGGAGGTGAAAACCGTTAAACTCGATGGCGTCCGTAATCCAATAAAAGCCGCCGCGTTTGAGCACATACACCCGGTCTTCGGGGCGCTCCGTGTCATTCGCGATGGCGTCGCGCAGCGCATTGACAACCGGCTCAAATGAACCGGGGCTGGTTTCCCACTCGACAACCAGCGGACTTTGCGCCGCCGCCGTTTGCACCCACAAGCAGACGACGCCGCACATGAGCATAGGGAGAAGCTTTCTGTAAGAAAGTTTCATGGTCACCTCCAATCTTGGTGGTTAAGGGTATTTAGTGAATTGTGGAACGTCTTTTTGAAGCCGGATGTTTGTAGAGACTTATCGCATTCTCGAATGATTCATGACCGCCGACAGGACGGGCAAAACACGCTAAAGTGGACTACAAACGACCGTGCGTTCTTCTACTCGGGTGTAAGAGAAGCACCGTAGTTCGTAGTCCACGCTTTAGCGTGACCTTCCGTCGCCGTCAAAATCGGTATCGAACCCCCGCGTCCGTCGTGAAGCCGTAATATTCGATGAAGGACGGCGTGGCTGTTGTTGCACCGCGAAAATTCTCATCCGGGCGATTATTGAGATTGTTCAAATTTGCGTAGAACTCAACCCGCCTGTTCAACTTCTGCCGCAGCGTCAAATCGATGCGAAAATAATCGCCGGAGAAGGAATCGAACAGTGGATTGGTCGAATGAATGAAAGTACTGACGTCGGTTTGGTAGAGAAATGACAGACGGGTTGAGAAGCCTTTTAAATCGTAACCGATTGTGGCGTTCAGAATGTGGCTGGGCTGGTTCGGCATCCTGCCCACACGCACGGAATCCGTTCTCAAAATTTTGTAATACGTTCGCGGCCGGAAAGTCCTGATCGAATCGGAATCGACCAGATAAAAACCCTGATACTGCGTTTCGGAATTGATGTGAGTGTAATTCAGGTTCAAAACCATGCCGCTGAGAGCGGAAGGCAAGTACCACAAATGCGTTTGCCAATCGATTTCGAAACCGTTGTATTTTGCTTCGAACGGATTATTGATAAACGTACTGATAACCGGTCGGTCGGTCGCGTACCATGCTTCCGGAATATTCGTCCCGGCAAGCAGCGGCGTGATCGACCCGACAATCGGCTGCACGTCCGGGTGCGGCGTGTAGTTGACGCTGATGATTAAATCATCGATGCGTTTACGAAAACCCGAGAAAGTCAGCAGGCCGATTTTGTTTTGATAAACGGAGATAGCTGCGTCGTAATTTTCGGATTGCGCCGGTCGCAACAGGCCGTTGTTGGCGCGAATGTTCGAGCGAAAACCATTCACTGAAGTGATCGGAGCGTACTGGATATAATCTGGGCGGGTCAGGGTCTCCGTGCGCGCCAACCGGATTTTCATCCAATTCACCGGCTTCAGTTGCAGGTGCGCCATCGGCAGCCAAAAGGCGTTTTCGCGCACGTTCGTCAACTCTTGCAAATCGGACGGGTCTTTATCTTCCCAGCCGGACAAAACTTCTCTGAATCGTTGCCCGTTGTATTCGGAAAAATCATCTTCCCAGCGAATGCCGGGGGTCAGCGTGATCTTGCTTCCCAAATTCAATTCCGCCATCACGTAGGCTGCTTTGTAACGTTCGACGCCGTCGTAATCCTGCCCGCGCGATTCGACGACTTGCGGGCGATAACTGTCCCCGCTCGTCTGGAGCGCGCGCGTCAATTCAGTCGCTTGATCTGTGCTATAGACAAAGCCAAGGTCAAAATCGCCGTTCAGAAAATTGGTTCGCGTGTAGTCGTCTAACAAAAGCGAGACCGGCAGGACGCCCAGGTTGCCGACAATGTTATCCAAATCCCATTGCGGCAGCGCCGCGGAAATGTCTTCTAACGGCGCATTGAGGTTCCCGGCTCCGCTCCCATAAAGTATGCCCCGACGCCCGGCTTGTTCCTGATCGTTCACACGGTCGAGCCTTCGAATTTTGCCGCCGGTTTTGATGTACCCCTTGATCGCTCCGCCCAATCGAAAATCCGCCTGAATGTTCAAATGCGCAGTGGAAGTATTTTCGTCTCGCTCAACGCTTTGTACGAGAATATGCTGCAATCCGGCGAGGGAATCAGGAGTCGCGAATCCGGGAATTTCGTCCGGGTGCGTCGTGTGATCCGGCGCTTGTCCAAAAGCGTTGGCTTCTTGCCCGAACCGCCAAACAAAATCTTCAGGATTATCGCTCCGGGAAGCCGAACGCGCCACCCCGGCGTCATAACGCAGCCAATCGAAATGCTGCGTGAAACCGACCGCTCCGGTGAAAATAGATGTGGTTCCGCTGCGCAATTCAAGATCGTAATAATGTCGGTTGTCGCCAATTTGAAAATCATTGATGCGATTCAGACCATCGAATTTCCTGCGATTGAAAAACGAATTTGCAGTAATTTTTCCTTTGGGAATGCGGTAGTCCAATACGACGCTGGCGCCGGTGCGTCCGCGCGTCACGGTTTCTTCACGCAAACCGACCTGATTGACGACGACGACGCGCTCGTTGGTTTGGGGAATCGTCGATTGTCGGTAATTCGCTGAGAATTTATCAGCGCTGCGGTCATATTCATCTGTGTTGAAGCTCGCGATCACGCCCAGGTTATTGCTTACAAAACGGTTGCTGAGCGTCGCCGTGATGTTGTAATTGCCGTAATCTTCCTGCAGCCGATTGTAACCGGTTTGCGCGGAAACATTGAAATTGACGCCTTCGCTCGCCTCGCGCAATCTCAAATCCACGGCGCCGCCAAGAAAATCGGCGTCCATATCCGGCGTCACGGCTTTTTTGACTTCGATGCCGTCGAGCATGTTTGAAGAAATCAGCGAAAGATCAACGCTGCGGTTGCTTCCCCCGGTCGATGGAACGCGAACGCCGTTTACCGTGACAGTGTTGTATTTTGGTGAAAGCCCTCGGATGGCGATTTGGTTGGCTTCCCCGCCGCTTCGTTGAATGGACACGCCCGGCAGTCTTCCGATAGATTCAGCGGCGTTAACGTCCGGCAACTCCTGAATCCGGCTCTTGGAAACGACGTTGGAAATAGTGTTTGAAGCCAGTTGCTGGTTGATCGCGGCGATCTGCCCCTCGGCCTGGGCTGTTACTTCGATGACCTCCCCTTGAACCATCTGGAAATCCATATCGATTTGCAGTTCGGCGGTCTCTCTCGCCCGAACCGTCACCTGGATTTTTTTCTCTTGATAACCGATGTATCGCGCGACGAGAGTATAATCCCCTTCCGGAACATTGGAAATGACGAACTTGCCTTCAAGGTTGGTCGCTGCGCCGTAGCTCGTGCCTTCCAGTAGTACGTTGGCGGCGATCAGCGCTTCCCCGGATTGGCCGTCACGGACGACGCCCTCGATTTTCCCCTGAGCGCCGTACAAAGAAGACGCAAACATAAGCAGCAGAAATGTGCACAACCATTTTCCACGCATATTGCTCTCCTTTTTAGTTTTAAAAAACCGAATTTGCATTATCCGAAAACGTATTCGTAAAATCTATCTTAAGGGCAAAGGAGATGCAATAGATTTTTAACACAATTCTTAAAAAAATTCTTTTTTGAACTCAAGTTTCAATCGGTAGTTACTCGTTGACACGAGATTCGATTCTTTTTAGTTTAATCAATGTTAGAATTTGTAACCATTGCTCAGCGAAACTGCGAAAACGGTTTCGTTGCCTGAAAACGCTAGCGTTACGCTGGAAATTGCTTATGGCCAAGCCGTTGTTTAACACGTTCGAATTAAGAACTTTTGTCACCTTCATTTTGGCGTCTGCGCTCATCGTTGGCTGCACGGATGAAGATGATACGCCAGGCGTGGAAACCTCGTATAGCGACGCAAGTGATTCACAGACGCCGCTTTTCACCGAAATTTCCAAGTCTATCGGTCTCGCGAATTTCTCTCACATTACCGGAGCGGAGGGCAAAATGTGGCTGCCCGAAACGATGTCCGGGGCGGGCGGCGTGTTAGATTATGATCTCGACGGTTGGCCGGACGTCGTTCTCGTACGCGGCGCGCGTTGGGAAAACAATGACGTTCCGACGCTCGCCCTCTACAAAAATACAGCACAAAAAAGCTTCGTCGAAACAACCAACGAAGCAGGCTTGCAAAATGTACGGGCCTTTCCGATGGGCGTCGCCATTGGTGATTATGACAACGACGGCGACCCGGATATATTCCTAACCGCCGTCGAAACGAACATGCTGTTCCGCAATGATGACGGCGTCTTTCAAGAAGTGGGCGCGCAAGCGGGAATTGCAGACGAGAAATTGTGGAGCACCGCTTCAATGTGGATCGACGCGGATCGTGACGGTTGGCTTGATCTGTTCGTCGGCAATTACGTCGAATGGGCGCCGGATATGTACGACTACTGCACCGCCGACGGCAAGCTGAAAAGCTATTGCACCCCGGAATTGTACAACGGTGTTCCCGTGAATTTTTACCGCAACAACGGCGACGGCACGTTCTCGAACTGGAGCGAAAAGAGCGGTTTTGCGCAAAGTCAGGGAAAAACGCTCGGCGCCGCTGCGTTAGACGTCAACGACGATGGCTGGCTCGACGTCGTGCTTGCCAATGACACCCAAAGAGACGAGCTTTATATCAACAACGGCGACGGCACGTTCACGGAAAAAGGCGTTGTCAGCGGCGTTGCCTTTGACGAAAACGGCAAGGCCCGCGCCGGGATGGGGATCGAAACCGGCGTTGTGGACAATCAAGGGCGAGAAACGATTTTCGTCGGCAACTTCGCGGGCGAGATGATCGGCGTTTACCGGCAGACGCAAGGTGAGTTTTTCGCGGATCGCGCCGCCGCTTCGCGCATCGGGCGCTCAAGCCTGCGCACTTTGACCTTCGGTATGGTTCTCTTTGACGCAGAATTGGACGGCGATTTGGATCTGTTCACGGCAAACGGTCACATCACGGAGCAATCTGAAAAAGCGGCGCAAAACGCCGTCACCTACCGCCAGCCGCCGCACCTTTTTCTTAATGACGGTTCGGGGAAATTTACGGACGCCGCGCCAGATTTTGAAGCAATGCAGGTTCGCGCCGTCGGTCGGGGCGCGGCAACGATTGATTTTGACCGCGACGGCGATTTCGATTTGATGCTCGGCGAAAACGGCGGACCCGTCTATTTTTTTGAAAATCACGCGGCGAATTCAGGAGCGCATTTCCTGAAAGTTTTCGTGCAAGGCGTGACCTCAAATCGCGATGGCTACGGGACGACTTTGATCGCAGCGGTTGGGGCAAAGAAGTTACACCGTCGCATTCGATCCGGTTCGAGCTATTTGTCGCACTCTGAATCGGTTGCGCTGTTTGGTCTGGGCGAGGCGACAAAAGCCGATTCACTTACGGTAAAATGGCCAACCGGCGAAGTGCAGGTTTTTCGTGAAATTGAAGCGGATTCGGAATACAAACTGGTCGAAGGCGGCAATCTTGAAATCGTTCGCGAGGTTCGATAAACGCGCAGACAAAAATATGATGGACAAAATAGCGAGAACATTCTTCATCACATCTCTAATCGTCTTTGTTTTGATTCTCCTCGGTTGTGATGAAAAAGAATCCGACCGACCGGCATACGTGCGTCCAAAAATCAGCCAAATGACTTCCTACCTCGTCAAGCGCGCGGAGCATGCGGCGAGAGTTGGCGCTTATGCTACGGCACTGACGATCTGCGACCGAATCGACGAAGAAGCGCCGGACTACGATTACAGCTACTTCCTGCGCGGCCGGATTTTGACAAATCTTGAACGGCACGAAAAGGCGCGCGAAGCCTACGAAAAAGTCTATTCCCTCAACCCCGACTTTCCCGCCATTCGCTTCACCCTCGGCAACAACGCCGTCGACCGCCGCAAATCGCATAATGCGTTGGACTATTTTAAAGAAGAATTGAAGCTTATTCCTCCAGACGATCCAGTGATCAAAAAGCAAGCGACGCTTTTGCAAATCGGAAAAGTTCACAAAGAACTCGGTGAGTTGGATCAGGCAAAGGCGGTTTTAGAACAGGCCATTGCTTTGGATGCTAATCATGATGAAGTGAATAGCGAATTAAGTCAAATTTATGAAGAGGAAGGCGAAATTGAACTGGCGCTCGAAGCTGGGTTGAAGGCCCTGGAACTTAAGCCGGAAAGCCCGGATTACCAGTACTTTGCCGGCGTCTTGCTTTATAAAGCCGAGCGTCCGCAAGAAGCGATTACACTTCTCGAAAAAGCAAAAACAGCGCGTCCCTGGTTTCACGGCGTCTATTTTAATCTTGGGCGAAGCTTACAAGTTCTCGGGAGACTGGAAGAAGGCGAACAATATTTGTCTATGGTCGACAGCCTGCAAAAACGCAGTTCCGAACTCGGCATGGCGCGAACCGACGCAGAAGTTCACGGCGGCGTTAAAAGGTGGATCGATTACGGAAACATGTTGGTTGATGATCAACGGCTCGACGAAGCATTGCAGGCCTACCAGATCGCGCTTTATACGGAACCGAACGATTCTGCGGCCAAATCAGCAGTTGATCGCGTCAAAAAAACGATGGCAGACAAATAGCCTTCCGCGAAGTTGCGAAACAAATGGATTGCGTGAAAATTCAACAAACGTATTGACGCCTGGATTAATTCGTCCACAAACGGAAAGGAAAGATTGTTAGTGTCTGTAGAGTCATTTTTTGCCAATTTTTGGCAAGACTTTTCAAAACGCAGAGACGGGAAGGACGCTGAGAGGCGCAGAGAAAACTTAATTTTGGGTTCATTTTGGACAAATCGCAGCTACGAGAATTCAAAAACAGAACTTCAAAAAATTGTATTAAAAAAACTCTGCGAAGCTCTCCGAACTCCGCGACTCTGCGTTAAGCCACAACGTTGAAAACTTAGCTTGCCTGGCTCTGGCTCGTCCAGGTTAGGGAGCAAGCGCAAGAAACTGTTATGGATAGAGCAGGAATAATATGGAAACAATAAACGAAAAAGGCTTAAAGGATGAATCGGTTTTCCCGGATGAACAAGTATTGAGAGCGATACTTGGAAGATCCTACAACGCATTTTGCGAATTGTTGAAACTCTATGATAACAATGACATGGTTTATCAATGGAGATATTATCACGATGGAAAAGCATGGCTCTGCAAAGTTCAAAAAAAGAAGAGGACGATAGTCTGGATGTCGGCGTGGAAAGGATATGTGCAAGCCGCCATATATTTCCCGGAAAAATACATACAGGAAATTCATAAGCTTGAACTTGGCGAAGACACGCAAGAAAAAATCAGGAAAACCAAAAATGTGGGAAAATCGAAGCCGTGCATCTTTGAAATACGAAACAAGAAAATTCTAAAAGACTTCAACAAAGTCATGCAGCTTAAAATTGCTTTGAAATAAGTTTTCCAAGTAGATGATACTCGACAAACGGCAAGGAACCGCGATTGTGCCTCTGACACAAATTTCACTAAACTCAGATTTGAACAATGACTGGACGCTGACTTACGGCCCTCAGGACAAAAACGCTCCGGCCACGCCTGAAGAATTGAAGTCTTGCGACTGGCCGACCATCTCCGCAGCCGTTCCGGGCAATGTTGAGCTTGATTTGTTCAACGCCGGCGAAATCGCTGATCCGATGATTGGAAACAACGTCTTTGATTTGAGGAAATACGAGACGTGCCGCTGGTGGTATCGCCGCACCTTTGCAAAACCGGAAATCCCCGAAGACCATCGTGTCGAATTGCGTTTTGACGGCGTCGATTGCCTTGCCGAAATTTGGCTGAACAACCAAAAAATCGGACGGACGGAAAACATGTTCGTCGAGCATCTTTTTGACGTCACCGATCATCTCGAAGACGAAAATGAACTTCATGTTTGCATCTCGTCGCCGATTCTGGAAGCGAGGAAATACACGCGCGAAGCGTTCGGCGACCGCCATGACATGCACGCGGAAGCGGTTTACATTCGCAAGGCGGCGCACATGTACGGCTGGGATATTTTGCCGCGGGTGGTGAGCGCCGGGCTCTGGAAAGACGTTTCGCTGCAAATCGTGCCGACGACGCGCTGGAAGTCGGTCTATTGGGTGACAAAATCCGTGCATGTCGAAGAGAAAAAAGCCGACATGTACGTCGATTGGGAATTCGATACGGATCGTTTGAACATTGACGACCTGAGTTTGCGATTCTTGCTCAAACGCGGCGAGAGCGTGATTTACGACGAAACGATCAAAGTCTTCACGACCGTTTCCCGCCAGCGCATCTGGAATTTGGAAAACGTTGATTTTTGGTTCCCGCGCGGTTTCGGCGAACCGGCGCTTTACGAAGCGATTTTGGAGCTGATCGACAGCGAAGGAACCGTGCTGGCGCGCGACACGCAGAGAATCGGGATTCGCAAAGCCGAACTCGTGTTGTCTGAAATCCATACTGACGAGCAGCCCGGGGATTTTTATTTTCGCATCAATGGTGAGAAGATTTTTGCCAAAGGAACAAACTGGGTGGCGTTGGACGCGATTCACAGCCGCGACCGTGAGCACATCAAACCCAGCGTTGATATGCTCGTCGATTTGAACTGCAATATGATTCGGCTCTGGGGCGGCAACGTTTACGAAGCCGACGAATTCTACGATCTCTGCGATGAAAACGGCGTCATGGTCTGGCAGGATTTCGCGATGGCCTGCTCGACTTACCCGCAGGACGCGGAATTCGCCAAAAAAATCGAGCAGGAAGCGGCGAAAGTCATTTTGCGACTTCGCCATCACCCGTCATTGGTGCTTTGGGCTGGCAACAACGAAAACGACGTTTCTCTCGAATGGGCGGGCGATCAAACGCACATCGATCCCAACACGGACGTGATTAGCCGCAGGGTTTTGCCGGACATGGTGCGCCGTCTCGATCCGCACACGCCCTACTTGCCGAGCTCGCCCTACATCAGTCCGGAAGCTTTCAAAATCCACGGTCGCGTCGCGAGTGACGTGATTCCGGAGCAGCATCTCTGGGGGCCGCGCGGCTATTACAAAGCGCCGTTTTATACGGAAACCAAAGCCGTTTTTGTCAGCGAAATCGGTTATCACGGCTGTCCGAGTCGCGAGAGTTTGGAAAAAATGATGGATGCTGAGTTTGTCTATCCGTGGGGGAAAGATTTCGAGTGGAACGACCAGTGGCAGACCAAAGCCGTACGCTCGCATCCCTTTTCCGATGAGCAAATCAAGCGCAACGATTTGATGATCAACCAGATCAAATGCGTTTTCGGCGAAGTGCCGACCGATCTCGACCGGTTTATTCTCGCCTCGCAAATCGTGCAGGCGGAGGCGAAGAAATACTTCGTTGAATTCTGGCGCATGTCGAAATTTGACCGGGCGGGCATTCTCTGGTGGAATCTGCGTGACGGCTGGCCCGTGATTTCCGACGCCGTCGTCGACTATTGCTACAACAAGAAACTGGCCTACCACTACCTCAAACGCGTGCAAACCGACGTTTGCGTCATGATCGGCGATGCTCGCGACGGCTTGCCCCGTGAAAGAGGTATTTCCCGGGGCAAGCAGCATCCGGTCGTGGTCGTCAATGATACGCTCAGAGAAGTGGCGGGGACGATGGCGATTCGTGATGCGGATTCCGGTGAAATCTTGCTCAGGAAATCATTTTTCGTCGAGAAGAACGGCAAGTCCGGCGAAGGGTTTGTGCCCGCGTCTTCTGAAACGAAATTGTGGTTGATCGAATGGCAAGTGGACGGTGAAAAATTTACCAACCACTACTTGGCTTATCAGCCAACCATTGCGCTCGATGAGTATTTGAAATGGTTGCCGCTGCTGAAACCGAAGAAGGAGCGTTCGTGACGACAGCATGCTTTTGTGCAATTTATAATGCGTCCCGGACGATGATTTATCCGAAAAATATGAAACGATTTGAGTCAGTCAATTCATCGCCGGTCTTAAGAACAAAAGGAAGTAGCTGCACACGAGCTTAAAGAAGGCCTGACGTTATGAAAAATTTAAAGCTGGGGTTTATTCTTTCCGCGTTGGCGTTGGCTTGCAGCGAACCAAGCGAACAACGGCCGAATTTCATTATTGTTTTCACCGATGACCTCGGTTATGGTGACATTGGCACGTTCAGCGCGACCGATATTCGTACGCCGCACATCGACAAGATGGCCGCGGAAGGTCTGAAATTTACTTCATTTTACTCTGTGTCGCCGATTTGCAGCCCGTCGCGAGCCGGTCTGCTGACCGGACGCTATCCGGTGCGCATGGGCATTCACGAGGTTTTCTTTCCCGAGAGCTGGACGGGGATTGACGCTGGCGAGATTACGATTGCGGAAGCGCTCAAAACCCAAGGCTATACCACCGGGCACGTCGGAAAATGGCACTTGGGGCATCATCGAGAGTTCCTGCCTTTGCAAAACGGTTTTGACGAGTACTTCGGCATTCCTTACAGCAATGACATGGCTGGGGTCGTCTATCTTCGCGGCAACGAAGTCGTCGAAGAAAAAGTGGATCAACGTTACACGACGCGGCGCTACACGGAAGAATCGCTCGATTTTATTGAGCGCCACAAAGATCAGTCTTTTTTTCTCTATCTCGCGCACAGCATGCCGCACGTTCCCCTCTACGCTTCGCCAGAGTTTGAGGGCAAATCGGCGCGCGGACTTTATGGCGACGTGATTGAAGAAATTGACTGGAGCGTCGGGCAAATTATCTCCAAGCTCGACTCGCTGGGGCTCTCGGAAAACACGCTGGTTGTCTTTTCAAGCGACAACGGTCCCTGGCTGGTGATGGAAGATCACGGCGGCTCCTCCGGAAAATTGCGCGAGGGCAAACAATTTACGTTTGAAGGCGGCATGCGCGTACCGACCGTCGCTTATTGGCCGGGCCAAATTCCGTCCGGCGGCGTGTACGAAGGCCTGGCGACGATGATGGATTGGTTTCCGACGATGCTCAATCTGGCGTCCGTTCCGCTGCCGCAAGATCGCCGGATTGACGGCGAAGATTTGACCGCCGTTTTAACGAGAAAGGGCAAACGCGAATCCGAAACTTTTGCCTATTATATGCTTGACGAACTCAGGGCTTATCGCTCCGGCAATTGGAAATTAAAGCTGCCTTATCCCGGCAACCCGCACGCCCGATGGCGGCAAGGCGTTGCGGCGCACGACACTTTGCTTTTTGATCTGAGTAATGATCCCGGCGAGCGAAACAATTTGGCTGCGCGGCGCCCGGACAAAGTCGCGAGTATCGTCGCTGAAATGGAAGCCTTTGTTGAAGGACTCGGACCGCTTCCGCCGCGTAAAATCGTCCGTCAGGGCGAAGATAACAGCCATTACGATTATCTTGAGAAAAAACGCGCCGCTCAATGATCTCTGCGTTAAGTCACGAGGTTGAACGCCCGTTGGAGCCTGGTTCCGGCTCGTCCGGGTTGGGAGAAGCAAAAGCGGCTCGACGGCCTCGCTTTTCAATTCCGTCGAACTGCCCGCGTCGACGTTTCAGTTTTCAATCAAATAACTGATGTTACGCATGCGTCGTTTGGCGCGCGCGATCAAAAGTCCGCAGGCAACTTTTGATTCTCATTAGCTGCGCGCTTCAGCGCGTAGGCATGAGTGCAAGCTCCCCTTTTTTTCCGCCGAGTTAACTCGGCGGCACAAAAAGAAGTGCGCCCGACCGGGTCCACGC
>CAXHAT010000098.1:0-27593 GCA_964014485.1 uncultured Deferribacteres bacterium
CCCTCATCCACCTTAACTTCTCGTAAAAACTGTCTTGACATTGGGGTCCACTTCACTTCTCCATATGTATACGTATCAACATAAGCAGACATTACATCGCTAAAACACGTATTTAGAAATTCTTGAAATGTTCCAAAATCGTCACTATAAGTTAGAATTCCAACAGAATCTACTTTGGAAAAATCAACTGAAAATAGTATTTGTTCATGAGATGAGTGATGATTCTTTTGATATTCGAGACTCGGTGTTGTTTTTGATAACCGGGTGATAAGATTACGGATGTCTCGAAATTGTTCTAATATCTCTAAATGACGATTTTTGGGCGGATCGTTACTTTGTCGTAGCAGCTCTATATCAATGGCTGTTGAAATAGGAGTATCTATACCTGTAGGGTTGCTTGCTGCAAATTTGATCTGTCTTGACAATTCAGTTCGACTTGAAACAACATTATCTGGATCGGTTAGGTCAACAAAAATAGTTCTACTATGTGCAACATCAAACGGTATTGTCTCGCCTTTTGAGATAATTTGGACTACAGGCTTTCTCAGTGTGTGTCGGATTGCCAGTTCATAAAATACATTCGGATTTTGACTTGTTAGATCAGCTATTACCATATCATCATTGATGATGTGTGTAATAACTTGAGAAGTGATCATCCCTGGATCAGATATTTGATCAGCACGAATACAATCGTACCCATGTTCAGAGCATGCTGGCTCCAAGATATGCCGC
The DNA here is from genome assembly GCA_964014485.1 of uncultured Deferribacteres bacterium. Taxonomy (GTDB): domain Bacteria; phylum Zhuqueibacterota; class Zhuqueibacteria; order Zhuqueibacterales; family Geothermadaptataceae; genus CAXHAT01. The sequence continues at coordinate 733 of CAXHAT010000098.1, forward strand.
AACGTTAGGTCAGCGTACCTTCGAATTTTTGAGCCATCAGGACCAATGGGTGATATTACGAAGCAAGTTTTTGACATCTGAGTATTACACAAAATGGTTTATTCAATGGAGGACTATTATGACCACAAACTAAGGGCTTCCGTATCAAAGTAGTCGTATAGTTACTAAACTAGCCGCTTATAGTTAATTTAGGCGGCTATCATTTTATAATATAAATATCCGGTTTTCCATCCCGATCTGACACGAACGCCAATTTTTTGCCTACAGGAGACCATGAGCCGCTCGTGTCCCGTGCAGGATGATTCGTCACATTCTTGAGCTCAGAGCCGTCACTTTTCATCACAAAAACTTCCAAATCGCCCGTGACGTCCGTTTCAAACGCAATGTGTTTTCCATCCGGAGACCAAAAAGGATAATGGCTTCTGGCTCTCATAAAAGTGAGCCTTGTCTGATTTGAGCCGTCGGCGTTCATGAGGTAAATCTCGGCTGGTCGTTTTTCTTCGTCTTTAATATGCAGATAATCCCGTTCAGAATAGAAAACGATCCTTGAGCCGTTCGGCGACCATTGCGGCGCCGCCTCGTAGGCTTTTGTATTCGTTAAGCGCTTTAACCCGTCAGCTCCAGAATTCAACGCGAATATTTGATGCGTCCCAGAATTCTCACTCCAGGCATCAAAGGCAATTTGTGCTCCATTTGGCGACAGAACTGGTCTGAATTCCGACAAATCATATTCGGTCACTCGTCTTTGGTCGCTTCCATCGATTTTCATTCTATAAAGCTTCCAGCTTCGTGCCTGATTCACCTTAGAATCTCGATCAGAAAAAAAGAGAATCTCATTTCCGTCAGGACTCCATGACGGGCTGGCGTCGTTGCCGTTATCGTTGGTGAGTCGGGTTTGATCGGCTCCGTCGGCTTTCATCACATAAACTTCTAGGTTGCCGCTTCTTGTTGATTCAAACACTATCCGCTTGCCGTCCGGCGACCACATTGGTTCATAGTTTTTCCCGTCACTGGTAAGCTTTAATACCGAATTCGGCGTCGCCGCGTTGACTGCGCCGGTTTCTTCTTGAGCCAAACAGTCACAGATTGAAGCTGTCAGCGATAGAACAGACAAGATTGCAGGCGTAGTTATTAAGTTTTTATTCATTACAATTTGTAATTGTGGGCTGATGCTAAAAACTATGCAAGGTGAGTGTTTAAAAAGTCGCGCGGGGAAAGTATCTTTATCTCTTGAAGATCGGTTATTTCCAACAGGTGCTTATCCCCGCTCACAACAACGCCGCTTCCGCTCGCTAAAGCGCATGCAATGAATTTGTCATCGTCCGGGTCAGCGCTTATTCTAACTTGGAAGTTTGCTGTATCTGTTATCTCAGCATTCAAAGCCAGCAAGTTGAGAATTTCCTGAACATTAACAACCTTGTATTTTTTAGAAAGTATGCGCGCGACTCTTTGATATTCTGACAAGATTTCCGCTGATAACGCGATTTGCAAATCGCCGTTTCGCCAAGCGTCAAGAATTTGAGCGGGAGGCCCCGAAAAGAAAATGCCTGAGATGACAACATTAGTATCCAGAACAACCTTCATACTTCTTTACGCGCTTCTTTAACAGCTTCGGCGACGTCAGATTGTTTGAGCCCCGATTTTTGCGCTGACTTTCTAGCTTTATTTCTTAAATGCTCAAATTTGTTCAAGGACGGTGCTGAAACGGTTTTCAAAATAACAGCGTCGCCGTCGTCTAGAACGACGAACTGCGCCCCGGCCGCTAGATTCAGCTTCTTTCGCACTTCTTCCGGGATCATCACTTGCCCGGAAGCAGACAACTCTGTCACTGCTAAATTCGACATTTTGATCTCCAATAATGATCCTTGATTGCGATTGTTTAAACGTACGATAGTCGAACTTAAAATACAATATCCGCGCTTTTCAAAGCGTCGTCCGAAAATCATCATTGCTTCTTCGTCGTATCGGGCTCGCTCTTTTTCTTCTTTCCGAGCAGTCCGCCGAGGCGTTTTTTTGCTTCGTCTTTAGCTTTTTGCTTGCCTTTGTCCGCTACTTTTTTCTTCTCGGCTTCAACGCGCGCTTCCAGATCGCCGCGGAATTTTTCCAATTTCGCTCGTTCCGCGTCGATTCTGGCGGTTAAGCTCTCAATGCGCTGCACGGCGTTCTGGCGGAATTGCTCAACTTGATCGCGCGCCTGTTTTTCGTATTTCCCAACTTCCGCTCGTACAAAACCGTCCACACGTTGACGTGATTTCTGCAATTCATCTCCCAGCAGGCTTTTAATTCGTGAAGCCAAAGCGTTGTCGACGTTTGATTGTACGCGAAGCTTCCCTTCTTCCAAACCGCCCAGCAAAGCCTTCAAATTTATCTCGCCCAAATCCGCGAGCGTTTCACGCACGGCTTGAGCAAGCAAACCGGACTTTTGGTTGGCAAAATCAAATGCAACGTCTCTGGCGTCAAAACCAAGATCCAGCCCGACTTTTTTGCCAATGAAATTTGTGTTGATGACAACGTCACCCCGGTCGGCGAGCAGCGCGGAAGGCAAAATGCCGCCTCCACCCAACTTGAGCCTGCCGACATGAAAATTCGTCACGGCGATTCGCAGCGAATCCTTCGCCGATTTTTCGGTGTGATCAAATGCGCCGGTGAGCCGAAAACTGCTTTTCGCCGGATGGTTCGCGTCGAGTTCAAAACGCGTCGGCTCGCCAAAAATAAAAGGTTCGTTTGTCAAACCGGTCATTTCGCCGGACAGCGCGTATGCTTTAGAAGTATCGGAAGCGTGCGTCGCCGCCGTCAATTCGGCCTGGCGAATCAGAAAGCGCGGGTAGCGGTATTTGAATGGAAACGAAATATCGATTCCTTCAAAACGCGGCGGCGTTTCCGGCTCGTCATCATCCCCGAGAAAAGCTTCGGCGGCGGGCAGGTATTTTCGCGCCAATGAAATGTAGTACAAGATTTCATCCACCTGTGCTACCAGCGGCTCGCCGAACAACAGCAATCCAACGTCTCGCGTGTCCAATTCTTTTAATTTGGCGACACGCTTTGCTTTTTCTACATCGTTTTCCAGCGCGCCTCGCAAGCTCTTGAACTGGCTGTCAACGGAAGCAATATTCGTTCGGACAAAAGACCGCTTTTGGTCGAGATCGACTTTCAATGCACGAATATTGTCGCGGGCGGCGTCAGCTTGTTTGAGCGTTTTTGCCGCACTCGCTGCATCGGTGACTTTGGTTGCCAAAAGCTTTTGAACGTCCGTTTCAATGGCCGTCAATTGCTTGGCGTAATCGTTCGTCTTGAGCGTATTTTCCCAAAAATTCTGCGAGCTGTCAACCGTTGCGCTCAATCGCGAATATCCTTGAACCGTCGAAAGTTGCTGCACGTTAATCAGCGAATCCAGTTTCAGCTCACGCGCCAAACCTTGCACATCCAAAGCGGGGAGTTCCTTGATTTGCTGTTTTACTGACGCAGAGATTTCGCTGAAACGACTCTCTTCGGCTTCAGGATCGAAGGGCAGGCTGCCATCGGTTTCTCGCGCCGTGCCGCTGCGTACGTCTTCAAGCGACAAATCACTGATGATAAACCGTCCCCAAAAAAGCGGACGTGATTCAACGGAAAATTTTGCCTTTCCTGACTCGAGAATATTCTTCCAGGGATCGTTTGGATTAGCGATCTGAATCCGATTCCAAGAACCTTGCAAATTCCAGAAGCTGAGATGAAAATCATCGATTTCCACCTTCGCACCGACAATCGCCTCGCCCCCGCTTTCAAAGGCGCGTTCGAGATAACGATCCTGCAAAAAGTAGAATGCAATCGCCCCCAGAACGCCGAAAACGGCCAGGACTATGAGTGCGCTTTTTCTCATACGGCGCCTCCCGCGCGCATCACGCGCTCAATCCATAAATAAACCGTCGATCCCTGAATTGCCCGAACGACTTTGAGCCGTCGAATTCGCTCCAGCAATCGTTCGCGATAAACGATGACGAATTTTTTAAAGCCAAGATAAACCGGGGAAAAACTCAACAGCGCAAAGATCATCGCGCCCATGGAAACGGTGTTGTAAAAGCGGGTTAACGGGGCAACGGGCATGTTATTCAAGGTCGTCCAAAATCCTTCCATCGATGGCAAGGTCAGCGCCCAAAGTCCGAGTTGATGCAAAAGCGGATCGAAGAGAAATGCGATTAATCCAGCGAGCATAAACGCAAAAACACCGGCGGCAAAATTGACGTTCAGGAGCAAGAGTAGAAATGCAAAAATAAAAGTTTGCAGGCTCAAAAACGGCATAAGGCCGATGAGATAGCCGAGCGTGAATCCGGCGGCGACCTGGCGAGGCGTGCTGCCGGACGCTAAGCCGCGAAAAAAGCTTCCGAGAAGATCAATCCAAAACATGATTTATCATCCCTGACGTTTGAGTTTTTGATTGACAGATACACCAACATGAAAAAGTATTAAAGCCACAAATCCAAAGAAAAGTTAATTTGATTTCTCAATGGCTTCCAGCAATCCTGTGAGATACATGGCGCCGAGCGCACGATCATGCAGCCCATAGCCCGGCCTGCCGGTTTCGCCCCAAATCATGCGTCCGTGATCAGGGCGGATCGGGCCGTCAAATCCGATTTCGTGCAACGCCCGCATCACTTCGTACATATCGACAGAGCCGTGTTTTGACGGATGTTCGCTTTCTTCAAAATCTCCTTCGCCTGTGACCTTTACATTCCTCGCGTGGACAAAGTGTATGCGCCCCTCCCCTCCTATCTCACGCACAATCTGCGGAAGATCATTGACTGGCTCGGCGCCGAGAGAACCCGTGCAAAAGGTCACGCCATTCGCCGGATAATCGACGATTCTAATCAAACGTTTGAGCGCTTCGCCGGAGGTGATTATGCGCGGTAAGCCGAAAATTGACCACGGCGGATCGTCCGGATGGATCGCCATTTTTACATTGGAAGCGGCAGCAACCGGAACCGTTTTTTCTAGAAAATACGCTAAGTTTTCCCAAAGCTTTTCGGGCTCGATTTTTTGGTAGGCGCTCAGCAGCGCGTTTAATTCTTTGGCGGAATAGGCCGCTCCCCAGCCCGGCAAATCGCCGGTTCCGGCAGAAAGATCGAATGCGTCGAGCTTGTTTTGAGAAAAAGTCAGCGTCGTCGAACCGTCCGGCAGCATGGCGGCGAGATCGGTTCGCATCCAGTCGAAGACGGGCATGAAATTGTAGCACAAAACGGAAATATCGTTTGCGCCAAGGTTTTCGATACTGCGGCAATAGTTTTCAATCAAACGATCGCGAGAAGGTCGCCCGAGTTTAATGTCCTCGTGGACAAAAATGCTTTCTATGACGCTCAATCGCAGTCCGGTTCGCTCGATCTGATCTTTCAAAAAGGCGATCTTTTCGTACGGCCAAATTTCCCCAACCGGCACGTCAAACAATGCGCCGACGACGCCGGTGACGCCCGGAATTTGCCGGATATGTTCCAGCTTGACAGCATCGTCTGAACCATACCAGCGGAATGTCATTTCCATGGTTGTTCTTTTGTCACTAGCTTTTTGCTATGATTACGCTCAGACAAACTAAAGTTCAAGCTTCAGCTCAATGTCGCTAACTTTTCATGATTCTGAGTTCATAATGACGGCCACAGCAAAGACACGCTAAAACGCGGACTACAAACGACAGAGTCTTTCTTTACGCTCAAAGGAAAAGAACGCATTGTCGTTTGTAGTCCATGCTTTAGCATGTTTTTTCAAAACCGCTGTTTTGGACCCGAAAGGTAAAAAGTTGGTGACATTGCGTTTCAGCTTGCTTGCGTTTTTTATCCGGCTCGGAATGAACGAGAATTGTAACAACCGCCAGAAGAATTGCGAGTAACTCGCAAGGCTAGCCTTGCACTCCTTTGGCCAAGTTTACGATCCTTCGTTGAGTTCTTTGACTTTGTCGATCAACTTGATCATGTCTGAACGTTTGGCGTTGGAAACTTCCACCGTCGTACCGCCGTGCTGAATTTTTATCGTGCTGCCGGCGAAGTGGTTCTTGACAATTTCCAGCAGCGTATCGACGATCTTGTTGGTCGATTCCAGAAGCTCGGCGCCGAATTTGAACATTTTGCCGAGGTCTTCGAGCACCCCGCGCGTTGGTCCCATTTTAAACAAATGCATTTCGTTGCTTTGTGCAAAAGCGGCTTCAATTTTTTCGTCGTCCAATCCTTCGCCTTCAAAAACGAGCATAACTTTCGGTGTGCTCATGGTTCTCCTTTTTGCCGTTTAAAGATTTGAAATGATTCTGTGTCGATTCCTACGGGTCGTCTTTTGCTATTTTTGACAGGATTTACTGGATCAACCGGATTGCGTGACAACATAATTGTAAATCCAGGTTGTGACTGAAAACCGAAAAGTGGGATGCAAGGTTTGCCTTGCCGTATCGTCGAAGACTTTTTCAATCTCGCCCAAAATTTACAGACGTTTTTCAGCCGGTCGACTGAAAGGCAAAGCAAGCTTTGCACTCCTTATCCGTTTTATGACTTTAGGCACAGATTGAGTCAATTTTCTGAGATAAATCCTGTCGATCTTGTTCATCCCGTCAAAAAAAACGACCACAGCCACAGCCTTCGAAATCAAGCTAGAATGTCGTGAATGACTTTGCCGTGTACGTCCGTCAGGCGGAATTCACGTCCTTGAAATTGGTAGGTCAATTTTTCGTGATCCAGGCCAAGCTGATGCAAAATCGTTGCCTGAAGGTCGTGTACATGAACGCGGTCTTTGGTCCCGGAATAGCCGATCTCGTCGGTTTCACCGTAAGAAAACCCGCGCTTTAAACCGCCGCCGGTCGCCCACATAGTGAAGGCGTCGCCGTGATGGTCGCGTCCGGCGTAAGGATTGTCGTTTCCGCCGCGATTTTCCAGCATCGGCGTGCGACCAAATTCGCCGCCCCAGACTACCAAAGTTTCGTCCAGCATACCGCGCTGTTTTAGATCGAGAACCAGTGCTGTCATCGCTTGATCCACCTCTTTGCAGCGCTCGACAAAACCAATATTAAGCGCTTCAAATTTGTTGCTGCCGTGTGAATCCCAACCGCGATGAAAAAGCTGGATAAAGCGCACGCCGCGCTCCGCAAGTCGGCGCGCTAAAAGACAGTTGTTTGCAAAAGAAGTTTGCCCCTGCTCCGTTCCGTAAAGTTGATGAATATGTTCCGGCTCTTGCGAAATATCCATTGCTTCAGGCACGGACATTTGCATGCGAAAAGCCAGTTCATACTGCGAAATGCGCGAAAGCGTTTCTGGGTCGCCCATCTCTTCGTAATGCTTGCGGTTGATTTCGGAAATCGCTTCGACGGCCCATTTCCGCACGTTGCGGGGCACGCCTTTTGGGTTGGAGATATAAAGCACCGGGTCGCCGTGAGAACGGCATTGCACGCCTTGAAAAACGGACGGAAGAAAGCCGCTTCCCCAAACGCTTTTGCCTGCACTCGGCGCTGATTGCCCAGAAACCAGAACGACAAAACCCGGCAAATTTTGGTTTTCCGACCCGAGGCCGTAAGTCACCCACGAACCCATCGAGGGCCGTCCCATTCGCGCGTGGCCCGTGTGCATAAAAAGCTGTGCCGGGGCATGGTTGAACTCGTCGGTGTGCATTGCGCGCAAAAATGTCACGTCATCAACAACGCCGGAAAATTTGGGCAGCAGATTGGAAACATACGCCTGACTCTCGCCAAATTTTTTGAACGTGGTTTGGTGGCCAAGCATTTTCGGCACGCCTTTGATAAAAGCGAAACGTTTGCCTTCGAGCAAGGAATCCGGGCAAAGCTCACCATTCAATTTTTGCAAATCGGGCTTGTATTCAAACAACTCCAATTGGGACGGCGCTCCGGCCATGTGCAAAAAAATGACTGATTTCGCTTTTGGCGCAAAATACGGCGGACGCATCTTGAAGGGTTGCGTCATGTCAAGCATTGCAGCTTCAGCGCTCGTTTCGTTTTGAAACGGCGTACAGCCCGTCAAGTTTGCAAGCGCCATCGCGCCGAGGCCGGTAGAACATTTCCTTAAAAAATGCCGTCGCGTCAGCGCGCGTTCATTAAGCAGAGTAAGTTCGCCGAGAAGTTTCATCACATGAAGAGCGGGAATTTTGCAGGATACGCTTCATTCATCATTTCGTAAACTTTCTCAAAAATCTCTTCGACATTGGGCTTGGAAAAGTAATCGCCGTCCGAACCGTAAGCCGGGCGATGTTCTTTCGAAGAAATGGTGCGAGGCTCCGAATCGAGCCAGTGGTAACCGCCTTGTTTTTCAATGACCTCGCACATCATGTACGCCGTACCGCCGCCGGGAACGTCCTCGTCTATAAAAACGATGCGACTGGTTTTCTTGAGCGATTCTAAAATAACGCCGTTGCGATCAAACGGGAGCAAACTCTGCACATCGATCACTTCCGGCTCCACCCCAACTTTTGCCAGCTTTTCCGCAGCTTCGAGCGTGATTCTACAGCATGCGCCGTAGGTGACGAGCGTGACGTCGCGGCCGTCGCGTAGAATTTCGGGTACGCCTAACGGGACGGTGAATTCGCCGATATTCTTTGGCAGCGGTTCACGTATGCGATAGCCGTTGAGCACTTCAATGATGAGCGCGGCGTCATCGGATCGCAGCATGGTGTTATAAAATCCAGCGGCCTGGGTCATGTTGCGCGGGACGAGGACGTATATACCGCGCAAAAGATTGATTATGCTGGACATAGGTGAGCCAGAGTGCCAAACGCCTTCGAGCCGGTGCCCGCGAGTACGAATAATGGCCGGCGCTTTTTGCCCGGCTTTGGTACGCCATTGCACGGTCGCGAGATCGTCGGACATGATTTGGAGAGCGTACAGCAAGTAGTCCAAGTATTGAATCTCGGCAATGGGTCGCAGGCCGCGCATAGCCAAACCAATTGCCTGCCCGATAATCGAAGCTTCTCGGATGCCGACGTCACTGACGCGCAATTCGCCGTACTTTTCCTGCATGCCCTTGAATCCTTGATTGACGTCGCCCAGCTTCCCCAAGTCTTCGCCAAACGCGAGCACCCTCGGATCACGTGCAAAAGCGGCGTCGAAACAAGCATTCAACACATCGAATCCCATGAGGTGTTCCGGCTTTTCAGAGAATTCAGCCTTAATTTCCGGAATCTTTAGAGCGGATTTTTCAGAAGCGCTGTAAAGATATGAACCGTACCGATTTCCGCCTTCATCTAATTGCCGACGCTTCCAATCGAGCAATTCCCGGCGGGCCGGTGATTCTGAATTGCGGGTTAAAATCAACGCGTCATTGGCTGACGCCAAAATGTCTCGATGCAAAGGATAGGGAATCGCCGCCAATTGACTGCGCACGTTCTGAAGTTCGGAAGACGTCGTCCCGTTATTGTTCATTTCGTCGATTAATCCGGTGACAAAGCTGCGTTCTTTCTGAATCGGTTCAAGATAAGCTTTCCAGGCGCGATCCCGAGCGTCCGCCACATTTTGGCGCTCTTCGCTGTCGATAATTTCAAGATCGGCGTCTGACAACAACTCCTGCTCCAGCATCCATTCGCCCATTCTCTTGATGCAGTCATGGTCGTTCTCCCATTGCAGACGCTCTTGCGATTTATAGCGCTCATGGCTGCCCGAGGTCGAATGCCCTTGCGGCTGGGTCAGCTCAATAACATGAATAATGGCAGGGATGTGTTCTTTGCGAACGCTTGCGGCGGCCTTTGTGTATGTTTCAACGAGCGAAGGATAGTCCCAGCCCTTAACCGTATAAAGATTGTAGCCTTCTTTCGAACGGCCTTTGCGCTTGAAGCCTTGCAGCAGTTCGGATAGATTTTGTTTGGTGAGTTGATATTTGTTGCTAACGGAAATACCGTAATCGTCGTCCCAAACCGAGAGCAACATGGGAACGGAGAGCACGCCGGCGGCATTGACCGACTCCCAGAATAATCCTTCGGCGCAGCTTGCGTTTCCGATCGTGCCAAATGCGATTTCATTCCCCTTTTTTGAGAAATTCTCGAATTGGTGCAGATCATCCAATTGCCGATAGAGTTTTGAGGCCTGCGCCAGCCCGACAAGCCGCGGCATTTGGCTTCCCGTCGGCGAAACGTCGGCGGAGGAGTTGTAAGATTCTGTCAGATTTTTCCAATTTCCGGCTTCGTCAAGGCTTCTCGTCGCGAAATGTCCGGTCATAGAGCGGCCGGCGCTCATCGGTTCAGCTTCAACATCCGCATGGGCGTAAAGCTGCGCGAAGAATTCTTGCGCTGTGTGGATTCCCAAAGCGAACATAAACGTTTGATCACGGTAATATCCGGAACGAAAGTCGCCTTTTTTGAATGCTTTCGCCATCGCAAGCTGAGGCACTTCCTTGCCGTCGCCGAAAATGCCGAATTTCGCTTTTCCGCCCATAACTTCACGCCTGCCGATCAAGCTGGCGTGTCGGCTGCGCAACGCCCAGCGATAATCTTGCAGGATTTCGTCACGCGATAATTTAGTTTTGCCAAGCTCTATGACTTTTGCTTCCAAGTCAACCATTGTCCGTCTCCTATTTCCTCATATTGGGACAAAATTTTGTATCGTATGCGGTTTTTATCTCTTGAGATTTCGTAAAGCTAAGTAAAAATAGAAAACTATCAAGCAAAGAAGGTCGGCTTTTGCTGGCGGTTTTGTCGCATCTGAAGCTATATTTGTAAAAAACGAACCGCTGTCTTAATTCATCAACTCAAGGAGTTTTTTTACTTAGCGATTTCGGGAAGTTATCGCAAAGGCCCAATCTGTATGAAGCATTCGCAGGTTCTCAACTACATTCACGACTTAAAAAACCCCGAAGCGTTGGTGGAAATTTCAAACATCGCAACACAGCGGTACAAGGAACTTCTCAACCAGTCCGCATTTTCAATTAACAACCTTGACGTCGGAGCGTCAGTATCTTTTTTCCTTCGGGGCGGAGAAAAATTGCGGGGCGTTATTGAGAACAGAGGCAGGGTTAATTTTCGCGTCAAAGTCGAAGACGGCAGAACATTCCGCGTACCCAGGGGATTGGTTTTTGGTGAAAACGCTCGTCCGAAACGTTTCGAAAGCTCCCGAAAATCTGACGCCGTTTTAAAGCAAGTGATCGAGCACGTTATTGAAATCACAGAGTCGCTTCTTGCAAAACACAAAATCACATTGCCGGTCATTTATAAGCCCAATGTTTGGGCCACGCATTTTCGCCCAAAAAAGCATATTCAATATGGCGAGCTTTGTCTTCGCAAACAAATCGCTGAAAGCCGAACGAACGACAGTGTCAGTTCAAACTTAAAGCGTTTCGGACTTCTTTCTCACGCAAGTTCCAGGCTTGCAATGTTAATTTGTCACGAAACGGCTCATGCAGTGACATTCCTAAAATATGGGAATCGAGTCAAAGCGCATGGCGGAGAATATTATCACACACTCGGAAATCTTGTTGCAGAAGAATATGACGGTATACTGAAGCGGATGACTAAAATTTTATAGACCGACAAATATTGCATTCTGCTATTGAACTCACTTACCCTGCGGAGAACAATGAGTATTGAAAATATCGCCAATCCTGTCACCGACGGTGACGTCGTTCTGATTTATGTTGACGAAAAACCTGTTTTTTTTGCACGTGTCGAGGGCTTTGAGTCAGATAAGAAGCCCAAATGGTGGCAAGTTCGGCTGCTCATTTTGCAAGTTCCCTTGCAAGAAGTCAATTGGATTTTACGGCGTGAACAAGTCAACGGCGAACCATTTACAATGCAAGGTACTCCGATGCGGATTGAGAAGGTTCTCAGCCCGGAGTCTAAATCGCTTTCAGTCGCAACGCCCGCAAGCGAAGAGGCGGAAGAGAATGGGAACGCGGTTCAGCAGGAGCCGGATGAACAATCATCAACCCAGCCCGCAAGGATACTTTCACTTGGCGGCGACAAAAGCGACGGGACTAACTCCGGCTAACTCCGCTTGGTTTATCCTGAGAGCATAGAAAATAGATACTTAAACCAAGCAAGCAATTTGAACCAAAAAGGGGAGAAGGTTCATGGGTAAGCCCAAACAAAGAGTACGATTAGGAGCTGGTCGGATGCTGCCTTCGATGTGGGGTAACGAGCAAGAATTCTTGAGGTACTGCGCAGAGCATCCCGATGACGCCGAAGCCTGGAACATGTTTTATGATGCGTTCGACGAATTCATCATCTTGATCTCCTACAGGGAAACAGAGCGCTATTTTGGCCCGTCAGGCTTTCAATCCAACGGCCCGACCGTTCAAGACGTGGTACAAGATACTTATTTCAAGTTGGTCAAGGATGATTGCGAGGTTCTAAAGCGGTTTAGAGGCGATTCGTTCGTCGCTTTTCGTAGTTTTCTTGCCGTAATGATTCGCAATCTGGTGGGAAATCACAAAACGGCCGCCAATGCGGCAAAGCGCCCCAAAATTGATCCGGGTCCAAATTCGCAAGACAACGAATATCTTGAGCGTCAGCTATTCGATTTGTCTTATCGCCAAAAAAACCTCGAGAGTTTGAGAGACGAAACGGTCAACTATAAAATGTTGTACTTGGACGTAAAAAAGCTTTTAGATGAATATGCAAAGTTAGACGACCAAAACGCAAGAAACGCACTTATTGCAAAGTACTATTTTCTCGATGATCTTCCCGTGTCTGACATTGCTGAAAACTATTTGTCGGATATAAAGGAGAAGACAATCAGTAATAACATCAGCATGATGAAACAATATCTCAAAAAGAATTTGGGAGGATAGTCTGCAATTTCCGCAGATCGACGAACGGAAAGACGTTTTTGCTCCAGTTTTCGCATGAAAATATTTACTGGACAATCACACTGAAGCTATTTATTACTCAAGCTTATCCAAGCGCGATAAATTAGAAAAATTAATTAATTTAGCGGGAAACTTCCCCAAAATATATTGTCCAATGATCCGTTAGCCCGGATTTAACAAACAATAAAGGGGAATTAATCATGATAACAAACGATCCAATGTACCATCCATCTCTTGAAAAACTATACGATTTTCAGCAAAAAAACCTTTCAGACGATGAGCAAGTTAAAATAGAAATCCACTTGTCTAAATGTGATACTTGCCTGGAAGAATATTCATCTTTTGTTCGCAACGCCACAACGCCTGCAACGCTGGAAGAAAAACACGCCATTCAGAGAATGCGTAAATTGACCAAAGATGAGCAAGTCGAAAAAATAATGACGTATGCCGGGCGGAGCGCCCCAGCAATCGCCGCCGACCCGCCTCGCGGTAATACGCTTATGGCAATTGCACGCACAATTTTTCAGAGTCAAAATACGCTCAAATTGGTCGGATTTGCAGCCGCTACAGTGCTAATATTCGTCTCCTGGAAAATTATGAACCCATCCTTTGAAATGCATAAAGTCGACGAGAAAATAGATAAAATCGACCAAGATATTACCAGCGCCTATAAACCTAAGGCCGATTCTCCGGTTCGTTTCATGAACAGCACTCCCCCACACCCTCTTGGGGATGAGATGGGTGGATCAGCTTCGGACGCATTGATCGCGCAGTTGCGCAAGGACGCCGAAAGCGGTAGCCAAACAGATTCGCTGCATGCCATACGCGTTATACTCAAAAAACTCATTATTGGCGGGAACACATCGGAAGCGCAAAAGATGGCGAACAGCCTGTACAACTTCAAAGACAAGGGCGATCTGCATTTTCTCGTCGATTTAGCCTCTGCAAATATTGAACTGGGGAACTCACTTCGCGGCACAGAACTTTTCAAGTTAGCGAATGAAAAATACCCCAATTCCGCTTCCGTTCTTTATAGTCTTGCCCAACTCGCCTGGGAAAAACAAGAACAAGGCAAAGCGATAGCCTTAATGCGGGAATCAATTAAACATGAAACTCACGCAAGATGGGCAACCGTTTCAGAGGGTATAGTAGAAAAATGGGAAGCTGAGATTAAAAATCGGGAAAAGCTGCATTAAACACCAACTAAAGCATCAAGGTTTAAAGGGGCGTCGCTCAACTTCACACGATCATCTCAAACGCGCTCTTTCTATTATCGCTTAACTCAAAAAACGTGTTCGAATGAAATTTCGGAAAATGAGCGCAGTCGAAATCTCATTATTGCGGATTTGAGTTCAAGCTAAACATCGCTTCTTAGTCATCACTCAACAAAGAGGGGTAAATTATGCAAAAGTCCAACCATCATGCGTCGCCTTTCCGTGAACGTACGCCGTTGAGCAACGCAAATGAGGCTGACAAAATTGCTGTAGAGCTACTAGAGTTGATTTTGGGAAGAATGACCAGCGCGAAGTTTGACGCTGCTGAGATCGAAAAATCAGTCGCACATTTAGAAGCGTCGCCTCAGCACAAAGTCGACCTGCCGAAAGCTGATTCATCTGTTTCACAGACGAATGTCGCCGCTTTCGAAACTGCCTTGCGGAGCTTTCATTGGTACCTGCCTTTCGACAAAGCCGCGCGAAGCAGTGAAGAGCTTGATCATGCCAAAAGTTTAGCAGAAAAAGTGGATAACTACCGGAAAACCGACTACTGGTTGCCTTTAACTGAATATCTTGGCGATTCAACTGTCGAGCAACGCAGAGCTTGGCAGGCTGCCAGGTACGCACATCTGGAAGCCCAGAGGGCTCTCCATCAAGGGGATTTCGCCAGCGTGAAAGATAACGCCATTTATGGATATCAAAAATTGTCGGATGCACCGGACGAAAGGTTATTTCTAAACCTTAGCGCGCGTGTACAATCTGCGCTCGCTCTCGGGGACAAAGCAATCAATCTGGCAGTCTTTCTTGGCCAATGGTTATTTAACAAAGGCAAAAAAATTGGATTTCATATGCTTTCTGCGAACGTCGCTTATAATATGGGCGACCAACTGATTCTTAACGGGAGGTTCGACGAAGCAAATCACTGGCTAATAGAAACTGAGAAGGTCGCAACTAGCTGGCCAAACATCCGGAAGATTGGTTATTACAAAACCTTTGCTCTTGAACGAAAAGCAGTTGTCGCCAGAAGGCGCCGAGATTTGACAAAAGCCAGAAAACTTTTGGAACAATTCAAAAAAGAAGTTGATGCAGCCAAGAATGAGAAATGGGGGAACGAGAAGAAAGCTGAGATTCTTTATTACCAAGGTCTTGGGTTGATTTATGAAGAGGACAAAAAACACGATAAGGCGGAAGCAGCTTTTCATCAAGCACACTCTCTTGCCTCAGCCAAGCCAACGAACGGGCAATCCAAGTATGAAGACGCTTACAATGCATGGGCGGCCAAGACTGCACTTGCCTGCAACAGCTTGCTAGCACGGCAAGACTCAGCCAAAACACTCAAACACCTTGAAGACGCCGTAGACGTCGGCTCCCAAATTCCCGGCTTTCTGAACGCAGACAGACGATGCACCGTCGAGATTTATAGAGCGGAAGCGTTTATGAATAACGGCAATGATTCTGACGCCGAAGCCTGTTTGCAGAGAGCCGAAGAATTGCTGGAAGCTGTAGATTCGCCTCGCCTTACGGCTCGTAAAAGAATAACGGACGCACAATTTCTCATCAATCGCGGCGAAAAAGCGGAAAGTGATCAGCGTTTTGATGAAGCGGAACAGATATCCGCTGAACACGGCATTTACAATTACCTCGAAATGATCAAAGGCTTGCGAAATACAGATCAATCAAGCTAAACTCACTTCTAATCTTTCAAAGGAGAAAAAGCATGATTCTGAACATCAAAGTTGTTATGACCGAAGCAAGCGGCGGCGGCGGTCCAATCGACGATCCGCCGGATCCGGATTGATTGACTGAATTTGCCTCGAGCAATCAAAAAAACATCGGCAGAGAATCCATTTCAAAAAATGTGACTTCTCTGTCGATAAATCCTATATTTTTCATAGAAAACTCACCCATTTTTCAACCCGCCCCGGCATTCACTATTTGTCTTCCCTTCTTTGGCTTTTTTGAGCTTTCTCCTCAACAAAAATTATGTTATTCTTTATTTACAATTTTTGCATAAATAAACGACAATAGCACTTTCCTAACTATGGAAAATCAAAAAACCAAGCGGGTCTTGAAAATTCAAAAAGCTTTGGGCGTTACTCTACTTCTCTCTCTTCTTATTCATCAGGCATGCATATTCCAGGAAACAAATTCGCTGAAAAAATATAATCGAGCCGTCTTGGCAGCCGGAACGCAAGAAGAGACTGAAAAAATTGTCGATGAAGCTCTCAACTTTATCACCACTAAAGAGTTATTTGAAGATTCAGAAAATTGGGTAGTGCAAGCTTACAAAGATAGTTGCGAAAAAATTCTCCTTGAAATTGTTGACGAAATCAATTCTTTAAACTCCATAATTTCAGACAGCGCTTCGATCAAGCTGTCAGAACTCCCTTGGCGACGAAAATTTTTCTTTGCACTACCATATCTGCGAACAGACTTCCCCGCCGATTCAGCCGACAAAATCATTAAAAACGCTGCCGCTATTCTTGAAGCTCCGCAATTCTCAGATTACAATACCAGACTTAATGACGTTTTAGCCAAGCAAGACTCCTTGTATTACGCCCCGCATATCGTACAATTCTGCGCCAATATGAGCGGCAGATCGTTTGACGACGGTAATTTCAAGCGTGCTAAAAACGCAGCGGCTTATGGGATACAGCTTGGAGTGAAACTTCCCGATCAGCGAAGAATGTTGCCTCCCCTGGCACGATATCAAGCGGCTGTTTTTGCAGATGAGGGCCTTTTTCATTTAGTAAAAGCAATTGGCGAACGAGTTGTACGCAAATCTATTGACGGCAACTATTTGGGAACCGCTCTAAATATGCTCTACAATCTCGGCGATCAGCATATTCAGACCGAAGAACTGGAAGAAGCATTGCGTTATCTATCATCTGCTCAAGAATTCCTAAAAGAGCAAAAAGATAGACTTAGCCCGAGAACGCAGGAATGGTACGGCAAGCGCCTTTTGGAAAGAATGGCAGTCGTGTATAGAAAATTTGGCGAGAATAAACTCGCTCAACAGAACCTTCAGGAATACGAAAAGTTAGTAAAAACTGGCAAAGAAAACGTACTTCTGCACAATTTCCGAGGCTTGAACTATCGGAATGTCGGCCAATTCGCCAAAGCAAAAGACGAATTTCTCGCTGGGATCAAAATCGCATCACGGCAGGAAGGTGGCGGAGTCTTAGACATTCACAACTTGTTCGTACTCATTCATAACCTGGCTGAATTGCATCTGGAGTATGATTTTTACGATGATGCGCTAAAAGTTTGGGAGTCGTGGAAACAGTACGAAGCCTTTGCTCCAGACTTAACGAACTATCCCGGAAAAAACGCATCACCATTGCAAAACAACGAGGCCAACTTGCACGGCGACCAACTCGATGCTCAGGCGTTGGATAAAGAAGCTGACGCTTCCTCCATCAAAGGGTTTATGAACGTCCCAAGAAGGATTGACCGCGATATATTAGGTGCAGAAATTTTCTATAAGCTTGGGCGAAAAGAAAAAGCCGAACTTTTGATTTCAGACCTGCTGGACAATGTTGACGCTCTCAATTTGAAAAAACACCAGATCGAACTTGCACTGTCTGCTTCGCATATCATTGCTTCTATTAAGGGCTATGAAACAGCTAGAAGTCGACTTTTAGACGCCGCAAACATCGCAGAAGACGACGGTTCGTTCCTGAGAAGAATTGATCTAAAGATTCTTGAATTTGAGCTTGCGCAGTCGTTCCAAAAGGCTGATGTATCAGTAGCCGATTTCGCAGACCTTATCAGTGAGATTGAAGAAAAAGGATATTATAGCCTTTTACCAAAAGCTATAGGTTTGGTCATCAAGTTTGCCTGGAAAACTCAACAAAGGAATCTGGCCCTCGAATATGCTCAAAAGATGTTTGACGTCGTGAAGGATGTTTCCGAACAGCAAGAAACGGTTGAAGGCGCCACCTTTTACAACCACAGTACAGACGACGGCGTCAAAACAGCCATAGAATGCTTGTTGCGATTTGGCGATGATGAAGAGGCGTTTCTCCAGCTTAACCGATTCAAGAACATGGCGATGCGAAATAAATTGCTCGCAACAGACGAAGGCGCATTAGCTTATTCAGATATTCAACCTTTTTTGCGTCCCGGTGAAACTTTAATTGATTATTTTTCAGGTGATACGCTTTATGCCTTTGTTGTTCAAAGAGACGGGTTTTCTGTGAAGCGGTTTGACGTAACGCGCCTTGAGTTGCAACGCTTGACGAACGAATACTTCAACATTGTTTCCGACGAAGGCTTGCTAACAGGTCAGCAGGGCGGCAAAACATTTTACAGGTCGGAATATTTAAAGACTTTGGAAAAATCTCATCAATTGTATAAAAAAGTTGTACAAAAAATAGACGTGGATATTCCAGATTCGGAAAGGCTTTTAATCGTTCCGGACGCGCACCTTTACAGTCTGTCGTTTGCTTCGTTGGCCATCGAATCGGCGGAGAAAAGAAATGACCAGTTTCTTATCGAAAAGCATGCCATTGCTTATCTTCCAGGCGCTTGGGCGTTGAAAAACCGGCAGCAGCCAGTTGATTCTACGCCATTCAATTCAATCGTAGCTTCACTCTCAACAAACATGCGCGGTGCGGAAGCGCTAAACGAAAAAACCGCATCTCTTTTTCCGGCGCTCCATCGCGATATCAGAAAATCGTGGAAAGACAAGGAAGAATTTTGGGCTGCAATAAAAACCGACCCAGACATTTCATTGCTTTTTGCGCACGCATTCGCGAGTTGGGAAAACCCGCAGCAATCGTTCATTGAGCTTCCTCTTTCCGACAGCACTTTGGACGCATTATACGCTCATGAGCTTGAAGGTATTGGAGTAATCAATAGTCGTCTTGCCATTCTGGCTGGCTGTGAAACCATAGGCGTAAGAACATATTGGGGCTCTGGGCTTGTTGGTCTGCAGCGCTCGCTTATGCTCGCCGGAATCGACCAAGTTGTTTCGACAAATTGGAAAGTTTTTTCCATTGAAGCTGCAAACACAATAGCAGATTTTTTAGGTGAGTTCAAAAATGAACGCGACCCGATTATCGCATTGCAAAAAGCGCAAATCATGGCGATAGACAGGCTCAAAAAAGATCGCAATGTTCATTTCCCTTTTCCGCATATTTGGAGCGCATACACTTTGTATGGTTTAGAACAAGACAATGCGCCAAGCACGAATTAGCGCCAAATCAGAAACGCCAAACCTCCTTGTTTACCTTTGAACGCTTCATTCTCCGTTATCACCCTTTTCTTTTCCTCTTTGTTAACGCAAAACCCACAAGGGCTTGAGAGTCCAACTCGTGACAACCCTTTGCTCATCGACCAAGAAAAGCGAGAAACTCAAATTCTCGCACAATTTACGCCCAAGCGATTTTCGAATCATCAAAACGACATGGCGGGCTATCACGCCGTTGTCTGGAGAGGCGGAAAGGCGAGTGACTTGGCGCTTTTTAAGAGCTTCGTTAGTGATAGAGAAACGCTTGCCGCCCTGCAAAAAATAGGCGGCGTTCCCGGAAACAATCTTTCACAGAAAACATGGGATGACCGCAAAAACCGCAAAAGCAGTGCGGCGGACGCACGCATTCTTGGGACGCGCATCGAAATGCTCGTCACTTGGGAAGGCTTGCAAAAGCCGCTCTCGTTGGCGGAAATCTTGAATGATCCAGGGGGCAAGGGCATCGATTTGCGTTTTGGCGGTAATAAAGAAATCATTAAAAACTGGCAATCCGGCTGCATTGTTTGCCTGTATAGCTGCCCTGGAAGCAAAGCAGGAAATCACGCCTACACAGTGCGTGATTTTGTCGACAAGAAAACGCGGTTTACCGTTGATTTTGAGCGAGTTCCAAAAGAGAAAACGGACGTTGTACTTATTTTCAGGCTTGTAGAGTAAGACGCGTTGTTTATGTCTCGAACAGTCGGCGATTCAAGCCTTGCGCGCGACAAAAGCGATATTAGAAGAAAAAATTCCCTTCGACAAAACTTCCGATATTCTCGCGACGCCTTTGCCTAGGGCGTTTAATTCAAAACTTTCCCCGCCCTTTTTCTTGAGAAAAGGCATTTCCAGACACAGCCCTACACGCGTTTCCGGCGTATGGAAACGGTCATAATAAAACCAATCCATGACTTCAAAGCCCGTCTCTTTCAAAAAGCCGCGCAGGTCTTTTTTATTGTAATAATATTGGTAGAAAACTCTGTTCTTATCCCTAAAAGAAGGCTTGATGAGTTTCAAAAACGGCATGGTTAAAAACCGGCGAACCGTGCTTCGATAGAAATTCTGGTAGGGTACCGACAAGATGAGCTTCCCTTCTTCCTTCAAAACGCGATGCGCTTCTAAAAGCGGTTTCTGCGGCCCTTCTTCGAAATGCTCCACAACTCCCATTGAGAGATAAAGATCGACCGACGCGTCTTCCAGGGGTAAATCATCGACGTTGCCAATTTTGACTTCAATTTTTGGATTGTGTTTTTTGATCAGTTCTAAAGGCGGGCTGACAAAATCCACACCGACCAGGTTTTTATAGCCTTGCCGTCCCAGGTAGAGCAGCCACCGACCCAAGCCGCAGCCGCCGTCTAAAACGCACTGCTCAGGCGTTGCATTATTTTTGATCGCCTCGAGCATTAGCGGATAATCGTTATCCGTCGCCGCCGCTTCTTCTTCGATTGAAACGCGTTCCCAGTACTTTTCCCAATCCGTTTGTTGCGGCAAAAGACGCCATTTTATCGCCATAGTGTTCTACATTTTCCAGATTTGTGGGATGATAAATTGAGAAGACAGGAATGAACTTTTAGGGACGTTGCCGCCGTTTTTCAAGCGGCAAAAAAGAAGCGGCAACTGTAGCAGAGCCCCTATTCACCAAACACAATTTCGGATAAATCGGGCAATAACTTCATTGAAAGCCAAACAAACTATTTTAGACGATCCCTAGTTCCCGGCCAACTTTTCCGAACGTTTCAACAGCAAATCTAATGTCTTCTTCAGAATGCGTCGCGCTGTTCATAACTCGAATACGCTCCGTGCCGCGCGGCACAGTCGGAAAACTAATCGCCATCGCGAATATACCGGCGTCGTAGAGCGCTTTGCTGAAAGCGACGGCTTTGGCGGCGTCACGAATGAGCACAGGAGTGATGGGCGTCTGGGATGCGCCGGTGTCAAATCCGAGCTTATCAAGGCCGGAGCGAAATGCTTTCGCATTGGCCCAAAGTTTTCGCACAAGCTCGTCTGATTCGGTGAGAATATCGACGGCGGCAATGCAAGCCGCCACGTCCGCGGGCGTTGCCGCACTGCTGAAAAGAAACGGACGTGCGCGCTGGAGCAAATAGTCGACGATTTTCTTTTTCCCGGCGACGTACCCCCCGATCACGCCAAACGCTTTGCTCATCGTTCCTACTTCAATATCAACCTTGTTGTGCAAGCCAAAATGATCCGCAATGCCGCGCCCGCTATCGCCAAGAACGCCCTCGCCATGAGCGTCGTCCGTCATTGTCAGCGCATCGTGCTTGTCGGCGACTTTGACAATCTCGTCCATTGGAGCAATATCGCCGTCCATGGAAAATACGCCGTCGGTGATGATTAGCTTGCGGCGCGCGCCGCTAAATTCTCTCAACTTCGCATCGAGATCGGCGGGGTCGTTGTGGTTATAGCGCACGGTTTTGGCTTTGGAAAGGCGGCAGCCGTCGATAATGCTGGCATGGTTCAGCGCGTCGGAAAAGATCACGTCTTCCGCGCCGGTAATTGTTGGGATAACGGCCTGATTTGCAATAAACCCGGATTGGAAAGAGATGGCTCCCTCGACGTTTTTGAACTTCGCCAGTTTGTCTTCAAGCTCAACGTGCAGGCTCATCGTCCCGGCAATGCTTCGCACCGCTGCCGGCCCAACGCCGTACTTTTCGATTGCGTCGTGCGCCGCCTGACGCAATCGCGGGTGATGGGCAAAACCGAGATAGTTGTTCGCGCACATATTCAACACACGTTTGCCGTCAACTTGAATCCAGGCGTCTACGTTCGTTTCAATGGTTCGAATCGTGTTAAACAGATTGTTTTCGCGCAAATCCTGAATCAGTTCGTCAAGAAAGTCTAACTTACCCATCAAATTCTTTCCTCAATTTTCACTCGCCAACTATCCTTATACTTTGCAACAACTTACAGCACTGGCTACTGCTCACAAGAGACACTACTTCGTCTTATCTCGAACCTTCATAATGCGTTTGTTCGCTTCTTGCGCTTTTTTGTGACCAGGATATTTTTCGACGACCATTTCGTAATAATCAATCGCCTTTTGCGCATCCTTTAATTTGTCTTCGCAAAGTTTGCCCGCTTCCATCAGCTTGTCAGGCGATTTCTCGTAAGCGGGAAAACGCTCTGCAATTCTGGCATAATACGCTGCAGCGCCCGCGTAGTCTTTATTCTTGTTTTTCATGATGTTAGCTGCGTTATCTAATGCTTCAACGCCGCGCGAGTTTTCAGAATAGTTTTCAACGACTTCGTCATAGGCGGCGATTGCCGCGGTGTTATCTTTCAGGCCTTTTTCACGGACTTCAGCCATCAAAAAAAGTGCGTCAACCGCGTGGTCATGGGTTGGGTAATTGTCGACCATCTGGCGAAGCGCCGCGTCAGCGCTCCTGTGGTCTTTCAATTTTTTATATTTGATTTCTCCCATTGTGTAGAGCGACGGCGCGATGTATTGACTGCCCATGCTTTCGGAAAGCACCTTATCCAAAACCGCCACCGCCTGTTGCGGTTCATTCAAATCCTGGTATAAAACCACGCCTTTTTTATACCGAATCTCCGGAATGAAATCGCTGCGAGGGTAGAGCGCTTCAATTTTTGTATAGCTCGCAACCGCCTGGTCAGGCATTTTGGCTTGCTGATAAACGCCGCCCATCCAGTTCAAAACCTGATCCAAATGCTCATTTTCCGGGAAATTGCGCTCGAAATACCTGAATTCGGCTAGTGCTCTTTCAGCAGCTTTTTTGTCGTTCAACGTTGATAAGAATTCCAAAAATGAAAAATATTTTTCGGGCATGGATTTGCCGACAGTCTCTTCCTGGATTCTGGTCTTCAAGTCGACTCGCATGCCTTCATAGTTCTTTTCTTTTTCGATAATGACAGTGGCAAGCGTCACGCTCTGACCTCTCGATTCAGACTCTGGGAAAAGCAATGCGCATTTTGCATAGTACGCTAAAGCCGCCTGCCTATCATTCTTTGTATCACACAACCGCCCGGCCAACAGAAGCGCTTCAGCCGTATTCTCCCCGTACGGGTACAGTTCGGCGTAAAGATTGAATTCTTCAATCAAGTAGCCCTGTAACTTATTGTTTTTTTTGTTATACTCGGACTTAAGAAAATCGAAAAAGACGGTTTCGTGATCCGTCGTTTGTCCGACCAATGGCAAGCTCATAAAACTCAAAGAGATTGCGAAAACGAATGCGGTAAAAAACATTTTTTTCTTCATCACTCTCTCCATCGTTTTGCGAAAAGTGTTTATTTTAACGCCCTTACAAATCAATTTTTCAAATAGTAACAAACAGCCAAATCGGAGGAAAGCATTTTTATACCGGGGCTCCGGTTAATATATTTCAGAAAATTTTGAGCGCAACCTAAGATTTATGTGAAAAAATCTATGCTGTTCATGGTTGATTCACAGGTTCAATATCAGGAGACGGGATGAGACGACAAAGCATTTTTCACAGTTTAAAACTCGCAATATTGACGGCATGTATCGCTGGGTGCGGCGGGCAAGAGACCGACGACGGACAAGTCACAATCGCCGTGATTCCGAAAGGCACAACGCATGTTTTTTGGCAGTCAATTCACGCTGGGGCCCGGAAAGCTGAAGCCGAAACGGGAGTTAAGGTTATTTGGGTCGGCCCGGAAAAAGAAGATGACCGCCAACAGCAAATTGCGCTGATTGACAATCAGGTGATCAATCAAGTTGACGGCGTCGTCGTAGCGCCGCTTGATGAAACTGCGCTTCGTCGTCCCATTCGCGACGCCGTAAATCGCAGCGTGCCGGTTGTTATTATGGACTCCGCTTTGAAAGACGCTGATGACATTTACGCAAGTTTCGTTGCGACCGACAATGTGGAAGGCGGAAAATTGGCGGGCAGACAGATGGCGGAGATGTTAGGCGGCAAGGGCAGAGTCATCATGCTGCGGCTCCAGGAAGGCTCGGCCAGTACGGAAAAACGTGAGAACGGCTTTCTTGAAGCCATCGCCGAGTTCCCGGATATTGAAGTTGCAAGTTCTGAGCAATACGGCGGGGTCACCACAGCCTCGGCGCAACAGGCGAGCGAGAATCTTTTGCTGCGTTTCAAGGATTCTGACGGAAATCTGACCATTCACGGCGTTTTTTGCCCCAATGAATCGACGACGCACGGCATGTTGCAAGCGCTCCGCCGACAGCGACTCGCCGGAGGAATGAAATTCATCGGCTTCGACGCAGCGCCAGCCTTGATTGAAGGCATGGAAAAAGATGAAATTCACGGTTTGGTGGTGCAGGATCCTTTTAAAATGGGCTATCTCAGCGTCAAGACCATGCTCGCCCATCTCAATGGCGAAAGCGTTGAAAAGCGCATCGACACCGGCGTTTATTTTGTGACCAAATCCAATTTGTCAGAACCGAATATTCAAGAACTTGTTGCGCCGGACTTGGCGAAGTGGCTGGAGCAGTGAGCAGTGAGCAGTGAGCAGTGAGCAGTGAATCAATTTCTATCAGATTTGTACAAATACAACCGCGAGAATTCTGTTTGTGAATGCTGAAAAGTCCAGTCCCGATATTGCGTTAGAAATGCAAGGCGTTTCAAAACGCTTTGGCGCTACAGTCGCGCTGGACGGCGTTGATTTAACACTTAAAAAGGGCGAAGTCCACGCCCTTGTCGGTGAGAACGGAGCAGGCAAAAGCACACTGATGAAAATTCTCTCCGGCGCGCATCAAGCGAACGCCGGAAAAATGCGTTTGTTTGGAAGGGCTTATCAACCGTCCGGGCCTTTGGAAGCGCGGCGGCTTGGCGTAGCGATGATTTATCAGGAGCTTTCACTTGCGCCGCATTTGACTGTGCAGGAAAATATTTTTCTCGGCGCAGAACACACGACGAAAGGCGTTTTTCTCGACCGGGAAAAAATGCGCGACAAAACGCGCGAAGTTCTCGCGCAATTCGATCACCCTGAAATCAAGCCGGAAACGCAAGTTTTAAAGCTTTCCCAAAGCGCGCAGCAATTGGTGGAGATTGCCCGCGCCCTTTCCGCCGGCTGCCAAATTCTGGTCTTCGACGAACCGACGAGCAGCTTGGCGCAACAGGATATCCAGAGACTTTTTGAGATTATCCGGCAACTTCAAGACAAAGGTTTATCGATCATCTACATTTCCCATTTCCTGGAAGAAGTGCAGGAAATTGCAGACCGCGTTACAATTCTACGCGACGGGCGAGCGGTTGGCACGCATGAAATCAATGCAATTTCCACTGATGACGTCGTGCGAGCAATGGTCGGACGGGAGATTGAAGCACTTTACCCGCGCTCATCCCGGACGCGCGGCGAAAAATTGCTGCAAGTCTCGAATCTGGCCGGTTTTGAAAAGCCAATTGACGCGTCGCTCGAACTGTATCGCGGCGAGGTTCTGGGAATCTGCGGTCTCGTCGGCGCAGGGCGGACTGAGTTTTTGCGTGCGCTTTTTGGCCTTGATCCGGTGGTAAACGGTGAGATTCGAATTGGTTTGGCCTCGGGGATTGCAACGCCGCGAAAACGGTGGCAACAAGGCGCGGGCATGTTAAGCGAGAGCAGAAAAGAAGAAGGTTTGGCTATCAATCTCAGCATCGCTGAAAACGTCACCCTTTCAAAACTGCACGGCTTTGGGCCGTCTATGCTCGTGCTTCCCGGCAAACAAAATGAGAGCACGCAATTTTGGATTGACGAGCTGGACATTCGGTGTGAAAATCCGGCACAAGCCGTTGAAAATCTCTCCGGCGGCAATCAACAAAAGGCCGCGCTTGCTCGACTTTTACAACACGACGTGGACATTCTTTTGCTCGACGAACCGACGCGCGGCGTAGACGTAGCCGCCAAAGCAAAAATCTATGAAGTTATTGACGCCATCGTTTCCGGCAAGGACGGCAGAACGCCGAAAGCCGTTCTCATGGTCAGCAGCTACTTGCCCGAATTGCTCGGCGTTTGTGATCGTATCGCCGTCATGTCGCGCGGCAAACTTTTGCAAGCACGACCCGTGGAAGAAATGGACGAGCACCAACTCATGCTTGCCGCAACGGGACAGTCTTCGGAATAACACTTTTCGGAGTGCGGTGATTCATCGTCGCCCCTTTCCAGCACCGTTTTTCGGATCAAACGCTGCTTCATTCTCACCTATTGCCGCATAATCAGCCACACTCCAAAAAGAATGGTGGCCACCCCGGCAAGTTTGGTTAAATCGAACTCGCGAACGGGCGCGCCAAACAAGCCGAAATGATCGAGAATCGCCGCGACGATAAACTGCGATGAAACGGTGATCGTGAAAACCGTGACGAGCCCCAGGCGCGGGACGACAAAGCCAAGCGTTCCGACAATGATAAGCCCTAGAAGTCCGGCTGTGAGCGCATACCACGGCACGCTTTGCCACGCCATCAAATTGCCGCCCCGGTAAATGACCACCGCCGACAAAATCACGACGCCGCCACCGAAATAGGTGATAAAAATACTCTCCATCGTCCCAAGCCCGCGATCCAAAAGCCCCATAAATTGCGCTTGCATCGCTGAAGCAATGCCGCAAATGATCGTTAAAACAACAAGCGCCGCCGTACTGCTCATTTTATTTGCCTCCTCCTGAATCGTTTGTCTTATTTTCTGATGTTACGCGCCAGCTATGAAGCCAAAGAAACTCCTGTTAAAGTCATTCCC
>CAXHAT010000099.1:0-27568 GCA_964014485.1 uncultured Deferribacteres bacterium
CACCAAGAAGCTCGTCGGCAGCGTCAGATGTGTATAAGAGACAGTTGCGGCTCTGCGTTTTGAAAAGTCTTGCCCAAAAACCCGTGCTCGAATGCATTTGTCGAACTATGGCGGAAAATAATTTTGCAGACTAAGCGGTCAACCAAGTTTTCTAAAACGCGAAGCCCGCGTTTTGGTCAACTTCACGATCCAATTGTTGCAGCGCTGCGTGAACATTCAGAACGCCGCTTCCTCCGCCGGCTCCTTCTCCCGGTCGCCATGGCCGGGCCGTTTTTTGTAAAATTTCTCCAATTTTCTCCGCCGACGTCGGGTGCGAACGTTTCCTGGAGCGACTAACCAGAAGTGCAGCAGCGGCGGCCACGAACGGCGCCGCGAAACTGGTTCCCGTCGCCAATTGATAACCCTTCAAATTCGCGCTCACCACCTTTTCGCCGGGCGCGCTCAATTTTACATGCCCCCCCCTCGTGCTGAATCCCGACAACTTGCCGTCCGCATTGACCGATCCCACCGCAATCACGCCGTCCAGCGCCGCCGGCAGAAAACGCTCTTCCTTGCCCGAATTTCCGCTTGCCGCCACCATAACGCAGCCGCGCGCCAAACCGTAGCGCACCACATCGGCGTGCGGTCGCGGATCGTCGGAGTCAAGGGCGCGCTCCGGCGTGCCAAAACTCATGTTGATCACGGTCGCGCCAAGATCAATCGCCGTTTTGACGCCGAAATCAATATCGGAGATTCTGCCGACGCCGACCGGCTCCGCCTTACCGGAAACGCGCGCCGCGCCGAGAACGCGGATCGGCAGCAGGCCGCATTCCCCCGCCAATCCCGGCGGCAAACCGCTGCCGAGGGCGCCAACAATTGCTGCGCAGGCCGTACCATGTCCGACTTCATCTTCGGGATCTGCGTCAATGCCGCTCAAGTCGCCAAGCAATTGTACGCCGTTGGCCAAATCTCGATGACCAAGCTGCACAGCGTCTAATCCTGGACGCAGGCGCTGACGCAAGTCCGGGTGTTCCGCCGCCACGCCGGTGTCCACAATTGCAGTGATGACGGCCGGATCTCCGGGTTCATAAGCCATGGCTTCAGGCGCGCCAATCATTTCTCGCGATTGCCAGGCCGCTTCAAAGGAAGCCGTATCAGCGTTTGCCGAAGAAAACGGCGTGGCGCACAAATAAAGCGGTGACGCTTCTTCAACACAGTCGAGTTGGCGCAGCGCGTCGACCAGATCGGCGATTGAGCAGTCGTCCGCCGTCTCCACTCGAAAAGTGCGGGCGAGACCGGTCGCATGTTCCAGATCATCAAAGCCTTGATGATGAGCGCCTGTCTTACCTAATGAATTCGCCGCTGTATGCACACGCGCCACTCTGGCGGCGCCGCCAAGCTTTCTGAGAATACGGTCGACCGGTCCGCCGTCCACTCTTTCTACCGGACGAGCCGCCCCTCGTCGGACGTCCAGGGCCGTTGGAATCGCTTCGGGGGCTTCGCCGAGGGCAAGTTTCATGACCAAACGCCCAGGCGCGCTGTATAATTCGCTACTCTGCGCCCACGGCATAATCAGTTGTTGCGTTGCGTGCATGGTTGTTCGCTTTATAATTAAATTTAGATCAACCCGGCCTGTACTTTTATACCAAGAAATGGAGTGCAAGGCTTGCCTTGCCATTCTGTCGAAGGCTTTCTTCGATCTTCTCAATTCTAATCGATATTTTCCGCGCTTTCCTGTTGTCCGGGTGAGAAGCAAAGCAAGCTTCGTACTCCGCAGCCTTATTCCAAAGCGCCCAGGCTAAAGGCGTCCGGTGAGATTTCACCGTTCTCATTAAGTTCGTTAGAAACATCGAATTCAGTTTCAACTGTTTTGCCCGGCTCCACTTCTAAGGCCAAAGCCCCGCTCAACTGGTGCGCTTGCGGCGCAACAACAACTTCATGCTCGGTCGCACGGACAACAGGAACGAGCTGGCCGCGAATCCGCACTTGCGGCTTCATTTTTGTCATCAGGTTATTGCCGCGAATTTTCAAAAGAGGCGGCGCCTTGCTCAACCCGGCTTTACCGATTGCCGCACTTCCTTTTAAAGGCGGTGAGGTTACAGCCGGATTGAAGGCGACTTTCGCATTTCGATTAATCGACGGCGTTGTCGTCACCTTGGTCACCATCGGACGGGTAGCGCGTTGAAGCGCCGCGCGAAGGCGCTGCACCGGCAGTTGGGTGAATTTCTGGATCGTCTCTTCATTGCTCGATCTCTGCAATTCCTTGAGCTGCGAAACCGAATGAACGCCAGCCCATTCCAGCCTCCGCTGCTCGTCTTCGCTGATATCGTCGCCCAACACTTCCCTCAGCGACGGCTCGTCCGACGCTAAAGTCGTTTGCAAAGTATTTTCTTCGATCATGGGCCGGGTAATGGTTGTGAACGACAAATGAATCGTGCTCGCACCCGATTCGTTGGCGCCGGCCGGGTGAATCCGTACCGCGCTGCCGGTCATATCGATGTGCGCCTTCAAATCGATGTTAAGATCTTTCACCGCAAACGTCATCGGCATGCCGGCGCGCGCCTTCAAGGCCAGCGCGGCCTGGGCGCGATCCAATTGGCTCGTGAGCGCTTGAATAAATTGTTCAATGGGAACGCCGCCGCCGTCATGATTCACGTTTCTTTCCTTTCTTGCCATTGCACCACAAGGCGTCCCGGCGGCGCTTCAAATCCGGTTTTCCAACGCCAAAGCGGCAGGTCCGCGAAAACATCAAGCGCGTCCGCATGATTTTCAAAACGAACTTCAATCGGCACGTCAATGTGGAGTCCGGTGACACGGACGCCCTGTTCTGCTCCATTCTCCGAGACCATCGCTCCGGCAAGATCGACCAATGTGTCTGACAGCAATCGACGGTTCATTTTAGCACCGTTTTTTGTAGTTCCGGGTCAATCAGTAGGGCATATTACAATACCCTACCCGCCTGTCATTTCATAGAACCCGCGACGTTCAGCAACGATTGGACAGAGTTGCTTACTCACTATTCTTTTTCATTTGCACCTTCTCGCGGTGCGGCGTCGTCAGAGACTGGCTGCACCGACGTCTCGGGTTCAGGGGCCGTGGCGGCGGGCGGTTCCGGCGGCTGAGACGCGGGCTCCTGAATAGTTTCACTTTGTCTTCGACGATCTGTCGCCGGGCGGGCGTTACGTTGCAGCATCGTCATGAGCGCTTCATCGGCGAAGCGTTCCAGCGGCAAGGTTTCGCTTTCAAAATTGATTTTGACCTGACCGAATAACTCAGCTTGCAGTGTGGTTTCCGCCTGGGCGTTGGCGCCAACGGTTGAAATCATGGTTGCATGCCGCATTGCTGAAGCGCCGCCTCGCCGTCCCCATGAAGGCTGGCCGGGGTCTTGAGAAACGGCATAGTCCACGTTGGCAAGATCACGCGCCGCAGCTCGAAAACGCACGCGCGCGGAAATCGAGCCGTCCTTGACGTTGATGCGATTCATGCCGAGCAGTACCATCGTCGCTAGCATTTGCAAGCGGTTTTCGCCGATTCGTCGCCTCGCATACGGCAACAGTTGATTTTCCAAAAGCTCTTCGGTCAGTTCTTCGCCCTCGAGACCAAAATCAGCAAGCCATTCCGGCGCGGCGGCAAAACCGTTTTCGTCATCCTGCATTTTAGAATAAAGGCGGGGCTGCGCGCCGTCAAGATCAAGCCCGACGTCAGCGGGGTACTGTTCCGCGAGCCAATCCCTTGCCTGGTTCGCGGTCACATTGTCGCGAGTAAAATCATCAACGTTTTTCGCGACTGCGCTGACGAGATCGGCGAAAGCCTCCATCTGCCGAATCGCTGAATCGACGATAGCGTCGAACGTGCCGTGAATGAGCCCGGCGACGAATGCAGGAAAATCAATCTCATCGCTCAAAGCTCCTGCGCGTGCGGCAAGCGTTTCCGTCGCCGCCGGTTTTGCCTTACGCTGCCCTGCATCACCGACCTGTGGCTGCGTTTGGGCGTTTTCGGCGCCAAAGCTTCGCCGCGTTCGCGCGCGCCGATGCATAAAATCGCCGGGCGTTTCCAAGGTAAAGGCGTAAGGATCGGCCGCCTTCGACGCTTGCGCAGACGCTTCCGGTGAAAGTGCGCCGCGAATTTTACCCAGATCGCCGAGCAAAGATGCACGGGCTTCCGGGGCCAAGCGCTGGAACGCCGGAGATTGTCGGAGTTTTTCTTCCGCCCGCGCCGCCAAGCCGCGCGCCGCGAGCACTTCCTGCGTTTCGTTTTTCACGTTTATTTCATTTCCGGTTTTCGTCATCACAAAGCGTAAAAAACATCTTTCAAATTCGTCGAATCACGCAGACGAAGCAGCCGCGTTCGCGCAGCGCCTTTTGCCCCCGCGAGCAGGCGGCAAACATGGTCCGTCCCGATAGGCAGCGCCGCCGCGCCCTGCTCTCGCAAAGCGGCGACCAACGACGCGTGGGTTTGCGGGGCGAAAACACCTGATTGCGTCACACCCGCCGCCGCCTGAAAATCGGTTAATTTTTCATATCCAAGCATTTGAAGCGCGTGCTGCCGCTGCATTGCCGTACGCAACGGGCCGACCGCTTGCACAACTCGGCGTAAGCCGCCGCCCAGACCGCGCGCAATCACGCAATCGAAGGCCATCGCCAGTCCGCGATCGCTCGCAACGCCAAGCTTGCCGACAACGTCGAGCATGGGGCGAAACAATTTTTCAATCGCCGCTTCATTTTGGGCGTTTTGGAAAGCTTCAATCTCTCCCGCCCGGCGGAATCTGCCCAGCCATTCACTGCTCCATAACGTTTTGCCGTTGACCGGCTGCAAACGTTCTTCCGGCGTCGCCGCATTCGTCACTTCGAGCAGCGTTTGCGCGTGTTCGCCGAAAATCTCTGAAAACGCAGCGGCGTCGCGTTGCTGCATGAGACGCAGCACTTCGCCGAGGCGTCCGGATTCCTGCGTAAAAAGCAGTAATCCGAATCCCAGACCGAATTGCCTTTTTTGGTGCGCCGGATGTTTTGCCGTGGTGAATTCACGATTTGCTGAAACCGCCGAATAGAGCGCGTCGCCTGAATGCGCCGTCGCGACTTCTCGGACGATGCGGTATATTTCCGGGTTGGTCAGCGCCATTCTTTCTGCCTGCGGCTCAACCGGCTGCTCAGGATCGGCTTCTTCGCCAAGAATGTCGGTATAATCCGCTTCTTTTAAATTGACCGACGCTCCGGCGGGCGTTTCTTCTTCCGAGAAGGCCTGCGTTTGTTGTTCAGGCGTTTCACCTTTCTCGCCGACAACCTGGACGGACTGAATCGTATCTTCCGGCGGCTCAGAAAGCACGAACTCGGGCTGAGATGCAGCTTGTCCGTTTCCCCCGGAAGCCGCCGCGGCAACCGAAGGGTCGTCGACGACCTGGACGTTTTGCACTTCGTCTTCCGGGGGCGGCGAAAGGACAAATTTGCGTTTGGATTCAGCGCTGTGGTCGTTTGTATTTTGGTTGGCTTGCATAAATTATCTCCTGTCACTTTTGCGTCCAGCGCCGGCGAATATCATAGCTTCCGTTGCCGTATAAAGTCAGGTCGGTTATGGCGATCCAGTCATCATGCGGCCACGTCCAGCCAAAGCGGTAGTGGAAACGCAGTTTGACAGCGGCAAACCGTGCGCTAGTCGCCGGAACGGTAGTATAAGTGTTGGCGTCATTCATGATGTTTTCCTTCACGGTCAAGCTGCCGCCCATGGCGTCGCTGTTATTGACGACCGAAACCTGAATGTTGCCAAGAGAGCGACCGTTATATTGAAACACGACTTCGCAGTCCACATAAATCTTGTCGAACCCCAGGGCTGTGCTTGCCACCGGCCCGGCTATCTTGAGCGTTTTGTTTTGATAGCCTGCCGTACCGGCGTTCGAAGGGTAGTCGCCAATGTGCTTGAGTCCTTGCAATTGATCGAGTTCCCAGTGCACGTCGCCTTCGTTGTCGAGAATGCGAGACATGGTGGCGCCAACAATCGCCGACGCAATTTCAACCGCCTGCATCGATTTGGCGACGCCTTGTCCGGCCGCCAAATCCGGCGTGTTCGGACGGCAGGTTTCATTCGCGTTTGCGGCTTGAGACAGACTCGCGCCGTATTGAATCGTGCGTCCGTCCGTACCGCCGGCGTGAAGGATTTGGGCGGTTATCCCGCCGGAGGGAATTCGCATGGTCAAGTCTTCATATTCTTGCATGAAGTCGGCGTATCTCTTTTCCGCTCGCCATTGCCCGGTCCCAACGGGCCAAGGATCATTGTAAATGACGGTTGTGCCGCCAGGCGTGCCGTCGCCGTAAAGCCCAGTCACCGTTACCGCATGACCCGAGTTTGGTCGGGCAACGCCGATCCAGACCGGACCGTTGTTTTCCAACATTTGACGAAAGCCTTCAACCGTATAGCTTGCCAGAGGCTCTTTAACAAGTCCCCAGGCGTCCGCCAACGTTTCAATACTGCTTGGAGAAAGACCTCGTCTATAAGCCGCCCAGAGTCCGGAGCCGCGAGCGATTTCTTCAGGAATGAGACAAACGCGCTCCCGCCAGCCGACCACCATTGCCGCGGCCGCCGCCCAGCAAGACATGCCCGTCAACTGCGGCGCAAGATCGACACTGTTCCAGTTCATGTAGAAACTTTGGTCGCTCGACATCGCTTCCGACGAACACGTTCCGGCGCTGCACGATCTGCTTTGAGCGGCCATGCTATAGCTCCCGGACTCGCTGCAATTGAGTTTCGTCATGCTGCGTCCGCCAGCACTTGCTGCGTGCATCAATTGCACGTCCATATGCGTCGCGGTTGCAGGGTCTCCGCCGGGGCGCGGATCAAACTTCGACGCAAGCTGACGAAATGTTCTTGAATACTGGCTGCCGGAACTCGGCGTCGGATTTTGTTGAGGGCCGCCTGGGCTGTCCGCGTTCTCGCCCCAAGGGTCGTTAAAATAGACGTAAGTTCCGTCTTCCGTGCCGTCGCCGCAAACGCCGGTAATGACAGCGGCGTGCGGGTGATTTCCATCTTTCGGCGCCACCCAGAGCGGGCCGTATCTCTCCAGCATTTGGCACAATTCCTTCAGCGTATACGCCGCGTGATTTTCCAGCGTAAGATTACCGGCTTGCGCTACGGAAGTGCGATCAAATCCATTACCGAGCTGCGCCGGATTCACCGACATGCTGTCGCGCCAGCCAACAACCATGGCGGCGGCCTCCGACCAACTGTTCGCGCGCCCGGCGTCTTGAACCAAATGCACATTGCCCCAAGCCTTGTTAACCGGAATCGCGCCGCTTCCGGGAGCCGTAAGGTTATTTTGGGAAAACGCTTGCGCGCTTGTGCCGCTTGAGCTACCTACAGACCAGATCCAATTGATTTTATCTTCCGTCAGTCGACAACCTTGATTGAGCGTATCGCTGAACTGATTCGTGCCTTCAACCTTGGCTCTCGATACGTGAACGCCGATGGCGGAAACGGCCAGCACGGATTGCTGGCGCTCTTCATCGTTGTAGGCATAAACATAATAAACCGGCGAGCCGCTGTTGCCGCCAAGCGTTTGCAGGTTATATTGAAAACGCTCCATATTGTCGGACAGGCCTTGAATCGTATCGGCGTCGAGGCGTTGTTTCCTCCAATCGAGAATAATGTTTTTATATCTGCGGCTTCGGTATGGGTAACCGCAAACAATAATTGGCTCCAGAATCGACATATTAAGCGCTTCGAGTTCGAAATACCAGCCGTTCGGCGGCGGTGATTCAACGCTAATAACCCCCAAGTCGAAATCGTTCGAATCGCCAGTATGAGTGAGATAGCTTGGATGGGGAGTAAGAGCTGAAGAGTAAACTTCAAAGGAGCTGAATGGTTTTACGTCTCCATTCATTCCCGGGGTAATAATGATTTTTTCCGCTTTCGCTCCTGTTTGCGGGTGAAAAAAATTATGTGCGCAGGTTAGAATCCTATCCTGAGAAATGTAGAAGCCGGTGCCAAAAAATCTGCCGGACTCTCCTGGAAAATATATCTGGAATTGGCAAATCGCCGAATGTGGAGAAAACGTTGTATCATCGACTCCCGCATGCCAGCGACTGTATTTTTTGCCCCATTCATACCATGATTCGAGTGCATCCAAAAAACCGGTTGGTTGATAAAGCGGGTCAACGATCTCCAAGGCGTGCGCGGTCGTACTATTCACGTTAAATGATTGAGCGGCGGCGACCGAAACACCTTGAATCAAGTTATCGAGAAATCTGTCCCATTCCCCTTCCTGGGAAAAATCATAGCCGACCGAAATTGAGTCGGCTTGGCTTTTTGGGCCCCAATCGCCGTCAACCGTCAGGTTTTTGCCAAACACTTCGTTGAGAACGCGCTGGGCGAATTTGGCCTGTGATTCCGCTGCCCTCCAATGCGTGGGGCGGCCCAAATCGCAGTGCCAATGATCGTGATGCGCGGCGTTGTAGTCGTAGTTGAGAACCGTGCCGAAAACTTTTCTTAGCGTAGCTTCAAGCCTCAAATATCGAATCCAGTCGGTTGGAGCGTCATTCGCGAGGAATTTATCGGAGGCCGACCACCAGAGACCGTCAACGTCAATCGCCAGTCCGGCGCCATGTTGTCCGCCTTTGTCAACGTAGAGTCCGCCTGTTAAAATGTAGGCCGGGGCGTTTTCTACCTGGGTAATGTAGGGCGCCCAAGCGTCCAGTGCGGCTTGCAATCGAGGTTCGCCCCTGAAATTTCTGTTTGAGCGACCAGGCTCAGGCTCAATGACTCCATAGCCGTGCGCTTTTAAACGATCATAAGCCAATCTGTAACTTCCGGCGTGTGTGATATTCGTAAGGCCCATCGCCGTGCTTTGTACGCCCTGCTGATCGGAAACGTCGTCGCTTGTCAAGGGCATAGGGCCGAAGCCGTCGTCATAGTCAAATGCTGCGCTGGTCGCGGCGTCTGGCGTTGCAGGTTGGACGCCGCCGTTTGCGGGGGCCGGCGTAGCGGGAGAAGATATAGGTGCTGCGCCATTGCCGTTGGTCGGTGCGGAAACGGCGCCGTTTATCGGCTGAGTGCCCGGCGTCGCCATATCTCCGGCCCATTCAAGAACGCCGTTGACGGCAGGACTGTAACCGTTGCCGTTTTCGCCGTATGAATTGCGTCCGCCTCCCATAATTTGCCTGCGGCGCGAGCTGCGTCCCGTCAAGGCAGATATATTGACCCACGGGCTGTCTTCGTTGGGGAGGCGCAATGTTGCAACAGCGTCGCCGCCGGCATCGTTGAAGGTGGCCAGGCCGTAGTAAATTTTGGGCTGTCCGGCAAAACGCTGCAACGCTTGCTGCGGCACGAGATAAACAGCTTCTCCGCGCTCTATTGGCAAACGTCCTTCGGCGCGGCTGGAGTAAAAGTTGTTTTTCGTGCGCCGATCTTTTCCCTCCGAGCGCAGCAACGCCGGCTCCGATGCAATGGCTATCTCAAACCAGGGCGCCGCGTCGGTTTTAACGGTAAAACCAAGCACAGGAAACCGGTCACTCACTTCCATTCGATTAGGACGGATCATCGTTGCCATCCGAGCCTCCTTAAAAAAAGATCGCATTATTCAAAAACTGATTTTCGCTTCAAGCGATAGCACGGGTTTTGCTTATCGCCGAACTTCTCCAGGACGCCTTTTTCAGTCAGGGAAGTTAAAACTTTTTCAAGCCGTTGAACTTCAACACGGATGCATTGTCGCAAAATCCACCATTCGGCTATGCCTTCAAGGGCGTCTGCGGCGGAGGGACATTCTTGAAGATAAGCCTGAATTGCATCAGCCAATTGCTTTTCGTCTTTCGTTGAACGGTGATGAACGTTCTTGCCGCAGGTCTTGCCCAAAACTGGCCTCCTGAAGTTGTCACTGCAAATGACAAGCTTCGTACCACGTCGCTTTTCGAAATCATAACCTTCAGTAGATATTGATATTTATGGATGGTTGTTATTTGCGAAATATTTGAAAAGGCGGGGGGTTTCGCCCCCATCATTGACAGTTCGCCAAAAACCTAAAAAACAGACACTTAGAAAGGCGGGTGATTTTTCACCCGGCGAGTGGGGGATTTTTTACCCTTAAGAAAATTTAGGAAAACTTTTAACAGGAGACCCAGAGGCCGAAGAAGCAGAATCTTTGTTGGCGTCCCGGCATAGATTGCGCTCAAAATTCAAGGGTTCGATCAAAAAGGCGCTTATAGTATGATGTAAAGCCATAAGATGACGAGATTTGATAAGTTGGAAATAACGACTGTTTTTTAGCTGCGATATTGCTGAGGATTAAGACCATGTTTTTTCAGAAGCCTGCCGAGATCACGACGCTCCTTCCCTGCAGCTTTCGCCGCCACCGTTACGTTTCCAGCATGCTTTTGCATGAGTCGCGTCAAATAATCCATTTCGAACGCTTCGATAACTTTCCGTTTCATTGTTTTGAATGAACCAATCTTTGAATCACTTATGACTGAGTCGCGGTTTGTTGGTCGCATCAGCGGCGAAATTTCCAGATTGGATGCATGGATTTTGGAAGACTTGCTGAGATGAACCCCTCTGATAACAGCGTTCTCGAGCTCACGGACGTTTCCCGGCCATTCGTATGTCATTAACGCTTGAGCGGCCTCCACAGCAAAGCTTTTCTCAGTCGTTTCGGGGTGTGAATGTTTTTGGATAAAGTGGTTTGCCAAAAGAAGAATATCTTCTTTCCTCTCTCGAAGCGGCGGCAAGAAAACTGAAAAAACGCAAAGCCGATAGAACAAATCTTGGCGGAACTTACCGCTTGCCACCAAATCTTCGATAGATTGGTTGGTTGCTGCAATAATTCGCACGTCAACAGTACTTTCTCTGACTCCTCCAATTGTACGAAAACGCTGGTCCTGCAAAACACGGAGCAGCGCGACTTGCGCTTTCGATGAGAGCGAATCGATTTCATCCAGAAAAAGAGTCCCTTTATCTGCTTGCACGATCAACCCTGCTCGCCTTGAGTGAGCTCCAGTAAAGGCGCCTTTTTCGTGCCCAAAAAGCTCACTCTCAAAAAGTGAATCCGGCAGCGCTCCACAATTGACCGGCACAAATGGAAACGACGCCCGTCTGCTCATGTAATGAATGGCGCGGGAAGCCAGTTCTTTGCCAGTTCCGGTTTCACCGACGACGAGCACAGCAGCATCGCTTGCGGCTATGGATGGGAACTGTTGGGTCGCTTTTCTAAAGGCGGGCGAATCCCCCACAATTTTTGCTTGTGAAAGACCGTATCGAAGGCGTTCTACGATCTTTTCCAAACCACGCTCTCCCAACTTTTGGTTTTGCAAATCCAACTTTCGACTGCCGGTTCAAGAGACAGGTGACGGTCGTCGAGGGCGCCAAGTACATAGCTTTTGAACAGGCAGGTCTTTTTGAAGTCGACAAGGCGACGTTCGCCATTTCCCACTCCTCAATGCGTCTCGTTTTGTTGGGGACTTTGAGCTTTGCGTAGTCACGCATATTTATATTTTGTAATTTTCATCGTACGCTTTTTAATCCGTTTCAAACCCGCCTGTTTCTTGACCATGGATTACGTCACCCTATCTAACCAGGCCCTGATCGAAGAATGCCAAAAGGAACCGCTTTCGGAGTTGGCGTGGAAACACTTTGTCGAGAGGTTTCACAAGCATGTTTCCAAGTGTCTATATCGGCACGGCAAAAAGCTGCGCGTGGCGAAAAGCCATTCCGACCTCATGGACAAAGTCCAGGACTCTGCTCAAAACGTCCTCTTGAAGCTCGTCGCAAACGATCGTAATTTGATTAAAAACTTCAGGAACGAAACGGAGAATGCGATTTGGGCTTACTTGGCTATGATTTCTAAATCCGAGATGATGAACTACAAGTCCAGCCAGGAGACGCAAAAAAGAAAAGGCAAACATGTATCTTTCGATCAACCGATTGAGACGCCTGCCGGGCACCGCAATATAACTTGGGAAGAATCCATCTCAGAGACGATCTACGATCCGGAACTCAAAGAAAGGTTTGACAACAAAGTCGAAAAGTTGCTGGAAAAACTGAACGCTTTAAATTTTCATCGACACAAAGCCCGAAACGTCCTTATCTTCAAACTGCATGTTTTAAAAGATCTTACGCCGAAAGAAATTTTTTCGGTTCAAGGGTTCAATCGGTCGGCAAATCTCAGTGAAGACACAGATAACTTCGGCGTTTCAGAAGACCATTTGCTTTTGCTCAACAAGGGCGGAAAAATGTCTCTAAAGCGTATTCAAAACCTCATCAGCGATATTAGAAAACAATTGAAAGATGATTGGTAATTTTATGTCGGCGTCTGGGAATCATCTCCCGCGCTCTTGTCCCAACGAAAATATAGGACGCTCTTTCGCCCAAAGGTTCTTGTTTTTATTTATATGACATATAGTCGCCAAAACTGACAGGGCAAAGGACTCAAAATAAGAGTTTTCTCTGCTTGAATTGAGCATCGCAGAATGATGCATAAAAAGTTTTGTTGCATTGTACGTGCTGTGCGCACGGACTTTTAATAACGCGTGATTTTAAGACGGATATTTTTTTAATGCTGCATCAACCTACGCCAGACTGCTTTGATGAAAATCAAATCATTCGCTATGTCGAAGGCGAACTTTCCGACGACGACAAGGAGCGGATGGAAAAACATTTTAACGATTGTCCCGCCTGTTTTGAGGAATTGGCGGATTTAACCGAAATTTTGTTCTCTGAAGAAAGCCTCGATGATTTTGAACAATCCTATACGCCGCCGACAAAATCTGAGGTGAGAAAATTTCTTAAACATGCGAGGCGAGAGAGTAACGCCTCATCTCGTTGGTCGTTTTTAAAAAAACTCTATTCGTTTTGGGAACGTTTTGAAGAAAGCTGGTCGAGAAAAATACCGGCGCCTGTTTTAAGAGTCGCCGTCCTTGTGATTTTTATGGTTCCGTCAGGTTTTTGGGCTTTTCGCTATTATCAAACCGATTACCAAATTTCTCAAGCGCGGAGTATTTTGACTGAAAACGCCGGAATCTATTACGGCGGCGCCCCGCGACTGACAGGCGGCTACAAAGCGGATCTGGTCGACAAAACCCAGATTATGAGCAACGATTCCAGCGATGCTTATCTTGGCGAAGTTACTAAAAAACTCGACAAAGCGCTCAGAAACGGCGCTGATGAAGTTGAGGCCCTGCGACTTCTTGCGCATGCGGCAATGTTGAAAAGCCAGTTGGCAAGAGCCGATTCATTGCTAGGTTCAGTTCTTAACCAAGGGAACCCAACAGCCGAGATTTACAATGATCTTGGCGCGGTAAAATACAAGCTGGAAAAATATGTAGAAGCCGACTCTTTTTTCTCAAAAGCGACAGACCTCGATAGCACGCGCAGCGAATTCTTGTACAATCTTGCCTGGACAAAAAAAAGAACGGGGCGGGCTGAAACGGCGAAGACGCTTTTTACCAAGTGCCTGGCGTTAGAACTAACGGAAGAATGGCGACGAGCGATAGAAAGCGCATTAGCAGACCTTTAGCCTCCCAGTAGTATTCACTTCGTCCGGGCCTCATCGAACAAAGGGGAACGTTTATGTCTAGTTCTAGTTCGGACCACTTACATTCAGGGCGGAACCGAAACAAAAACATCACGCTGGTTCGCAGATTCCCTCTCGTCAAAACCTTTCGTACGCACAGCTTAGGGCTGACGCTGGCTTTTGTCAGCGTCGTAACCGCGGCGACATTTCACTATATTTACCATCATTCGATAATTTCATGGGCGACCCCGGTTTCATCTATATTCTTCTTCGCGCTGCTCACTTATAATTTTGATTATCTGGTTCGGCAAATCGTATCCGCTTTTATGTCATTAGCCAAGCTAGCAATCTTTGTCGCGGTTGTGATTATTGCGTTAGTAATTTGGGGGTTGTCTTTGATTCAATCAGTGAATCTGGCCGGCAATCAATCAAGCTTGCTTATGCTTTGGTCACAGTTTGGTTTTTTGTTCATTGCCGCTTATTTGTCCGGCATGTTGTTCGCTTACCTTTACAATGCTCTGGTTTACTTCTTCGTCACGACTTTCCAACACTCGAAGCTTAGAATTGCATTCGCGTATGATAAAACCAAAAGCCTGAACATCATCAAGTCCCCGGCGGAACGGGAAGAAATTGCGTTCTTGAAAGCCGTTCGGCCATTCAAATATTATGTTGAAACAATCCGCCATGCTGCGAACATAAATTCGCCGCGCGACGTCCTTCTGGAAATTATTCATGAGGCTTGGCACAGGGTTCATAAACGAGACCAGGAGCATTTTCTCATTTTTGTAGGGCTCGGAATAAATGACTCGTGGGAGGCTCTCCGAAGCCGCATTACTTCAGAGCTTGCAAATAACAAAAGCGATATGCTCCGAACACTTGAAAGAGATTTTGAGCCGATTGTAGAGCGCGCCCTCCATTTAAAAGA
Organism: uncultured Deferribacteres bacterium; assembly: GCA_964014485.1. Classification (GTDB taxonomy): domain Bacteria; phylum Zhuqueibacterota; class Zhuqueibacteria; order Zhuqueibacterales; family Geothermadaptataceae; genus CAXHAT01. The sequence goes on from CAXHAT010000099.1 coordinate 14,388, forward strand.
ACACAAGCTTTATAATTATGAAATCAAGAATGAGCCTCCTCAGCCGTTCACCATTGCCTTTGTCGCCAATCCAACACTCTTAAGAAAAAACGACGATATGGCACAAACGGTATCCCCTGAAACCGATCCGATCATGAAAGATCGCAAGTTGTTTTTTCGGACGGTTGACAGAGCGCTCCGAGCCATGGAAGGAAATGACGTGTTCGGACGACCGGAGATATGGAGTCGTGTTCGTATTTTAACCTGGTTTCCGGCTGAAACTTCCAACGCCGCCGGCACAACGCCGACGATTAATCTGGTACAAGATTTGGGGCCGCAAATTTTGGAAGATGAACGCATTTCGGATAACATGCTGACTCCTTCCACTGACATGACTTCTCATTTTATCAACGAAATGTTTATTCCCGGTCTAGATGAGCATAATGACCTTAAACAAGCTGTTAAAGTCGGATTTAGCGGATTATCAACAGATCCCAATGCGCCCGATTTGCCGCATATCGACGTCATCACTGCGGTCAGCGCTTCGGAAACAAACACTCGCGCCTCAGCGCGATACGCAAACTACCTCGAGTCGCAAAACGGCGCATCGACGAATTCGCATACGGAAAAAGAATATGATGATCCGCCTTGCGCTAAAGATTGCGAGTGTCGTCCGAGCAAAGAGAACGAGTTTTATTTTAATCCAGACCCGCATGGAACGAAAATGCGCAAGAAGCCAAACAATAAATTCGAACCGGAATTTAAACCCTATTTGATTTTGAAAGACGACGGCGCCGGAGGGGTAAACGAAGAATTGTACGACGGCACAAAACCGGAACACAAGAGCTTTGAACACGAGGATTTTACAGAACACCCCGGGCGAATCGCCGTTAACGCGCTGACAGCAACCGGCCACACGTTTGTCCACGAACTGGCGCACGCCATCTCGTCGGCGCAAAACGGTATTATTGCCGACGAATACATCAATCGCGCTTATGTTATTGATCACGATGCGCAAGCCGCTGCAAACAATACCTCCGGCAGCCAGAATAATCATCCGCTTTTTTATATCAATCGTATCGAGCAGAAGCGGCCTAACGACCACAGAGTCGCAGCGGTGCACCAAGTATTTGGAAACTATAATTGCGTTGATTACAGAAGCGACTTGTACCCGCCGTCCGCTGAAGAAAATTGGAATATTTACTTTCCTGAGCGCGAGGATCCAAATGTTGCCTGCACCATGGATCGGGCTTACGGCGCCCATCGTTTCGACAAGTTATTGAGTCGCTTTATTTATGACCGCATGATCGCAAAAGTTAATCGACGTTAAGACCTAAACGCTATACGACGTTTCAAAGGAGAAAGAAATGCTGCCCCTCGATCCTCGTTTTCGAAAAATGGTGCACAAATATATTCCGCAGCTAAACCCGCATGATCTGAATCGCTATGAGTGCCTGCTCGCTTATTATTGGCAGCTTGCTCAAGAGCGAGACATCATACAAAACAATGTTCCTGACGATAGAAACCCGCACCTGCCAAAATTCAAGAAGAAACAAGCTGCGGCTGACGATCCCAAAACCGTAGATGAACTCTCCGGGCGCATGAAACAAGTCATCGAAGAAGCGAACACGATATTGAAACCATATGCAAATTCGTACAATAGCGTCGTGGACTTCTGGAATGCGCATGGAAGACTTGCTGTTCAACAGAGAAATTTTTTCCAGCTTCCCAACCCGCACCTGCGCAACAAAGCCGAAAGATTCAAAGAATACAACGCCTATTTTCAGGCGATGAAAAACTACGGCAAAGTCCAAAGGCAGACTTTTCGCTCCAGGCTAACACACCGAATCGAGCATCTCGTTCACAGTTTGTCGCGACCGCGCGTTATTTTAGTTGCGGCCGCTTTTGCATTGTTTTCCGTAGCGTTTTATTTCTTTTACAGGCTTGAGCTTTTTCCCTAATTTTCACTACCTGACACTTTTTATAGGCTTCTGAAGCTGGCGAAAAAAGCCGGAATTGTCATGCTGGAAGCATCTTTTTTGATCTGACCCTTGAACTTTTGGGCATGATCTGTACTGGGCGATAACAAAGATTCCTCCTGAATGACAAAACGGGGCCTTTCGACGACTCGAAAATGCAGTTTACTAAAAAGTGTCAGGTCGAGAGCCCTAATCTAAAGATTTAGAAAACACGAGTGCCCCGGACGGAAAGAACCCATGAAAAGAGTTGTCGCGACTTTCTTTGTATTATCGCTGTTTACGATTGCTTGCCAAAATCCAGAGGCGGAAAACGCGCTTGTAAACTTACAGAAGCGCGCCGCTCTTGCACAATCGGATACGGAAGACGCAGCCATTCTTGGCGATTTGCTGGATTATTACGCGAACAAGACGACTCCGGATTCTGTGGTTGCACGCGTGGCAGATGAACTGAAAAAAAATCAAGAAACGTTCTTAGAGTCAAAAGAACAGGAAGCTCATCATTCCCAACAAACAAACGGTCGCGATCAAACTGAACCAAGCAATCCTTACACGCTTGAAAGATCGGTTGAGACTAATTTTCGCAAAGCGCTCATCGCAAAATCATTGGGGCGGGAAGAAGACTACGAACGTCTGCTTGCAACCTGTACTCAAGACGCAAGTTTAATCACAGAATTAGGGGGATCGGGATATTGGCGGGCGTTTTTAAATGACAGCCTAAACCGTCACTCTTTTGACGAGCTTAATTGGTTGAAAGCGGAAATCGCGAAAACGCTCTGTCAGGGTTTTTCAAAATCTGATCCTCGATTTGCACAGGAATTGGGCGCTTACGGTCTTCGTCTTCTCAATCAAATTGGAGATGTTCGATTACGATCTAATTTGTTGTCCAAACTACAGGTTTCGCTTCATTTTGGCGACTTCCATGATCTCTCGATCTTGCTCTATGGTGAAGCTATAAAACCGGCTAAAGAATCGGATTTCTATATTATCCAAAACGGCAGCATTCTTTTTCGCGGATACGCACTTTCGAAAATTGGCAAAAAAAATGACGCGCGCCAGGCGTTTCATGAGAGCATCGATCTTGCCCAAAAATATTCATCCGTTCCAAGTATGGATTACTTCGCAAGGGTTGCCAGGACCGGGCTGCTCGACTTGCTGATTGAAGTTGGCGAATATCAGGATGCGCTAAGGCTGTCGTATGAGCTTAAAGAGAAAAATTTTCATTTTTATGCAGAAGAGAAAATATTGCTAAATCTCGCCTTAGGTCGCCTTTACAAATCCTTGGGCAACTATGCGCTTGCAGACTCGCATTACACAAAATCTCTTGAATTAGCCGAACAAGAGAAAGACTGGGATAACAAAGCGGTCGCTTTGCACAATCTTGGCACATTATACAGTGCTCTAAAAGATTATGATGAGGCGTTGATTTACGCGCATAAGGCGGACTCCTTATTGAACGCGACTCTGGCAAACCATTATGCACGACGGGTGTTGGTATCGACCGGTCTCGCGGAAATTTACGCCGCCAAAGGAGACGTCAAACCATTCCAGGCGGAAATTGACCGAACAATGCGATTTATTCAGAATATAGCGCAACCCATTGAGAAAGCTTATGCGCTCGACGCGATCGGGCAAGCCAGTCTTATGCAAGGCGATCATGAACGCGCCGCCAAGAACTTCGACCAGGCTATCGCGATTTATAATGAGTTTGGCGCTGATCGCCGCGCTTTGTCGGCAGCAATCAAAAGAGGAGAGAGTCTTCTAAACGGAGAGGCGTTAAGCACAGCGGAATCGGCAATTGAACGCAGCTTGCAAATCGCAAAAAAGATGAAAGACCAGGAACGAGTCATCGACGCGCTGGCGCTGAAAGCAAATCTTCGAAACAAGCAAAACCAACCGGCTGCCGCCGTCAACGTTTCAAATGAATTTATCGCAGAAATTGAGGGCTTGGGCGCTGAAACTTCAAGGTTCAAACTTCAATTGCTCTATCGCCAAAAATTCTATCATTATCTAAAGTCGGCTGCAGTTTACGCTTTGCGTAATAATGATGAAACTCAAGCGCTTGGCAAATTGAACAACGCCAAATCTAGCATGATGCGCGCCAGATTGAGTTCTTCCAATGAGCATTCGTTTCAAGAACTCTCCCTGGATACAATATTTCAAAATCTTGGTCAAAAGGCGCTCGCGGTTGATTTTCTCATTTCTTCCGACTCATTGTTTGCTTTCACGCTTTTCCAAAACCGATTGAAAGTTTTTCAAAAACATATTGACCTCAATACTTTTGCAAGCAAGGTTGACAGCTTCAAATCCGAGATTCAAAGCTCGCCCGAATCCAATTTGATTGCGGTTCGTTATAAAACCGTTTCACGGCTTGGGGCTGAACTTGGCGATACGCTTTTTGGATGGCCGGAATTGCAGGCCGCACTTGAAACTGCAGAAACAACTTATATTATCCCAGATCAGTTTTTGTATGATTTGCCTTTCGCAGCGTTGCAACACGACAAAAACAATGACGACACTTTTCTTGTGAACATGACGGCGCTGGCGGTCGCTCCAAATATTTCGAGCTTACAAAACAGCAAGCACGCTTCGGCCCCCCTTACAGAAAAAGACATTCTTTTGAGCGTCGATCAAAGTTTTCGTGCGGCAGGCGCTTTCCTAAAACGCACACAGGACCAGTTTCCGAAAGCAGAAGAGCTACGAAGCAACAGCCTCCGCGCTCAAAAGCATCTTTTGCTCGAACAATTGAACCAAAAACGTGCAGCGCACATCTATGTTGGGCACGGCATGATCGACGAAGCTTTTCCCGAAAACTCGATGATTGGCGTGTCTTACGCAAATGAGCGTACCTCCCGACGCGACACCATGAATTTGAGCTTGAAAGATTTAGAAGCGGTTAATTGGCAAGGCGTGGATCTGGTTTTTCTTGTTGGTTGTGAGACCGCGCGCGGTAAGTTTTACCTGGCCTTTGGCGCTTTAGGCGCGCAGCAGAAATTGCTAAGTGAAGGGGCGAGCGCTGTTGTGGGCAACCTATGGAAAATCGACGCGAACTATGCTATTCCTCAAACTGGCGACGTTTTGAGTCATCTGAAAAGTACTCAAAACATCGCTGTTGCATTAAGAAAAGTTCAGCTCGAAGCGATCCATTCAATCCGAAGCGATCCATTTATAAAATATCCTTTACCCTATTTTTGGGCTAACCATGTCATTTCAACAACGAGTATATTCTAAAAACGAGGTGGTCAAATGAGCTATTATCTGAACATCCTTCCCGAACATGATTCTGGCGGCAGTCCTCCGCCGCCGCCCGGCTCTCCGCCTCCTGGAGGCTCAGGAGTTGCTATTCGGGCGCAAGGTTTACAATCCCTTGTTCTTGGCTTTTCTTTTGGGATTACATTGATGATCTTGCTTGTCATACTAAGGTTGTGGCCAAACGCCTTCCCAACCATTTTTTCTAACATGGGCTTCTTCGAAAGCGCTATGGCAGCGTTTTTTACCGGTTTTATTGGCGGAAGTTTGACGGGTATCATCTACAACCTATTCGTTGCAAGAAGGCTGAATCTTTTTGGTTTGGAAGACTCCGCCGATTAATCAGCCGCCAGAACCTTTTCATAAAATTGCATCCACTGCGGCATGATGACTTCGATGCCAAAATTCTTGGCGGCGGAGGTGCGGGCGTTTTCGCGAAAAGCGGCGTGTTTTTTAGAATCGCTCAGAATACCGATACAAGCGTCGGCCATTTGGGCGATTTCTCCAACAGGGTACAGATAGCCGTTTTTTCCATGTACTACGACTTCTGGAATTCCGCCCGTCACCGTCCCCACGACAGGAACCCAGCAATTCATCGCTTCCAAAGCTGCCAGCCCAAAACTTTCTTGCTCGGAAGGAAGTAGAAAAATATCGGCGCATTTGAGTAAATCATCGATAAAATCTACCTGCCCCAGGAAGATCACGTCTTCTTTCAGACCCAATTCTTTAACAACCTGCTGCACCATGATCCGCTCCGGGCCTTCGCCGATCAGCAGTAGTTTTGCCGGAAGTTCTTTACGCACACGGTTAAAAATGCGGACAACGTCGGTCACGCGTTTAACCGGACGAAAGTTTGAAGCATGCATTAAGATAAACTCACCGTTTGGGGCGTATTGTTTTTTGCTGCAAGCATTTTTCTGGCGCGTGCCGCGTTTGGTATCGATAAAATTGTAAATCACATCGATTTCACGCGTCACGCCAAATTCTTCCAGCGTTCTCTCTTTTAAGTAATCCGAAACAGCGGTAACGCCGTCGGATTGCTCAATGCTGAATTGCACCACGCGTTGAAACGAGCTGTCGGCGCCGACCAGCGTGATATCCGTACCGTGCAATGTCGTAATCAACTTTACAGGTTTTGGCGCTAGTAGCTGTTTGGCGAGGTAGGCGCTGGTCGCATGCGGCACGGCGTAATGTGCATGCAAAATATCAAGGTCATAATCTTTTGTCACTTCTTCTAACTTTGTCGCCAAACCAAGTGCGTACGGGGGATATTTGAAAAGCGGGTAGGCCGCTACTTCGACTTCATGCAGCGTTATATTGGGATGGAATTCACGCAGCCGAAAAGGAACTGCATAGCTAATGATATGCACCTCATTGCCAGCGTTAGCCAATTGAATGCCAAGCTCTGATGCGACGACGCCGGAGCCGCCGTGGGTCGGATAGCAAATAATGCCAATTTTCATTTAACTTTTATCCTTCAAATTGCAAGTTCTCGGTTGCTTTCAAGACGCGTTTTCGAATCGCATGTTCGAGAGAATAAATAATCAGCAAGAAGCCTGGAAACGTTGCGACAAGATTGAGCGGCGACTGGTAAAACAGCTTAATGATCAGGCCCAAGAATATCACGCCTCCAAGCGGGAGCATCAAAAAGAGCACGCCAAACCAGCGGGCGCGTGAACCGCGAACACGAGGTTCCGCGAAAGGCAATTGCGGACGAAAAATATAGATGATTTGCAGGAAAATGAAGCTTAAAAACGCGATCGTCAATGTGTGCAATATTGCGTGCAGCGCGTTTTCAAAATAATAGAAAAAGACGCCGGAAATAAAAACCAGACATGGCGCCGAGAAACAGAGAAAAAGCACATCCCGCGTGGCAACGATCAATCGCGGCAAATCGACCGGACATGCAAAAAAAAGCCACGAGGCTTCATAAGCGTCGGAAGTTTCCATGTTTTGTTTGATCAACATCGGAATCATCAGCAATGCGAAAAAGAAAACAAAAAAATTAAACACGCCTTCGCTTCCGTAGACGAACGGATCGAGCAATGCACCTTTTCGCAGACCGATGAAAAAATACATAATCAACAGCGGAATGACGCCCAGTATCGACAATCTGAATTTATTGTCAAATCGAAATTGCGCCCATGCCAAACGAGAGACAATCAGGCGCTCTCTGCTTTTAAAAACTCTTAATCGCCGCCGGGTTTTCGTCGCTTTCTTGCGCGTATTACTGCTCGACGGCGCTAACTCAAGCATGGCGGAAATACGTCCCGCATAATCAAGCGAGATTCGGGAAAAAGCTCCGCCGAAAAGCGCAAGCGTTCCCGCCAAACCAAGCAGCGCTCCAATCGAGTTGAACAGATCATGAAAACCGCCGCCAAATTCTACGATGGAGGCGAACCAGCTCGGCGGAAATAAGTGCAGCCACATCGCCTTTTCAATTTGCACGCCTTGTGTAAAATCTCCCGAGAAGCTCGGAAAAATGATGTAAGCGCCATAAAAAACGAAGGAGAGTATGAATTGGAACCAGGACAGCACTTTTTTCATGCGCACCGGAGAGATCACTTTCAGCAGCAATCCATAAGCAACCGCCGTTCCCAAACCAACAAAAAGACCCGCGCCGTAAATTCCGCCGCCTGCAAAAAAAAACCGCACGAGAGAAAAGCTTCCGTCAAAGGAGAACACGATGACAGACGGCAATCCGAGCATCGTTACGAAAACCACAATGTAAAAAATAATGTAGGCGATACGGGCGAAAAAGTATGTACGGGAAGAGACTGGAAGCGAACCAAGAATGTGAAAATCGTCAGGGGAAATGATGAGCGTGTTGTATTCAACGAGCATCAATCCGCCGAGCAAAAACATGATTCCCCCGACGGTCACCAATGCTCCAAAAAACGGATCGCTCACATTGTAATTGAAATTCGCTAAAACAAGCCCCAGAAATAGGTAAAAAAACAAGGTTAGAAAAAATGCAAGGAAAGGCCTTTTCGATTTTTTTCGCAAGCCAAACCCGGTTTTTCGCCGGCGCATGTCAATTCGCCACGACAGCCTGAGCAAAGCTCGAAATTGTCGCCAATCAGTCATAACGCTCGCCACAGATTACGCCAACCCTCTCAAGGCTTGCATAAATTCTTCCGCGCGTGCATCAGCGTCAACGCCGCCGGTGATTGCATTGAATGAGGCTTCGAGACTGTTATGCCCGGTTTGTTGCGCGATTTCGGCAGGCGTTCCTTCGGCAATCAGTTCTCCATTGTTAATAATAATGAGCCGAGTACAAAGCCGTTCGACAACCTCCAAAATGTGTGAACAAAAAAGAATTGTTTTTCCCTTCGCGCTTAGCCGCTTCAAGAGCTGCTTAAAAATCAGCGCCGTATTGGCGTCAACGCCGTTCAGCGGTTCATCGAACAACAAAACCTCAGGATTGTGCAACAAAGCCGCCGCAATCAGCAGCTTTTGCTTCATTCCCTTGGAAAATCCGGCAATTTGTGCATCGCGTTCATCTTGAAGACCGAACAGCTCCAAAAATTCGCCGGCGCGATTTTGAAAAATCCGGCGATCCATGTGCCGCAACTCAGCGATAAATTCAAGATATTCCCAAGCTGTCAGAGACTCGTACAGCGCCCCCGATTCCGGTACATAACCAAAACGTTTCTTGACCTCCATCGGCGCGTCCAAAACGGAAAACCCGCAAAGGCGAGCGTCACCGTTTGATGGCTTGATGAGTCCCGTCAAAATTTTCACCGTCGTTGATTTCCCGGCGCCGTTCGGCCCCAAAAAACCGACGATTTCGCCCGGTTCAATCCGGAAAGACACGCCCTTCAGCGCTTGTTTTTTGTCGTATTCTTTTTCGAGGTTTTCGACTTCAATCATATCGTTGTCTGATCAAGGCACCGCAAACCAGGATTTTTCATCAAAAATCGAGACGGGATCGGCGATGGCCAGGTTTTCTCTGACAAGGAAGGGTTCGGCGTATTTCACGCCAAGATAAACGCCGTATTGTTCATTTCTTATGCGAATATGCTCCAGAAACCCAGGTTGGCTGATCGGCGTCTGGACATCGCTGAATTTTTCCATGTCTTCACGATGAAACTGCGATTTATAGGCCAGGATCGCGTTCATTTTTTGCTCAAAAAAATCTGAAATATCGACGACAAAGGAAGGAGCGAATTCATAGCGATTCGCAAAAAAGACTGTTTTGTAAGGTCGCCACGGCTTTTGCCCGGACTCGATTTTCGTCAACCCCGCCAAAAACACAGCCTCTTGCACCAGCTCCGACGTGTGCTGATGATCCGGGTGCCGCGCAACCCAATGATGCGTAAAAATCACGCGCGGGCGGTATTCGCGAATAATCCTGACGATTTTCATTTTATTCTCAGGGTTGACGGCGACGTGGCCATCCGGAATATTGAGCATTTTGTGATCGGCGGCGTTCAAAACTCTCGCAGCGTTTGCGAATTCCTTCGCTCGCTGAACAGTATCACCGCGCGAGCCCAACTCCGCCGAAGTCGTTGTCGCCAATGCGAGTTTGTAGCCCTTCGTCGTCATTTTTGCCATCGTGCCGCCGCAGCAGATTTCAATGTCATCCGGGTGCGCACCGATGGCCAGAATATCATAATCCGGTTGGCCGAGCATTTTTATATCCTGATAATTTGATGATCGAAATGTGCCAAATCAAGTTGATCGTAAACGTCTCGGATAAAATCAAAGCCATGCTTCACGAGAAAAGGAGAAAAATTCAAAACGCGCTCCTGCAGATTGCCGCCGGGAAAAACTGCGGTCGCTGCATTCGTCAATTGTTGGCGCATCACATCACTATGGCGTTTTTCAGCCTGCACTGCTTTTTTCTCCAGCGTTTCAATATTATTGACGATGCGTCCCGCAGTTATCTCCAGCAATTTTTCAAGCGTCGGGTCGAGTGCGTGAACTTTGTCGGTCAGCCTAGCTAATTCTTGCGGCCAATCGTTTTTCATTTTTTCAAAAGCGTCCATCAAGCCGCCGGACAGATTTTCCCGCGCTTTTGCAGAGATCAACGCTTCCAAGTCGCCCCATAAATCCTGCACTTTCATATGGCGTTTTTCGAGAATTCGCGCAATGTTGTTCTCGATGATGGTCGCCGATTTCCTCGGGTATAAAATCGGCATGGGAACGTCAAACGCTTCGTAGGCGCTTTTCAACTGTCCGAAGTACGCGATTTCCGCTGGGCCTCCAACATACGCAATCGTAGGGAAAACAACATCTTGCGTCAGGCCGCGCAGAATAACGTTCGGGCTCAACCTTTCCGGCTGCTCTTGCGCAATTTGCGCCAATTCTTCGGTTGAAAAGATATATTTTCCGTCAGTCGTCTGAACTTTGTCGCCGGACAATTCCAAAGGCAAACGCTCTTCGTCGTTTAAAAACAGATTCAGTCTGCCGTCGCGCAAAGGCGCCTGCGGCGAATAGCCCTTTTCAGAAAGTCTGCGGGACGTTTGCAAAACCGCATGCGTCGAAGGGCTTCCTTCTAGAATTTCCTGCACAAAAACCTTCGCCTGCAAAGCGCGGATTTCCGGGTCGGACGGATCAATCATTACCACGCCTAAATCGCCCAAACATTGCATCAACCAGCGCCCGAAAGCGTCGCTCAAAGAAACGTCCGGTGCATAGGCCGACGAAACCGCCTCAAAAATGTCATCCTTGAATTCTGAGTTATGCATCGATTCTTCAAACGTCTCAATCGTTTTAAGAATCTGCTCTCCTGGAATCATCCGCGACATCGACACATTGCCGTCAACTGTGCGCTCAACTTCCAGCCGCGTTTGTCGCTTTTGCTTATCCAGAATATTGGCGTGATTCACCTCAGCAAAATCAGAATCGTCGGAAGCGACCCAAAAAACAGGGACAACAGCGCCCAGCCCGGAATCATCGAGCGAACGCGCCAGCTTGATCGCCGTCAGCGCTTTGTACAAAACATACATCGGCCCGCCAAACAACCCGACCTGTTGACCAGTGATCACAATATTCGCTTTTTCAGCATTCAGACGCTCGATAGCCCGAAACGTCTCCGATGGTGCGCCGAACTTTTCATTTTGCTTCTTGAGAATTTGGGAGAGTCTTTCGCGAGGGTAATCTCGCTGCGTCAAGATTTCAACTTGCCTTCCAAACGCTTCTTTTGTGGCGTAATTCAAACTATAAAATTCGCTGACCCTTTCGAAATCGGTGAGATAATCGAGATAAAAGCGCCCCACATTTTTAATATCCTTGACAGGTATTCTCATGTATCAAAAAATCCTTCTAACCTATATTGAAGTGCAACGACTCATCGTTGTCTGGCGTCAAAACAGACGCTGAAGCGTTTGCTTCCCCAAAACTCCTCAAGACGAGCCGCCTTAAGTCCGACCCGCGCGAAAAGACCCGCCGTCACGAAAAATGTTCAGACCTCGACAAAAACTTTCGCGATAGACGGCCCGGCAACGTGCAATTTAAACTCGTTAAAATAACCAAAAGGCGTCAACTGCACGGTCAAACCGGCGTTCGCCAATCGCTCGGCCATTCTGTCCAGAATATATCTCGCCGTCGCTGCGTCCGCTTTGCTTGGGGAAAGGTGCGCAAAAGAATGCAAAACAACCGTTTGCGCCGCTACCTTCCGGGCGTGCCATTTGATATTCTTGATCGCTTTTCTGATAACGTTTTCCGGTGTTAATTCATCGATGGACTCGACATGAACGAGCGCGACAACCGCGTTTCGGCAAGAAATGGAGGCGGGGTTTTCTTCAGCGTCCCGAATGCTTCTCTCAAAAGGCTTCAACCAATAGTCGTGCGCTTGCAACATGAGAAGCTTCATCGTTTTCTCTCCTGAAAATCATAACGTACCGTCGTCCGATTTTTAAAAATTTTGAATCGCCCCATCGCGGCAGGATAATAAGAAGGATTTAAACGGCGGGCAACTTTTTCGTCACTGGCGTGATGAGACTCAATTAGTCCAATTTATCCCAATTTGGAACGCGCCGTTTCTTGACTTTTGACATGATTTCATCAAAACCCGATAGAATGTCTTTCCCGGAGCGTCCCTTCAAAAAATTGGACATGTGTTGTCCAGCTTCAATATTTCCTATTTTTTTGGCGAACATGTACATGGCAAGCTGATTAATTGAAACGCCTTGCTCTTCCGCCGCTCGTGCAATTCTATTTTTAAGATCTGCAGGAACTCTAATCGTCAAAATATTGGCTTTCGGCATCTTCGCTTCTCCATATTTTGGCAAACTCGCCTGGGGTTATAATTTTAGCTCAACATTGTCAATCAATAAAGTTCTTTCTTTCGTGCTCAAGCAGCCAGCGTTTCCGTTCGAGTCCGCCGCCGTAGCCGGTCAAATCGCCGTTCGAACCGACAACGCGATGGCAGGGGACGATGATGGAGATGCGATTTGCCCCGTTGGCCGCGCCCACGGCTCGAAAAGCGTTTGGCCTGCCTATTTTCACCGCTTGCTGTTGATAGCTCGCCGTCTCGCCATACGGAACTTCTCTTAAACGATCCCATACTTTGTTCTGGAAATCCGTGCCAGGCGTGTGCAGCGCTACGTTAAACTTTTTTCGTTCGCCGTTGAAGTATTCGGCGAGTTCTTTTTGCGCTTGTCGGATATGCTCGTTTTCGCCTGCCATGATCTTGGCGTTCAGCAGTCTTTGCAGGTCTTTCAACTCCTTTTCCAGAATTTTTCGATCAATAAATTCCAGTAAACAAACGCCTTTTCCGGTGGCGCAGACGAACATTGCCCCCAACGGCGTTGTCAAGCGATGAATCAAGATGGTTCTATTATTCTCATCGGGCGAGTCATTTTCCTTTTTGACGAGATTTACCAGATCGACCGGATTATTTGGCATTGCAATTTTGGTGTGACACGTTTCTGGATAATTATTCTCAGGCGCCGCCAATATCTCTGACTTTTCCCCTCTCTACCTGACACTTTTTACGAATTTCCTGAACAGATTTAACTGCATCGGAAT
>CAXHAT010000100.1:0-27291 GCA_964014485.1 uncultured Deferribacteres bacterium
GTCAAAAGGCGATTATGCCGGGGCGCTGGAAAAATACAACGAAGCGCTCAAAATCGACGAAGAATACTTCGGCAGGAATCATCCCAACGTGGCGATTCGCTTGAACAACATCGCGGGCGTGCTTCGGGAAAAAGGCGATTATGCCGGGGCGCTGGAAAAATACCGCGAGGCGCTGGCCATTTTTGAAAAGTTTCTTGGAGCGGATCACCCCAACACGCAAACAGTCCGGGAAAATCTGCAATACACCTGGTGGCAGTCTCTGAGCGAAAAGGAGCAATGGGCGCTGCGCACACAGGTTTATCTCGAGCAATTGTCTGAGAGCGTCATGGACACGCTCAAACTGGCTTTGCTCAATCAAATCGGCGTGGGGTATATCAAGCAGGAAAAGGCGGATTCGGCGCTCATTTACTTGCGGCAGGCGCTGCCGTTGGCGCGGGCGTTGGGGGATCGCGAGATGGAGGGCACGGCGCTCAACAATCTCGGTTCGGCGCATAAACTGGCGCAAAACTGGCCTTTGGCCAAGCAGTTTCTCCGCCGGAGCGTGGCGCACAACCGGGCAACGCAGGGCGACAGCGCAGCAGTTTTGGCGTTTACCTATTTTCATCTCGCCGGCATGCATCAAGCGCAAAGCTGGGCGGATTCGGCACGGTTTTATGCGCAAAAAAGTCTGACCCTGGCGCGCAAACATGCGCTGGAGGATTTGATCAAGCAAGCGGAGGCGTTGCTGCAAAAAAGGTAGACTGGATTGTTGGAGTCGTGGATTATTGGAATGATGAAATTTGGCTGCGCGTCATTTGGCTCTGCCGTCATAGATTTTGTTTCTCAGGTCGCCAAGTGCTGCGGGGACGGCAGATCGTTGTCGGGAGTAAAAGTTTATTGCCCTGACGGCAGGAGAATTGTATATTCCGGTTCACAAAAAACAGGAATCCATTTTAAGCTGAGACCAACATGGCGACCGTTCATTTGGAAATCCCCCCGGAAACGTCTAAAAAGCTCGCGCCTTACGAACACAGACTTGAAGAACTTGTCCTTCTGGGCTTGCAACAGATACACATTCAAGAAGCCTTGTTGCTTTATTCTCGCGGTCTCATTTCTTTGAGCAAAGCGGCTGAGCAAACCAGCTTAACGCACGAAGAAATGGCTCGTCAAGCACGCGCGGCCGGGATCGAACCGCGTTGGTCGGAAGAAATGGCGCAAGACGAATTAGCATGAAAGTGGTCAGCAATTCGGGGCCGCTCATTGCGCTGGCAAAACTCGGCTGTCTTCACCTGCTCCGACCGCTTTACGGACAAATTTCCATTCCTTCCGCCGTCTACACAGAAGCCGTTTCAGACGGCTTGGCGCGAGGCGCTTCAGACGCTTTGTCGCTTGAATTGGCGTTGCGAAAGCAAGATATAAAATCTATCAACTTGGCTGACGCCAGCTTACCTCCCGTTTCAGCAAGCCTTGCCTTACATCGCGGGGAAAAACACGCCATTCAACTCGCCATGAATAAAAAAGCTGATTTGATATTATTGGATGATCTAAAGGCGCGCGACGAAGCTAAAAAATTGGGATTGAGCGTCAAAGGAACGCTTGGCGTTTTTGTGGATTCGTTGCGCGGAGATTTGTTGAGTCTTAACGAACTTGACCTTATTTTCAAAACCTTGCTCAAACGCGACGATATTTGGATCGCCGCAGGATTGGTTCATCGTGTTTGGGAGCTTCTCGAGTCTGAGAGTTGATAAATTTAAAAGGGACTTTTCTGTGCTCAATTTACGACAGATTATTTTTCTCATGATTGCAGCTACGCCGTTTTCATTGTTGGCGCAGTGGCGGGCGACGGGGGCACCGGTTCGCGTTGCGGGCGGGGAGACGCATTTTGTCCGTCCCGTCTGGTCGCCCGACGGTCAGCGCATTGCTTTTACTTCGGAAAATTATCGCGGGCTTTGGGTGATGGAAGTTTCATCGTCGGAAGTCACGCAGGTGACCGAAGAACCCGCGGCCGGATTTGGCTTTGCCTGGTCGGGCGACGGAAAAGCGATTGCCGCACGCGTGGCAAAATTCGAAAATTGGCGGCGCTACAACGCCGTGCAGATTTTCGAAGTTGAGAGCGGCGAATCGTGGCAGGTCACGGATTTTCGTTCGCGCATGCCCGGTCTGCCGCAATGGACGAGTGACAATCGGCAAATTTATTTATTCACCGGTAGAAGAACCGAGTCGTTCGACTCGCGCCTGCCCAGCGCAATCGTTTCAGCCGGGGATGAACGCGCCGGACGCGCTTCGCTGCAGTACGGCAAAATCGCGGTGCAACAAAACGTTGGCGAACAATGGCGCGTACTCGATCCATTGCAGGGAAAACGCTGCATCAATCTTGCGCTCTCGCCGGACGGCCAAAAAGCGGCGTTCGAGGTGGTCGGCGGCAATATGTTTGTGGTGAATCTCGACGGTTCCGGCCTGACCGATCTCGGCCCCGGCAACCGCCCCGCATGGTCGCCGGACGGGCAATATCTCACGTTCATGATTGCCGAAGACGACGGCCACGAATTCACCGGCTCGGACATTTTCACCATTAAAATCGACGGCTCTGAGAAGGTCAACATCACCAATTCCCGCGACCGTCTGGAAATGAATCCATCCTGGTCACCGGACGGCGGGCGAATTGTGTTTGATGATTTTAGAACCGGAGAAATTCTCCTCCTTCGCGTCCAAAAGTAGTACATTTTTTGTCATTCAGGAGGAATCTATTTTGCCTGACCCTTAAATTTTGGGCGTATTTTGTACTGGGCGATAACAAAGATTCTTTTAGAATGACATTTGGAAGACTCTGAAAAATCAATTAAAGAAATATTCCAAATGCGTTCAAAAACGACTTTTCTGCCTATCATCTCTCTCGTTTTTTCAAGTACTCTTTTTGCGCAAGTCACCGGCCTTGTCGGCTGGGACATTTACGTCGATCCTGGTCATAGCCGCAAGGAAAACGTCGGCATTTACGGCTACACCGAAGCGGAAAAAGTGCTGCGCGTGGGGCTGCACTTGCGCGATTTACTGCTGACCAAAACCGACATCGACACGGTCTACAATTCGCGCTTTAACGACAACGTTTCCGTTGGACTCAGCCAGCGCACGGACGAAGCGAATTCGCTGGGCGCCGCATGGTTTCATTCCATCCACAGCGACGCCGGTTCGCCGACCGCCAACAGTACACTCATGCTCTGGGGACAGTTGCGCAACGGGCAGGAAAAAACGCCGCCGGGCGGTCAAAGAATGAGCGACTTCATGATCGATATTCTCACGCGCGGCATGAGGATTGGCACGCGCGGCTCGTTTGGCGATTGCAGTTTTTACGGCTGTTCTTCCACCGGCCCTTATCTCAGCGTCAACCGGCGCAGCGCCATGCCGTCGGAGTTGAGCGAGGCGGGATTTCACACCAGCCCGGTGCAGAATCCGCGCAATATGAACGCGGAATGGAAACGTCTTGAAGCCTACACGCTTTTCTGGTCGATTCTGGGGTTTCACGGCCTTGAAAGACCTCCGGTCGGCATTGCGGCGGGCTATATTTTTGACGAGGAGAAGGAAATTCCGCTCAACGGCGCGACCATCCAAATCAGCGGGCAGGAGTACACGACGGACACGTTTGAATCGCTTTTTCATTTGTACAGCAACGATCCCGAGCAATTGCAAAACGGCTTTTACTTTATTGAAGATTTGCCGAATGAAACGCTGGAAATGATCGTGAGCGCGGAAGATTTTTACAGTGACACGGTGCAGGTCGCGATGATCGACTCATTCTTTACCTTCACCGACGTATCGCTGGTTTCAAGCAAGCCGCCGGTCGTTGTTTCAACCTCGCCGAGCGTTGACGAGACCAACGTCGAAATTGAAGAATCAATCATCATCAATTTCAGCCGGCGCATGGATCGCAATTCGCTCGATTCGACGGTGCTGACAATCTCACCTGCCGTCGGCTGGAACGCACTGTGGAGCGACAAGGATCGGCGCGTGCGCATCGTGCCGGACGATCTTGCGTACGAAACGACCTACACCATCACCGTTTCCGGCGCGCTGAAAGATTTGTTCGATCATCCCTTCGACGGCAACGGCGACGGCGTTGGCGGAGACGATTTTTCATTCAGTTTTACCACGGAAATGCAGGACGTCTCGCCGCCGCAGCTTTTGACCGTCTACCCTCCCCTTGATGCGCAAGACGTCGAAAACCCGCCGATTTTAAGTTTTGCTTTTGATGAAAGGCTCGCCTCAAGCTCGATCAAATCCGGTACAGTCATTTTGGAGCGTGCAGAAGACGGAGCAACAATAGGCGGCGCTTTGCAGCACAACGTCGTCAACAACAGGAGCGTGCTCAGCTTTTTCCCGCGCGAGACGCTTGACCTCGGCGCGGTCTACAATTCGCGCGTGGTTCCAGGCTTGACGGATCAGGACGGTAACGCGATTGAAGACGAGAAGAATTTCACCTTCAGCACCACGGCTCAGGACGAAACGATCACCATCATCGACGCTTTTGAAACCGGTTTTTTAGACAATTGGTGGGTTCCGCAGCAAAGCGGCACGACGAGAGGGATTGTCAGCGAGCAAACGTCGATCTCGCAGAATTTCAGCACGCGCAATCGCCTTGGCGGCAGTACGCGGTCCTTTAAAATGAATTACGGCTGGGATGAAAACGCCGGATCGTGGCTGATTCGGGAATTTCTCAGCGGCGGCGCCCCGCGCGAAGTTTGGTTCGAAGACCAGTATAAATTGCAATTGTACGTTTTCGGCGACGGCGGCGGCAATCGCATTCGTTTCGCCGTGGACGACAATGTCCCGGCCGTTTCCGTGGGTAATCACGAAGTTAGTCCCTGGGTCACAATTGACTGGATCGGCTGGCGTTTGGTTTCGTGGGATATGGCGAATGACGGTACGGGAAACTGGCTCGGCGACGGCAGCCTGGACGGCGCGCTGCGCATCGACAGTATTCAATTGACGCATGTTCCTGGCGCGGCCACGAGCGGCGAGTATTTTTTTGAAGATTTGCGTTTAGTGAAAGCCATCATCGTGGACGTCGAAGAACAGCCTGGCGGCGTTCCGACGGAATTCGCCTTGTTTCAAAACTATCCCAACCCGTTTAATCCGGCAACGGCCATTCGGTATCAGATTGCAGGAAAGCCGCAGCATGTACGGTTGGTGATTTATGACGCGCTGGGCAGAAAAATTCGCACTTTGGTCGATGAAATCAAGCCCGCCGGGCAGCACGCGATTACGTGGGACGGTGCGAACAACGAGGGCGAAAGAGTCGCGAGCGGCGCTTATATTTATCAGATGAATGCGGGCGGTTTTGTGACTTCGAAGAAGATGGTTTTGACCAAATAGCCATGCAGATTGAAACCGCGCTTATAAAAGATCGAACTTGGTTTTGTCAGGGTTCGCCTCGAACCAAGTTCAATGCTTAACAAAAAAAACGGCTCAGACGCCGTATCTTTTGGAATTCGCCGGGTTAGTGTTCTCGAAGCCGTACAGGGGGCGCAGATAATTGAATAAACTCGCTTGGCAAACCGGGAACGGCATGTTATATTTGAATATAATCATTTCGATAAATTCCGCCGATAATTTGTGGAGAATACACAATGAACGCTTCCGTGACGAGACTACAACAAATTGCGCTAACGCTGCCAAGTGAACATTTACAAGAAGTAATCGATTTCGCCGAATTCCTTTCACTCAAAACACGCGAGGAACTTGCGCGAAGTGCACAGAATTCGACACGCGCAAACACTGCAGGACTGGAAATCCCCGTAATAAAGGGCGTCAAATTCGTTGGTGATCCGCTTTTGCGACGGGAAGACCTGTACGACGACCGGGGACGTTAGATGGCTGAGAACAACATCTTCGTTGATACCAACGTCTGGGTCGCGCGCATACTTAAAAATCACACCTTCCACAAACGCGCGAAAGACGCCCTTGATGAGCATACGAAAAATAAGGAGTATCTTTATATCTCCAGCCAGATCATTCGTGAGATTATTTCGGTCTGTACTTTGGGCAAAGGGCTATCCAGACCGCTTACTTGGGATGAGCTATACCAGGAATTGGCGGCAGTTTTGAAACAGGTTGTACTGCTTCCCGAAAATAGTAAAACTGTTGCCCGACTGGTCGATCTTGGGAAACAATACCGGGTTCGCGGCAAGCAAATTCACGACGCTAACATTGCCGCGACAATGTTGGCGAATAGTATATCACGAATTCTCACGTTCAATCCAGATGATTTCAAGCGATTCGATGAAATTGAGGTCATTATCCCATAACAAATTCCCGCCAATTTTGACTTGCCGAGCCCATAAAATCCCCTATACGGCGATTGTCCTTTCATTCTTTTCGTTTAACTTTATTATGCTCAAACTGGCTGCAAAAGCAAGATACGAGATTTCAAGGGCTGACATGATTCATGTAAAACAATTTTTTGTGTTCAATAACTAACAAACATAGGCAAAAAGTGACGGCTGATATAGAAAAAAAACTCTCGAAACAATTTGCGGACTGGCTCGGAAGCGCACCCGAAAATATTGTGAAGATGCAGGCGCATGGATCGGATCGGAAATATTTCAGACTGACCGCAAAGAACGAAACGGCCATCGGCGTTTATAACCACGACAAAAAAGAAAACATTGCTTTTCTCGATTTTTCGGAGCGTTTTGGCCGCCTCGATTTGCCGGTACCGGAAATTTATGCGCAGGATTTGGAAAGCGGCGTTTATCTCGAAGAAGACCTCGGCGATGAGACGCTTTTCAGTTTTCTTTCGCGCGAGCGGGAAAAGGGAGGATTTTCGCCGCGTCTCATCAAGATTTACCGGAAAGTGCTGGAGCAACTCCCACGCTTCCAAATTCTCGCCGGAAAGGAAATCGATTATAGTTTGTGCTACCCGCGCGGCAGCTTTGACCAACAATCGATGATGTGGGACTTAAACTATTTCAAATACTATTTTCTCAAGCTCGCCAAAATCCCTTTCGATGAACAATCGCTGGAGGACGATTTTCACAAATTTGTCGATTTTCTGCTGCAAGCGGAGACTGATTTTTTTCTGTATCGCGATTTTCAATCCAGGAACGTAATGCTCAAAGACGGCGAACCGTATTTTATCGACTACCAGGGCGGGCGAAAGGGCGCGCTGCAATACGACGTCGCTTCGATGCTCTATGACGCCAAGGCCAATATTCCGCAAGCTGTGCGAAATGAACTGCTTGAGCATTACATCCAGGCGGTTGAAAAATACAAGCCGGTCGACCGCGACTCGTTTATGCAGCACTACTACGGCTATGTTTTTATTCGAATTATGCAAGCATTGGGCGCGTACGGATTTCGCGGGTTTTACGAGCGCAAAACGCATTTTCTGCGCAGCGTGCCGTACGCGATTCAAAATCTGGAATGGCTGCTGCGAACGGCTGATTTGCCGATTGAACTGCCCGCTTTGTCGGACGCCTGGCGGCGGTTGGTTGGCTCGACTTACTTGAGGCAGTTCGGCGACCCGGATTTGAGCCTGACCGTTCGCATTCAAAGTTTTTCGTTCAAACGCGGCATCCCGGTGGACGAAAAAGGGCACGGCGGCGGGCATGTTTTTGATTGCCGCCTGTTGCCAAATCCGGGACGTTTGCCTGAGTTCAAGGAACTGACTGGGAATGACGAAGAAACGATCCGCTTTCTTGAAGAGAAAGATGAACCCAAAAAATTTCTGGATCACGTTCGCGGCATCGTTGAAATGGCGGTCAAAGATTATCGTTCGCGGAACTTCACTGATCTTATGATTTCTTTTGGCTGCACCGGCGGCCAGCACCGCTCCGTCTATTGCGCGAACAAGCTCAGCAAATATTTGAAATCCTTCGAAAATGTCGTCGTTGAGCTGCGGCATCGCGAAATGGAAATGTGGAAACGCTAATGAAAGCGATGATTCTCGCCGCCGGTTTGGGTACGCGCCTGCGCCCGCTGACAAATGACAAGCCCAAAGCTTTGGTCGAAGTTTGCGGCAAGCCGCTTATCGAGCATGTGATTCTAAAATTGAAGCTTTCCGGGGTTAAGCATGTTGTGATCAATTTGCACCACTTTGGCGATCAAATCAAAAATTTTGTTGAGACAAAAAACAACTTTGGCCTGAAAATCGATTTTTCTGATGAAAGTGAAGCGTTGCTGAGCACTGGCGGCGGGATCAAAAAGGCGGCGAATTTCCTTAAAGGCGACGAGCCGTTTTTTGTTTACAACACCGATGTTTTGAGCGACATTGATCTGGGCGAAATGTGTCGTGGTCATTTGACAACGAACGCTTTGGTCACTCTGGCCGTCCGTCAACGCAAGACGTCGCGATATTTTTTGTTTGACGCTGAAGGCAGGCTCATCGGATGGGAGTCGGTTAGACAGAAAAAACGCATTATCGTTGGCGAACTCTTCGCCGCTCCGGAGCGGCTGTCTTTTATGGGCGTCCACTTGATTTCTCCGAGAATTTTTGATTTATTAACTGAGGATGGCGCTTTTTCAATAGTGGACGCTTATTTGAGATTGGCTAAAGAGGGCGGCTTCATTCAGGGTTTCAG
The DNA here is from genome assembly GCA_964014485.1 of uncultured Deferribacteres bacterium. GTDB lineage: Bacteria > Zhuqueibacterota > Zhuqueibacteria > Zhuqueibacterales > Geothermadaptataceae > CAXHAT01. Next base: position 8,553 of record CAXHAT010000100.1, read on the forward strand.
AGCTGATCGATTTAAGTGGCTGGATTTGGGGCGAATGGAAAACTTGGAACAGGCGGAAAAACTTTTTGGATAAATTCAGATTTCCTCTTCGGCCCCATTGAATCGAGGAATAAAGGAGTGCAAAGCTTGCTTTGCCTCTTCATCAGATCAACCGAAAGAAAGCCAAGGATTTGAGTAAAAAGCTAAAACGCATGGTCGAGAAAAGCCTGCCGCTGAAAAGCAAGGCAAGCCTTGCACTCCTCATTCGAGAAAACGAAATCCAGAGCACGAATTAAAATGAAAATAGCTTATATCGCCGCCGGCGCTGGCGGCATGTACTGCGGCAGTTGCATCCGCGACAACACCTTGGCTTCCGCGCTCATCAAACTCGGGCATGAGGTTGCGCTCATTCCGACTTACACGCCTATGCGCACGGATGAGGCAAGCGTGAGTATGGACAACGTTTTTCTTGGCGGCGTGAATATTTTTTTGCAGCTCAAAGTTCCTTTTTTCAGAAAAACGCCGCGCTTTATTGACAAGCTTTTCGACAATCCCGGCTTCTTGCGCCGCATCTCAAACGACGCTGGTTCAACCGACGCCGGGCAGCTTGGCGAGTTGACGCTTGCGACGATTCAGGGCGATCACGGCGTGCTTAAAAAAGAATTCGTCCGTCTGGTGGAATGGCTCAAAAACGAATACAAGCCGGATATTGTCCAACTCACAAATTCCATGTTTCTCGGCATGGCCGCGGGGATGAAGCGCGAGCTCGGCGTTCCGGTTTTGTGCGCTATGCAAGGCGAGGACATCTTTCTTGAAGCGCTCGCCGAACCGCACAAGTCGAATGTGCTCAAGATGCTGCAAGAAAAAGCCGCAGACGTTGACGGTTTTGTTGCGACCAGTGATTTTTATGCTGGTTTTATGCGTGAATACCTGAACGTTTCTCAAGATCGCATGCACGTGGTTCGGCTGGGAATCAACTTGGACGGGCACGGAAAAACGCCGCGAAAAAAACGCGACGATTCACTGACGATTGGCTATTTTGCGCGCATCTGCCCGGAAAAAGGCCTGCACCATCTGATCGACGCTTTTCGAATTTTAAAAAATGATCGCACAATGCCGCAGTTACGCTTGAAAATCGCGGGGTACATGGGCAAAAAAGACGCGCCGTATTACGAAGCGCTGAAGGCAAAATTGCAAAAATGGGGGCTTGCGAATGACGTTGAACATTGCGGCGAACTGAGTCGAGACGAAAAGATTTCATTTCTCAGCAGCCTGGACGTTCTTTCAACGCCGACGAGTTATCGCGAGCCGAAAGGGCTCTTCCTTCTCGAGGCTTGGGCCAACGGCGTGCCTGTCGTTCAGCCTGCACACGGCGCGTTTCCGGAAATGATTGAAGCGACTGGCGGCGGGCTTTTGGTTGAGCCGGATTCGCCGCAAGCACTCGCCGACGGCTTAAGAAAAATGATCATGAACCCGGAGTTGCGAGAGCGCTGCGGCGAGAATGGGCGGCGAGGCGTGCGAGAACAGTTTTCTGATCAAGCTATGGCCGAAGCCACCGTGGAAGTCTTTTCTCATTATCTGCGGCAAAAATCGGAAAGCGCACTCGTAGAAAATTTATGATGGAATTTTATCGATAAGATGTTTATAATCAGCCACGTTGGCTGTGTGAATTTGTCCGTCTGATTTAAATCAACAAAACCTTGTTGAAATTTTTTGTCCTCCGCTCACGTTTTATCCCCGCATTCTTTTTCATCGCCTTTTTTGAAGGGGGAGCGTTCTTCCTATCTCTATTTCCAGAGATGACGTCTTCTTCCAATCTTCAATCAGCGCCATTGCAGCAAAATTCCGATTTCAAGGCATGGTTTCGCAGCGGCAGCATTCGGGTGGATATTTACCCGCGGCGCGGCGACGGATACATCGATCTGGCTTTGCGATTCAGTCGCCGCCCCAAGGATTGGCAAAAACTTAAGTCCTGGAATCGCAATCGTCGCTATCCTGAAGTTGGCAGACCGATTCAGGTTCCTTTTACCTACCTGAACGCCGCAAGCCGCTTGCTTGTGGTCAATCGCATTTTCAAGCGCGACCGCTATCAAGAGCCGAACTGGCAGCATTACGTGACTTTTCGCGGCGAAACCATGTGGTTTATTGCGGAGGTTTTCACCGGCGACGGTAACAACTACCACAAAATCCAGAAAGCGAACAACATTACGGCAAAACAAAAAATCGGCGTTGGGCAACGTATTCTAATTCCCAAGACTTTGTTAAGCGCGGAATTTATTGATCAATCATCACAAGTAGTTGCCGCCTCTCCTGTGCCGACCAGAAGAAGCGGAAGCTCAAAAGAAACGGTCACCCGCTTCGCAAAACTCCCCGATCACCCTGAACTCTCTTTTGAAAAAGACGCAAACGGCAATCAATTTGCGGTTTATCGACTAAAAGGCGGCGAGGCGCTGTACAGTTCCGTCGTCGTGCGGTTCACGGGACGCATTGAAGCCGACGACGTGAATGAAATGGCCGGAAAAATCATGAAAGTGAACGGTATTTCAGACCCGACGAAGATCCCGACGGGAAAACGCATTCGCATCCCTTTTGAATATCTATCGGAAGACTTTGACAGCGGCGGCGCTCCCGACCGGCTCGTTGCGGTCAACCGTTCTCGCGGCAGAGCTAAGGCTCACGTCATCCTCGACCCGGGGCACGGCGGCGCCGACCCGGGAACAATTCGCAGCGGGCAGACAGAAGATGAGTTGGCCTATGATGTGATGGTGCGTTTGAAAAGAACGCTCGAACGTCGCGGCGCGAAAGTTTATACGACGGTCTACGATCCGGTTGACAAGGAAAGGCCGCGCAACATTTCAAAGCTAAAAAACGGCAAGAGCGAACGCGTCAAAACGACGCCGAATTATCGTATCAGCAATGCGCGTACAAGCGTGAATATGCGCGTATACTTGGTGAACAATATTTACGACAGGCTCAAACGGCAGGGCGTAAAGGATCGGGACATTTTCTTCATCAGCATTCACATGGACCACTTGCACCCGCGGTTGTCCGGCTCGATGATTTATTATCCACGCGCCAGAGAACGAACGAATTCTTTTAAGGCAAGCGGACGCATTTACGGCCGCTATCAGGAAAGCAAGGGCAGTCGAATTCATTTTTCGAAGTCGGCCAATCGTCAGGCGGAATCATTTTCGTATGATTTTAGTCGTGAGATGACGCGCGTCTTTCGCAAACGCGGCATACCGATTCATTCTTACCGCCCAATCCGCCCGTTCGTCTATCGTAAAAACAAGAAATGGACGCCGGCGATTATTCGTTACAACAAAGTGCCGACCGCCATTCTTTTGGAAGTGGCGAATATGGCGAACAGCAGTGATTTCAGACGGTTGCGCGATTATCGCTTTCGTCAAAAAGTCGCCGAAGCGATTGCCGAAACAATCCTTTAAAGCACAAAGATCAGAAAAAGGGCATGTTTTTTCAAGCGCCCTTTCATTCCATTCTCTACATTTTCCAAGTTCATACACTTTCTGCGATGCGCGATTGGCCTGAAAACACTCGCACGATTTTCCACCTCGACATGGACGCTTTTTACGCTGCGGTTGAAGAACTAGATCACCCGGAATATCGCGGCAAACCGCTTGTTGTCGGTGCGGATCCGAAGGGCGGCAAAGGACGCGGGGTGGTCTCGACGGCGAATTATGAAGCACGAAAGTACGGCGTGCATTCAGCGCTGCCAATCTCGAAAGCGTGGCAACGCTGCCCGCACGCGATTTATGTGCGCGGGCGGTTCGAGCGCTATGGCGAAATTTCCAGACAAATTATGTCGATTTTGAGAGAGTTTTCGCCTGTGATCCAGCAAATTAGCGTGGACGAAGCTTTTCTCGACATGGCCGGCGCACTGAACGTGCTTGGACAGCCCCGAGAAATCGCCGTCAATATTAAACGTTGCATTCAGGAAGAAACGGGATTGACGGCGAGCATCGGCGTTGCACAAAATAAGTTTATCGCTAAAGTCGCTTCCGATCTCGAAAAGCCGGACGGTTTGACCGTTTGTTTTCCGGGTGAAGAAATCGAGTTTCTGCACCCGCTGCCCATTCGTCGGCTTTGGGGCGTGGGCGCAAAAACGGCGGAAAAATTAGCGAACATGGGAATCAAGACGATTGGCGATATTGCCAAATTTCCGCAGGCGAACCTGATAAAATCTTTTGGAAAATGGGGGATGCAGTTGTGGCGGCTTTCGAACGGCATCGATAATCGCCCTGTTGAGTCGCATAGTTTACGCAAGTCAATCAGCGAAGAAACGACCTACGACGAGGACGTCGCCGATCCTGCGAAAGTGGAAAAGACTTTGTTTAAAATCGCCGACCGTTTGTCTCGCCTGATGCGCAAGAAAAAAATCAAAGGCCGAACCGTGACGCTGAAACTTAGGCTGGAAGGCTTTGAAACGTTTACACGCTCGCGCACTTTAAGCGAGTATGTAAATGACGCCGATACGCTGCGCGCCATCGCAACAGATCAATTTCGTAATTTCAATCGAAGGGACAAACGTATACGCTTGGTTGGCATTGGCGTATCACAATTGAATTCACTTGGCGGCGAACAATTAAGCCTATTCAGCGGGAACCAATCCGTACAAAGCGAAAAACTGGCGACGCTTCTGGATGAATTGAAGGAAAAATATGGTGAACATGCAGCCACGCGAGGCAGTTTTTTAGGATAACGTCTAACCTTGTCAGGCTTTTGCCCCTGACAAGGTTAAAACACACTCAACGTACCAAGCTGTAAAAATGAGAAAAATGATCAAAGCACAATGAGCGAGCTAATCAATTTTATAGAACAAGAAATGGGAGCGCTGTTGCGAGCCGCACGCGAAGACAAAGGCTGGACGCGCAAAGAAGCCGCCGACCGCATCGGCGTATCCGAGCAAGAAATTGAGCAAATAGAATCTCACTCTGGCAAAGTCACCCTCGCCGTACTTCAAAAATACGCTGAGGCGGTCGACAAAAAAGTGCAGATCAAGTTTCTCTAAACAGCGACCATCCTTGCTATGGTTGACGGACGAACAGAGCCTGAGCGTCGCTTTGTCGTCGTGTTCGCAAAATACTGATCCAAATTCCCGCCATAAAAGCCAGAAACTTGACAAAGCCAAACTCAATGATGTTGTTTTTGAACGCTTCGTAAAGCTCATTCCATACCGCTGCGTCTGCTGTGATGACGACAACGCCCATCTGCACCAGAAAAAAGAGAGAAATCATCACCATGCTCAAAAACGCGATGATCACAGGGCGGAATTGGATGATCAACTTCATCAGCGCATAGCCAAAAAGCAGCGGCAACAGCAAATCGTTCGCGCCTTGCCACACCGCCTCACCGATATTGGGCGGCGGCGAATAACCGGGAGGACTTAAAGCAATGCTTGTCGTATCATGCGCACTTTTCCCGACATCGGAACGCGCGACGGCATGGACTGTTTGCATTGTAGAACTTTTCGGATTTGCGTTGAGAACGCTTGCGGCGGCGGCGGATAATAAAGCTAACATTTGAGCCTCCTTTCTACGGGTGTTTTTTTCAGGAGCACTCCATATCCGTTTCAGAAACGTCGATGAAAATTAGCGACGCAACCTTCTCCCATTCAGACAACAGCTCCCCAATAGTTGATGTTATTATGGTAAGAAATCAGATATTCGCTTTTGTTATCTGTAAATTTTTACAAGGAGGGCGGGATGATGACAAAGGCGTTTTTATTACACCATTTGAAGCAGATGTTTTTTGTAAGATTAGATTTAAACCCATTCAATAATGATGGTCGCTACCTTGGTGCCAGCGGGGTGGTTTTTCAAAGAATTGAGTTCAGACGTTTCGTTTTGACGATACCAATTCAAGTCAACCGAAATGTCTTCGATCACATTTTCGGGCAGAGTTTTAAAAGCCTTCAATAAGGGCAGGCAGTCGGCGAGTTTCGCCAAGTTTTTGGAATAAACGGCGTTTTTTTGGCGGTCAAAAGGCGGGATTTGTTCGACAGCGTCGCGCAGCGTCACAAACAACCTTGGAAAGTTCGTGGCTTCATCCTCGGGGAATTTTGTTTTAAGCCAAGCGAGTTCTTCAGGAAAAAGCCCATGCTTGTGAATGATACAAGCAGAAGCGTCGGGCTCATTTTGCGCAAAGCTTATTGAAAATCCGAGAATTGTCGTAAAATATTGTCTGGGAGTTTTTACTGAAAAACCGATTGATTTTTGAACCCCTTTTTCAAAAAAGACAACGTTCTCTTGATACTGTCTGTACAGGCAAACTAAACGATGCCGGAGCACGGCTTCCAAATGTCTGCGCTTAAAATCCATGGTTCCAACGTTAAAAAGCTGTTTTGGGAGCATTCCTTTTTTGTTGGATTGCCCAGCTTGAAAGAATCGTTCTACATCGGCAATAGCCTCGTTCCACAACGCCGCGCCGTCTTTCGAGTCGACAATTTTGTAGTAAAAATTTGAAAGCCCCTTTCTCCAAACGCCTTGTTGTGGGCCGCCGAGAAGTTTGCGGCGTTTTTGAATCTGTTCTTGCAAGCGTTCGGCGAAAGCGGCATAACCGATATCCGGCGGCAATCCGAGAATAGGATCTTTGGAAACATAGTTGATTTTTCGGGTAGACAGTGTATTTTGAATGCTGGAAAGCGCTCGCTTGGAGAATGCGGTTAGCATGTAGATCACCAAATGCGGGTAATTCTGAACTTCTTCGATCAAGTCATAGCCTTGCCTCGGCTGCCAGAACCTGTTTTCGTCGAGCAATTCCATATCCGCGAGCAAAGCGGAAACGCTGCGCGGATTTTTCTGGAACATTTTCAAAGCTTCTTCCCCATTAGTGAACCCATGGACATCGGAAAAATATCCTTGAAGACCACTCATGAGCGCAGCCAGGGTCTCAGGATCGTCTTCAACGATAATAATTTTATCCGGAACGTGTTTTCCGCCCGCAACAGGCTCGCTTTGTACTAGTTCAGCGTAGTATTCTTCGAGTAAATGCTCTAGAGATTTCAATCTTCTGAACAATTCAGGATTATTCTTCTCAACAGTGGCGCGAGCGCCTTTTGTTTTAGTCAAGATTTCATCAGTCAAAATTCTTGCGTTCGCCAGCATAAAATCTAGCGTATAAATAATGCGCTCATTGTTGGAATTGCGGCCTAATTTTTTGAGATCGTGCAGCAATTTGTCAACGATGCCGTCGTCGCGCAGGTAATAGTTTTGGATGATCGTTGATTTTGCTGCGGAGACTTCCGGGATACATAAAGCTTCGTCGGCAACAAGGTCGTTGGGGATTTGAAAATGCGGGAAGATTGGCGTAAGCAGACGAGACGCATCCGTTTTTGCATACAATTCTTTACGCGGCAAAAAAGATATGAAAGCGATTTGTAAGCTGTCATAAAGCGCCGCCAACATTCTTGCCGCTTCATAACCTTTGAAGCGCGTATACAGACCTTCCTCATCTTTAAGCTCAGCTTGGATCAAGATTGTTGAACCCGCTTTGACTTGGCCATCGAGCGCTTCCGGGGTTACGGCCACGAGCTTGTCTTTATAGGTTTTGCGAAATTGTTCGGCTAACGGGCCTTCGTTGCAAACTACAATTGCATTTTCCGGCAGTTTTAGCTTTTTAGGTAATCTGACTGTTCTGTGAAAATCACCGAATTGCCGCTCTAACTGGTGATCGATTTGCAAACAAGCTTTCAGCGCATTGAGCGCATCATGAAATTCGGCGGGATGGGGAGAAGATTGTGATTGAAAAGCGGCAAATAACGTGAGAAGACGAGGATAAATTGGGTCGATTCTTGTGCGATGAAAAGGGTGAAAAACGGCCTTTGATTTGTTTTCACGAATATCTTCAATCAGCGGTGATCGCATCGCGTCATCGTGAACAACGACGTTCAGCAGTCCTTTTGTCATCAGTAATCGTTTGATTTGTAGATCATATTCGCCAACCAGTCTTTCGCTGATGACCAAAACATTTTCAGGTTCAACATTGGGGCATTGGTAACATATGCCATCTATAGAGAGTTTAATAATATTTTTTCCTGGCGAGGTGCCGAAATCTTCCAGCATTGGACAATTTTGACGAATCGTTCTCGCCGGGATAATAATTGCGGTCGGGAAGCCACTCATACTGCTGATCTCCTGGCGGCGAATAAAGCTCTGCAAAGATGATACTTACTGCGTTCTTCTAACAAGTATCTGGCAACTTGTGAGTATTGAATAAATCTGGCTTGTAGCTTGCGAATCGTTTCCGGCAAACCGCGTCCAGAAATGAGCACAATATGCAATTGAGGAAAATCACCTTCGATTCTTTCCAGCCATTTCGACATTCCTTTGTATCGATCTCCGAATAGTTTTTCGAGTATGCCTAGGTGGAGAACAAAAAAAGCGGCGTTTGGCAAATGTTCGCTCACCCAGCGCTCCATTGCAGCCTCAAAATACGGCGGGTTGTCTAAATCGACTTTCTCTTTGGGAGGTATGAAAATATTCATCCGCTCCAGCATGCCTTCTTCAAAACCGTTTGTGCCATGCAGCTGCTCAACCGCTTTTTGGATGCGTTCGTCGAACAGCGTGATTTTGACCAAGCCGGTTTCGATCAATTCGTTAACGATTTTCTGATTAGCGCACGGTGTTTCAGGAACGTTGCTCAGAAGAAAATGCGTGGGTTGTTTATGTTGAATCGGCTCGTAATACAAAGACTGACCGCACGCAATTTGATGTTCTAAGAATTCGGAGTAATCCTTGTCAATTAAACCATGACGATCATAGATAACATATTTTTTTTCGGGGTTCAGTTGAAGGATACGGTCCGGGGTAATAGATGCTTCAGAGAGGCCATCGACGTTCCAATGAGAGGCTGTCGACTCATCTTCCGGGCGAATAAAAAGCTTTACACGCGGTTCTTTTGCCTGAACCCATTTTTGCCAGACGGTTTCGCAAAAACCTTCCGCGCTGTCACCGGAATCTTTGTACAACGATTTCAATGCTTCGGAATTGATAACCGGGAACGCATTATCTATTTTTCCAGAAGTCAAGATGCGCATAGGCAGCGCTTTCAAATTTTCTTTCACATCTTGCAAAAGCGCTATGGAAGGCTGGTCGAGAATAAGAAATTTATGTTCAATATTAGAAGCAAGCTTTTCTTCAAACTCTTCTTTGCCAACGATGTCGATTCCGTTGCCACGAATTTTGCAAGCAAATGCGTCATCTTGTTGGAAAGACTTGCTTTCATCAACAATCAGGACTTCCTTCGGGCGGTTGAGAAAAAAACGATAACCAAGATTGCTATCGATATTGACAGCTTCAAGCAATGGCGGGTTGTGTCTTCCGTCCAGTTTTTCCGGCGGTATGTTGCGTAGATAGGCTGCACAAATTTTCATCTCCAAAACGCCCCAGGCCAAACCTCGCAACGCACCATTTTCATCAAGAATCGATTCGCCAATTCTGCCGTTAATATAATCCAACAATTTCATACCCGCACCGCTTCCCGCAAAGCTACGCGCATTGCCAAGCCGATCTGAAATGCACACTTCGATGAGATCGTCGTTTTCCAACACGTCTCGCGTTTCAAAGACAATTTCCAGTCTATCATGACAACTCCGATCGAAAGCATGCTTGGCACTATTTCGGATAATGTTTTCTAGAACGATATAAAGAGCATGCATGCCAAGGATACCGTTAGGACAAGCAAATCGTGGATCTGATTCCGGGCTTTCAAGATCGATAAAGCGGTCGTTATTGAGATAGGAAATAATAATTTTTTTTGCTTTCAAATCGTCGATTCCGCTGATGCGGTCAAGCAAAATCTCTTGCCACTGCAAATCGTCTTGATCCTGATAACGCGGCTTGAAGTAGCCCATAACGTCGCGGTAAATATGAGCGGAAGCGCCTACGCCGGGACGCGAGGTGGAAAGCGCGGCTATAAAATCCATCCTGGTGCGGACGTACGAATTCAGCGCCATTATGCGCTGGTCGGTTCTACGAAACGTTTTTTCATCACCAAAGAAATCACGTTTGCTATACATTCTCGCCAACACGTGTGATCCAATATTATGAGATAAATTTCGCGCCATCACTTTCGCAATAGCGGATTGACGGTGAGCGTCTTTAGATTTTTGGTGGGCGTTTTTTAGACGCGATGAATTTAAGAGAAGCATCCTTGCTTTCAACAGTTCGTCAAGAAGCAATACAGCATCTTTCATGCGTTTATGTATGTAGGGAATTTTCAAGCTCAATTTTTCAGGGGCAAGAATTTCATGCGGGACTTCCAATGAAAGTATTTTATTCTTGCAAACGTCTTTCAATTCCTGATCAACATACTTTTCGATTTGCTTCCGTTCAAGGACTCGGGCAATAGAGATCTTGCACATATCGCCTTCTATCCAAAAAACCTGGCTGTTTTCCAATGTTTCCCGTGTTTCCAACCTACTCTTTCGCCAATGGTGCAGGCTGCGAATTTCACTTTCCCAATATTCGATGGGATTTTGAATGTCACTGTTTTCTCCATAGCTGTCCAGGATACTGTTGCGAGTCCCGCGCAGATAAGCTTCATTAATGACTTTGTATAGACCATTATTCGGCGGATCAAAATATTTGTGCGCCTGGTCTCTCACCTCTTCATCAGAAAAAAATACGCCCAGATATCCCCTCACAGCACGTACCGGCGGGCAATCGCCGTCGTAAATCGGCAAGTACAGCAAGTAAGGGTACTTGTATCTGTCCTGATAAAAATTGATCCCCTGTATGGTATACATCCAATCTTGATAGAACGCTTCGAACGGCTTGTATGATATTTTATGGAATTGTTCAGTCACTTGTGGTTGCGGGGGGCTGTCTTCGATTTGCAGGAATGGGATTTCTGCAGCGTCATGTTGTTGCGTGAGACATATTTTCGCTCGATAGGCGTGCCCTTGCTTCTCTTGGTGATAGTTATGGATAAGGCCGATGTTGAAAGCTTTCGGAACAACAAATTTATATGTTAAATGGAAAACGCCGGTCAGAAACTCAATGTCGTCATAATCACCGGGGTTTTCCAAGACCTCCTTGTAATACTTTTCCAAGGAGGTTTTTTTGACACAATTACTAAAAACCAGCGCTGCGTTTTCTTGAAAAATGTGCTTATGATTAAGAATATGTTTGAATTTTTCTTCATCATAACCCAGTATCCAACGAAAGCTAACAGTGCCGTCAGGTCTTGTTTTCAACAAAGTAAAATCGAAGGGCGCCGCTTCTTCTGCGGTAAATCCTGAGTTGCTGAGAAAATTTTTGTATTGACAGTCTAATCCGTCAGCAACTGTCGTATATGGACGACGCTGTAAGGTAAAGTCTTGTAACATGTTTTCAATATTGTTAATGGTGCACATATTTTCTCCTCCCTGGAATCCATTCCTTTCCACTTGTGTAAAACATTCAATGCAAAGAATTATAGAGCGGCAGTGGGTATCGATGTCCAATGACTGTTTGGAGACCCGGGAGATAGAAACTCTGAACCTTTTTCAATATCAGGTGAAATATCGCAAGAGAACCGCTACAAAATAAAACTTACTCACTGCGAAAAACGTTCAACCTTGCCTCCCCCCAGCAGCTTCAGCAACGCACAGTTCCTGCTGCCACGCCTCCTGGACTTATTCCTCCTTGCTTCGAGATCAGAGAGAGAAGAACAATCCCTTGCTGTAAAAACTGTCCGTTCCTGAAGCTTTTAAGGCAAGGTTGTGTTGGGAAAAATTATACTGAAAGCGATGTTAGCTGGAGTTATCTCATTTTGGGCGAGCCAGAAAATGCGAGGGAAAAGGCGGGAAACTTCTACGGCGACTCTTCTCATTAACACCGAAATAATTCACGGTGTTAATGAAAAGTCACCATCTTTACATCATTTTGTCGCTTAACTAAAACAAGCCGGCCGGCTCCAAAACAGCATTGACGGAATTATGAATTTTTGACAAGCCAAGTTCATACAACTTTCGTGCGTTAAAACCACAATCCGCAAGCTTTGCAACGGCGACTTGATCATAATTTTTGACTTGCATCAAATCTTCCGCCGATAGCCAATAACCTTCCGGCGTGACGCGAACGCTGCGCCAGAGACCAACCGGAATTCGGACCGAATTAACGCGCAGAGTCAAACCATTTTCAAACGTCTTCGGTACAGAAGCGATGTCCTTCATGGGGTCGGCCAATCCCTTCATCGTCAAAATCGAAAGCAACTCGTTCTGGAGCGGATCGACTTCCATATTGACACGAACTTCTGAATTCAATTTAATCTGTTCAAAACGTTCGAAAACCCGATCAACGATTTCGTAAAAATCGCTGGTATTCAAATTCAGCGATTGATCCGTCCATGATTTAGGTTTGTAAAAACCTACTGAAAAGTTGCCTACTTTGTAATGGTCGTGGAGGAACTGTACAAAGTCCGGGAGTGAATACAAGTTCGTCGCGGCTACAGTGTGCGTTATCCAAACACGGTCGCAAAACTTTTCTGTCAACCATTGCAAGTTCGGCGCAAGCTGCTCGAAGGCGCCTTCGCCTCGAATGTAATCATGTTCTTCAGGCAAGCCGTCAACACTGACGTCGATATAATCCGGCGTGGTCTCTTCAAGCTGATTTTTATACTTGTGCAGCAACGTACCGTTCGTAATCACGCCGATTTCCGTTTGCTTGCCGCTTTGCTGAACTTCGTTTCTCAATTTCACCGCGTCCAACAAAAGCGAAACGCTTTGATCGTTGATGAACGCCTCTTTTCCGGCAATGCACAAAATAGAAGGCTTGACGTCTTCAAAAACAGATCGAAAAAATTTCAGCCATTCGTCACGGGTCAAGTACTTGTCGAAAGGCGACGTTTGTAGGTAACAATGCTTGCAAGAAAGATTGCAGGCATTATTGATTAGAGCAGAAATGACTTCCAGATTTCCGGCTCCACCCTCCGCTCCAGGTTCGGTGTTGAGTCGCGGGAAAGCGCCATTTAAACTCCCCGCCATCAAATTTGACATGGCGACCTCCTGCCCCAGCAGAAAAAATTCAGAGGGGCGTCATAGATGCGGCATTCATGCTGAGTTGCGAGTATCAATTCCCTGATGCTCGATGGTCTTTTCAGTCAATCCGCGTCCCAAAAAATCCGCTCAAACGAAAAAACGCCACAACATCGTGGCGCAAACTTCACTCCAAGCGTCTTGTGACATTTAGGAAGCGGAAAATTTGAAAGCGTCTAAGTGTCCATTTCATAGTCGCATCTCTCATCAGTTGCGTGAAAAATAGAAAGTCGAAAAAGTTGTAGGAAAACGATGAACGCTTAGAAGGAAGACAATAAATCATAGCAACTTACGCCTGATGAAGCTGCGGAAACCAGACAAGATATTTTTCCAAGATTTTACATACAGCAAGCTACAAACCCATACACAATGAAGCCGTCTTCAATTCTGGGACATTCCAAAATACAGATTTCTCCGAATTCTTCATTGCCGAAAAGACGCGTGTTTTGTATTTTAGCGGCTTCGAAAACTGCCTGCTTTTGAAATCGGCGCTGGAAATGAACGACAGAGGAGGACGAGACAATGAAGCACAGGATTTTGGCCGGAATAGCAGTCGTTTTACTGGCATCCTTCACCGCCCCAGCCTTCGGGCAAAGCCAACCGCAAGGGCGCAGATCAACCCCGCCCAAGGATATTAAAAAACAGATCGAAAACACGCTTGCTCGCCTTGATCACTCGCGCATCAGCACCGGTTTTCTACGCAACCGCGCTGTACCGCTCGTTGATCTAAACAAACTCTCGGATGCTGAAAACGGCGCTCCCATCACGCTGAAAACGTGGCGGCAAATCTATTTTGAAATGCACAACAGCGCCTTGCAAACGCCAAATTTTGCGGCATTGCAGGATTTTGAGCGCCGCGCAGAGCGATTCAAGCGCAGCGGCGTTATTCCGGTTGGTATGCTGCGATTTCACTATAACGAAATCAAGCCGGACGCTGTAGATCGCGGTCTGTTGCTCGTCGAGAATGACCAGTTGATCGATGTTCCCGAAAGTCCTGAATCTCCTTACCGCGAAAACGCCGTTTTTGCCGCTTCAGCTTTGAGCGCACATACATACGCCGATCCGCAGGCGTTTATTTTCCCCCAGGCGCTTTACACTACCAATCAAAGCTCGCGCCCGCAACGACTCGAAGTCAATTTTGACGACGGACGCGGATTTCAACGCATCGCTTTCGATCAGCCGATTTCGATAAGTTATACATCGCCCGGCCAAAAAAACATTGTCGTCCGCGCTGCATTTGGCGAGGAAGTTCTCGAGAGCGCTTTTCTTTTTGAAAAACGCGAGTTTCAATCGATTGAAGCGACCGATACGCCGGACGTCTTCTGGGAAAACCTGGTTTCAGACTATGATTATCTCGGCGTTTTCGGCGAGTACGACGCTTATATTTTTCTCGGCGACGGCAACACCGAACTCACAGACCCGCTCATATTCGTCGAAGGCTTTGATCCCGACAACGCTTTTGGCTGGCCGGAAATCTGGGATATTTTAAACGGTTTCGAGCTCGCACCGCGTTTAATCGCCGACGGTTATGACATCGTCATCATGAACTTTCACAACGGCGCCGACTACGTTCAACGCAATGGGCTGGCGCTTGTGAGCCTGATTGAAAAAGTGAACGCTGAAAAAACCGGCAATGACCAGATCGCGATTGCAGGCGCCAGCATGGGCGGCTTGGTAGGGCGCTATGCGATGACCTACATGGAAACCAACGGCAAAGATCATAATTCGCGACTGTTCCTGACCTTTGACTCGCCGCATCAAGGCGCGAACATCCCTCTTGGCGTACAGCACTGGGTCGAGTTTTTTGCCGATCACTCTGCAGCAGCGGCGGATCAACTGGTCAATTTGAACTCGCCTGCGTCGCAGCAAATGCTGGTTTATCATTTTGCCAGCGAACCGAATTACACAGAAAATTCTCTCAAGTCAGACCTGTTGAATGATTTGGCAAGCATGGGCAACTACCCAAGCGCCTCTGGTTTGCGAAACGTTGCGGTCGCAAACGGAAGCGGAGCCGGGTCGGCGGGCGGGCAGCTTGGCAATAACGACGTGCCGCTCAATCCTGGCGACCAGATCATCGAATGGAATTATTGGAGCCTGTTCGTTGCTATCGACGGCAATGCCTGGGCTGTTCCGGACGAATCGCCGGAAACGCGAATTTTCGAAGGCGACGTTGATCAACTTTGGCCGTTTCCAGACGATCATCTCGAGGTTTTCGTTTCTGGTACGCAGCCGTACGATAATGCTCCCGGCGGTAAGCGTGATACGCAGCAGCAAATTTCAGATTCCGACACTGGCGGGCTTGGCGTGATCATGACGGACTTCCCGTATCACAATTTTATCCCGACGGTAAGTGCACTGGATATTCGCGACGGCGGCGGCGATCCAGTCGATCTCTTTTACAACATAAATAATGATGCACAAGTCGTTGATAAAACGCCGTTCGAAGCGGTAAATTTTCCGACTTCTACGATAAACGAAGAACATGTTGAAGTGACTCAAGCGAACGCAGATTTTGTCGTCGCGCAAGTGCAAATTGGCGGCTCCGCTCCTACTCCGCCTGCTGATCCGTCAGGCTTGACGGCAACGGCCAGCGGAACATCGCAAATCGATTTGGCCTGGACGGACAATTCCGGCAACGAAGACAATTTCAAGATCGAGCGTCACGCAGGAGACGGTAATTTCGCCGAAATCGCCACGGTCGGCGCGGACGTGACGTCGTTTGGCGACACAGGCCTTTCGGCTTCGACGACCTACACTTACCGCGTGCGCGCTGCGAACGCCGCCGGGAATTCCGGTTATTCCAACGCAGCGTCGGCCACGACGGACGACCCGCCCTCGCCGCCGGCTGATCCGTCAGGTTTGACCGCCACGGCCAACGGAACGTCGCAGATCGATCTGGCGTGGACGGACAATTCCGCCAACGAAGACAATTTCAAGATCGAACGCCATGCCGGCGACGGTAATTTCGCTGAGATCGCCACGGTCGGCGCGGACGTCACGTCGTTTGGCGACACAGGCCTTTCGGCTTCCACGACCTACACTTATCGCGTGCGCGCTTCCAACGCCGCCGGGAATTCAGGTTATTCCAACGAAGCGTCAGCGACGACGGACGATCCGCCCCCGCCGCCTGCTGATCCGTCAGGCTTGACCGCCACGGCCAACGGAACATCGCAGATCGATCTGGCCTGGACGGACAATGCTTCCAACGAAGACAATTTCAAGATCGAGCGTCACGCCGGAGACGGTAATTTTGCCGAGATCGCCACAGTCGGCGCGGACGTGACGTCGTTTGGCGACACAGGCCTTGCGGCTTCGACGACGTACACTTATCGCGTGCGCGCTTCCAACGCCGCCGGAAATTCCGGTTATTCCAACGAAGCGTCCGCCACCACCGACGATCCGCCCCCGCCGCCTGCTGATCCGTCCGGTTTGACCGCGACGGCCAACGGTTCTTCGCAGATCGATCTGGCGTGGACGGACAATGCTTCGGATGAAGACAACTTTGTCATCGAGCGGCATGCCGGCGACGGCAATTTCGCCGAGATCGCCACGGTCGGCGCGGGCGTGACTTCTTTTGACGATACCGGACTTGCCGCTTCGACGACCTACACTTATCGCGTGCGCGCTGCGAACGCTGCCGGAAATTCGGGCTATTCAAACGAAGCGTCCGCCACCACCGATGATCCCGGCGTCGATCCCAACGAAAATCTGGCGCTCGACAAGCCGGTCACCGCTTCCAGCGAGCTCTCTTCCCGGCCGGTTGAAAACGCCGTCGACGGCGACGACGGCTCGGTTTTCGGCACCGACAGCGACGGCGAGCAGTGGCTGCGCGTCGATCTCGAAGCCGCACTGCCTGTCGGACGCGTCATTGTCAAATGGACCAACGATTATTTTGCAACCGATTATGAATTCCAAATTTCCGACGACGACGCCAACTGGACGACGGTTTATTCAACAGATGCAGGCGCGGCGGGCGAGCAGGAATTCACCTTCTCGCAGACAACCGCGAGCTACGTTCGTCTGTTCATGACGGCGGCCAATCGCAGCCGTTACGGGATCGGCGAGTTGGAAGTCTATGCCGGCGATGCTCCGGCCGGGCCGCCTGCCGCGCCTTCCAGTTTGACGGCGACGGCCAACGGCGCGTCGCAGATCAATCTGTCGTGGACGGATAATTCTTCCAACGAAGACAATTTCAAGATCGAGCGGCATGGAGGGGACGGCAATTTTGTTGAAATCGCGACCGTCGGCGCGGACGTCGTTTCATACAACGACACGGGTTTGGTCGCTTCGACGACTTATACTTATCGCGTGCGTGCGTCGAACAGCGCCGGAAACTCCGGCTATTCCAACGAAGCTTCGGCCACCACCGACGATCCGCCTCCGCCGCCCGCTGATCCGTCCGGCTTGACCGCAACGGCCAACGGTTCTTCGCAGATCGATTTGTCTTGGACGGACAACTCCGGCAACGAAGACAATTTCAAAATCGAGCGTCACCCGGGCGACGGCAATTTCGCCGAAATCGCCACCGTCGGCGCGGACGTGGTTTCCTACAACGACACGGGCTTAAGCGCATCGACAACCTATACCTATCGCGTGCGGGCTGCCAACGCCGCCGGGAATTCGGCTTACTCCAACGAAGCGTCGGCCACCACCGACGATCCGCCTCCGCCGCCCGCTGATCCGTCAGGTTTGACGGCGACGGCCAACGGTTCGTCGCAGATCGATTTGTCGTGGACGGATAATTCTTCCAACGAAGACAATTTCAAGATCGAGCGCCATGCCGGCGACGGCAATTTCGCCGAGATCGCCACTGTCGGCACGGACGTAACCAGCTATGACGACACGGGCTTAAGCGCGAATACAACCTACACCTATCGCGTGCGCGCCAGCAATGGTGCGGGCGATTCCGGCTACTCCAACGAAGCCTCGGCGACGACGGATGAAGGCGGCGCGGATCCCAACGTCAACCTGGCGCTCGACAAGCCGATCGCCGCTTCGAACGTCTTTTCGTCCTTTGCGGCGGAAAACGCCAACGACGGCGACGACGGCACAAGTTGGGGCACCAAGGACGAGGGCAATGAAGAATGGCTGCGGGTCGATCTCGAATCCGGCCAGACCGTTGGCCGCGCGATTGTCAAGTGGAACGGTTCCCGTTTCGCGCCGGACTACGAACTGCAGGTTTCCGACGACGACGTCAACTGGACCACGGTCTACGCCACTGACGCCGGCGCCGAAGGCGAGCAGGAATTTGAGTTCGCCCAAACAACGGCGCGCTATGTCAGGCTCTACGTTCTGTCCTTCAATGTCTCCGCCGTGGCGGTCAACGAGTTGGAGATTTATTCGGGACCGGCGGAATCAGTAAGCAGTAAGCTGTCAACCGTCAACAGTCCGTCTTCAGCTCACGGCTCGCAGCCGACGGTTGACAGCTACGCGCTGCACCAAAATTATCCCAACCCGTTTAATCCGTCGACGACCATCGTCTTTGAACTGCCGGAAAACGAGATTGTCACGTTGCGCATCTTCGACGCCAGCGGCAGGGAAGTCGCGCGACTGGCCGAAAAACAGGCCTTCGCAGCAGGAAGACACGCACTCAAATTTGACGCAAGAAATCTCCCAAGCGGAATCTACCTCTACGCCGTCACAGCCGGGAAATTCAGGCAGGTCAGGCGAATGGTGTTGATGAAGTAAGCTCGATAAAAAATGCCCGGGGCTTGGGAGGCGCCG
>CAXHAT010000101.1:0-27273 GCA_964014485.1 uncultured Deferribacteres bacterium
AATGACATTTTCAGAAGAATCTTCACTGAAGATGATCTCCAGAATCGATCTGCCCAAAACCGGACGCAGAATTTCATCACAACGCTCCAGCGTCTGACGAAAACGCGGATGCGTGTCGTAGAGCGTTTTGCCCATGCCGGCATACTGCGCGCCTTGCCCGGTAAACAAAAAGGCGATTTTGCCGCGCGCTTGGGCTTTGCCTGAAATCACCTCCGGCATGTTCTCATTTTCTAGAAAAGCATCCAATTTTTCCAAAGCGTCTTCGCGCGATTGTGCAACGACCGCCGCGCGATTTGCAAACCGAGCGCGACCGGAGTTGGCGCTAAAGCAAAAATCACCAAACTCACTTCTAACACTTTCTTCTTCACGGAGAAATCCTTGTAGCTCCTGAGCTTGTGCCTCCAGGCCTTTCTCATCTGGCGCGGAAAAGGTGAAAAAGTTATGCGTGCGCTCCGATTCTGTTTTTTGGATCGATACAGCAGGAGATTCTTCTAGAATAATATGCGCGTTTGTGCCGCTAAAACCAAAACCGCTGACGGCGCCGCGACGATTTTTCTCGCCGGTGAGCCACGGCGTTCGCTCGGTCGGCACGGTGATCGGGACATCTTCCCAGGGAATGCGCGAGCTTGGTTTTTTAAAATGAATGTGCGGCGGAATCTCTCGATTTTGCAGCGCAAGCACGACTTTGATCAGCCCGGCTATTCCAGAAGCCGATTCCATGTGTCCGAGATTGGTTTTGGCTGAACCGATCTTGAGCGGATTTTCGCGGTCATGACCTTTACCGTAAACTTGCGCCATAGCTTCCACTTCAATCGGATCGCCGAGGGAAGTGCCCGTGCCGTGCGCCTCGACAAAATCGACGTCTCCGGGTTCGAGTTTCGCATTTTCGAGCGCCTGACGAATCACTTCAGCTTGCGCCAAACCGTTCGGCACGGTCAAGCCGCTGCTCGCCCCGTCCTGGTTGACCGCCGACCCGCGAATGAGCGCCAGAATGCGGTCGCCGTCTTTTTGCGCGTCGCTCAGACGTTTGAGCACAATCACGCCACAGCCTTCGCTGCGCACAAAACCGTCCGCCGCGTCATCGAAAGTTTTGCAACGCCCGTCCTTCGACATCATGCCCCATTTTGAAAAACCGATGTAAGTTTCCGGCACGACAATGACATTCACGCCGCCGACCAGCGCCATGTTGCAATCGCCGGATTTGAGGTTTTGCACCGCTAAATGCGTCGCGGTGAGCGAAGACGAGCACGCCGTATCGACCGCCATAGCCAGGCCGTTCAAGCCGAGCAAGTAGGCTACGCGCCCCGGTGCGGCATTGAGCACGTTGCCGGAAGCCAGATACGCGTCGATGTTTTCCAGCGGCGCGTATTTCATGTGCATTTGCCAGTACTCGGTCGTCGTGATTCCCGCGAATACGCCGGTGAGGCTGTCTTTCAAACTGTCCGGTGCGATGGCGGCATTTTCCAGCGCTTCCCAGCACACTTCAAGAAAGAGCCGGTGCTGCGGATCCATGCTCGTGACTTCGCGCGGCGTCAGGCCGAAAAATTTGGCGTCGAATTGATCAACTTGATCGAGAAATCCGCCCCAGCGCGTGTAGGTTTTGCCCGGCGTTTCGCGGTTGGCGTCGAAATAATCGTCGATGTTCCAGCGCGATTTCGGCACTTCGGTGATCGCGTCCACGCCGTTTTGCAGCAAGCGCCAATAATCATCCGGATTTTTCACCCCGCCGGGAAATCGACAGCCAATGCCGACAATCGCGATCGGCTCATTTTGATTTTTCTCCAGCGACGCGACTTTTGTTTCGAAGCGGTTGATTTTGGCGAGCGCCTGTTTCAGGACGGCTTTGCGATCCAGTTGCCGCGGAATGCTGTCTGCGGCGGTTTGGTTTGGCTTGGGGGGGCGAGACTCTTGTATCCGGCGCTTCTCGGACCGCGCGCTTCCATCCGGCGAAAGTTTTGCCGAACGCTTCGATAAATCGTGCATCTCGTGCTCTTGTTGTCAAATCCAGGGTGTTTATCTAGCGAGCGCTATTTTTTCTTTCTTTTTGGCTTATACGGAAGTTTCAATTGCTCAATTTCGTCTTCAATTTGCTCGAATTCCGGGTCTTTGTGAACGAGTTTTGCATTTTTAAATTTCGCCAGCCCAGCGATACAAGCATCGGCAAAAGACAGGGTGTGGTTCGCCTTGATCACACCGGTAATTCTCGTTAATTGACTATCAACAGGCTCTTGTATAATCATCAGATTATCGACCAATTGCATCCGTTCGTCAGCTGCTTTCTCCCCTTGCTCTTGCAGAGAAATATAAAAGAGTTCGATACAGCTCGTCGTCGAGATATATAACGCCGTTTTACCGTCATTCGCTTTTTGCAGCAAACCTTCAATCTGATCCGCGCCTTCTTCATCTTCGATGTAAGCCAGTAACGCTGATGTATCCAATACAAAGATCGTCATCGGGCTCGCTCTTTCGCTCGGTCAGCTAACAAGGCGTTCATAAGCCGGCCGTTTCCTGAGCCTCTGAGCTTTTTCATTGCAGCAATTGATTTCTGCTTTTTCAAAGCCTTTTGCACGGCTTCGGTATTGTCAAATTGTACGGAAAGGCGCGTTTCCGGCGAAAGTTGCAAATCTTTAATTAACGCTTGCAATTCCGAAAGCGTAATGTGTTTAAATGATTCCATGCTTTGTTCTTTTGTTTCTCTCAATAGACACGTTTATCTTCATAATGCTATTTAGCATTATTTTTGAAATCAAGCAAGCTTTTGCTGCAAAACAAAGAATCACAGAAAGCGAATTGTCTACTCAATTCATCAACTTCTCCGCCAACATCGCCGTCAACTCATCTTCCGTAAAATCATCATCTTCAAACGCTTCAGGTTCTTCTCCCTCGCCTGAAACGGCCATCAACTCCGGGATTTCTTCCTGCACAAACTGCATCAATTTCTCGACCGTCGGATAATTGAAGGTCAGCGTCGTCGGCATTTTGCGGCCAAAACCGATTTCAAGGCGACGGCGCAGTTCAACCGAGGTAAGCGAATCCATGCCGAGGTCGAAAAAGCCTTTGTTGAATTCGATCACGCTCGGATCGTCGAGTCCAAGCACGGTCGCGATTTGCGTTTGCAAGTATGTGGTCAATTTCTCTTCGCGCTCATGATCCGGCGTCGCCGCGATTTCCTGAACGACGTCGCGGATTTCCTGCGCCGTTTCTTTTAAACCAGCCTCCTCAATCTGAATTTCTTCAAAAAACGGCTGCGGTCGGATCGCTTCGTAGGCCGATTTTAACTTGCGCCAATCAATTGCCGAGACGACCGTGTTCGGCGCATTTTCCGCGATCAACCTCTGCATCGCTTCCAACGCCAAATCGGAGTTCATCGGCAAAAGTCCGTGTTCGGCCACAGCTTCCTTCTGCGCGTCGCTGAATCCGCGCATCACCTCCCACGTGCCCCAATTGATGCCGATCATCGGCGATTCGGGATCAATCTCGTGCGTCCAGCGCGCAAAAGCGTCGAGAAACTGATTCGCGGCGGCGTAATGCGCGTAGCCGTTCGCGCCGAGCAGCGCGGTCGTTGATGAAAAGCAGATGAAGAAGTCGATCCCCTGCTTGGCCGCATCAAAGGACGAAGCTTTTCTATCCATGTCATTCCCGTCACTCTCCGCCACGTCATTCCCGCGCAGGCGGGAATCTATAACTTGCGCGCCGTCACTGGATTCCCGCCTGCGCGGGAATGACGTGAGAGGCCGGTCTTCAGCAGTGCTGTTTTGCAAACAATTCCAGAGTGTGATCGTCCCCGCCGCCTTCGCTTCCAACATCGCGTCCAAATCTTCCGGCGACATTTCAGCAAGCGGTTTCGCCGAAGTCAGCGCCGCTGCGTGGATCACGCCTTTCAGCGGCGGCAGCGAATTGCCGAATGCCAAGAACTTTTTCTGCATTTGCACTTCGTCGACAACATTGAGCTGCCAAACATGAATTTCGACGCCTTGATTCTCCAGATTTTTGATCGTCTGGACCGCTTCGAATTTCGGATGATCTTGAGGGAGATTTTCCCATGAATCACGATCCGGCAAACCGCTCCGCCCTGTCAAAACCAGATGCTTCGCGCCTTCGTCGACCAGCCATTTTGAAATTTCCAAACCAAGTCCGCCCAAGCCGCCGGTTATCAAATAAGCGCTGTTTTCATCAATTTCCAGATTCGCGGCATTTGGCGCATCCTGACGTTCTAATCGCGGAACAAATCGACCGTCTTTTTGCAAAACAATCTGATCTTCCTCCGAATTTTGTTCGATCACGCTCAGAATTTCCCCCGCCGCTTTTTCGCGCGAAAGATGAGACTCGACGTCGATCACGCCGCCCCAGAGATCGGGATGTTCCAAAGCCGCGCCGCGCGCGAACCCCCAGAGCGTCGCGCCGAAGGGTTCCGTGCGCGATTCCGCTACATCGCTGATCTGCGCGTTTTGCGTCAAAGTCCAGATTTTAGGCGAAAATGATCGATTTTCGTTCAGCGCCTGGAGCATGTTCAAAATCGGATGTAAAATGCGTTTTTGTTGATCGGCCAAATCACTTGCGGAGCAATTTTCAGGCAGAGCCGAATCCATGCCCCAGCCGTAAACAATTTGGGGCGAATGAAAATCGCCGCAATGCTCAAAAACCTGCTGCAAATCGGATTTTGAGTTTGGCGAAATCGTAAATTGATGTTTTGAATCATGCCCAAAGTCATCGCCGGATTCAATGATCACGCACCGATCTTTTCGTCGCTGCAATGCTTCAACAAATTTTTGAGAATAGCCCTTTTTGTCGGCAAAAATGATCCAGTCGCGGGTCGAGTGCGCGTTTTCGCGGTTTCTCGAAACGAGGATGGACTGTTTGTACAAACGCCGGGAACCATCTGCGGGCAAAACGTCGGTTTCTTCAAATCCGACCTCCGCGAGAACATTTTGCCACGCTTGCGCGGAAATCAACGGATGATTCGGTCGCAATTCGTGATCGGAAAAAGCCCACCAGCCGGAAAGCAGGCCAAAAACCATGTCGATCCAACGCTGTTTTTCCGTTCCTTCGAGCATCAGAAAAAGTCCGCCGGGCGCAAGCAGTTTTTGAATTTGCGCCAGCGACCGCTTCAAATTCGTCGTCGCGTGGACAACGTTGGCGGCGATAACGATATCGAAATCAGCGGCGGAAAAACTTTGCGCGAAAAAGTCTTTTTCCAAATCTAGCAGCGCGTATTCGACGAAATCGTAATTTGCGAACTTTTCTTTCGCGCGTTCCAGAAAGAACGGCGACACATCTGTAAAAACGTATTCCGTCAGTTGCGGCGGCAGTTCCGGCAGAAGAAAGGTCGCTGTCCCGCCAGTGCCCGCGCCGATTTCCAGGATGCGCAGTGTTCGGTCGCCGGTCTGTTTTTCAAAAACCGCCGCCAGCGCTTCCCGCATCATCACATTCGCCGTTTTGCTGAAAGCCGAATCGCTGTAAAGCTTTTCCGCCGCGTCCGAACCGCCCTGTGGAAAAACGACTTGCACCGGATCGATCTCGCCCTTGAGCACTTCCGCCAGATGCGGTCCGCATTGTTTGACCAAATTTAATTCGATCTCACACGTCGGATGTTTTTGCAGGAATTCGGCAATCTCTCGCGTCGAGTCAGGCACGGTCGGCATCTTCAAAACGCGAATCTCATCGCCGATCAACTCGACGATCTTTTCTTCGGCCAGCATATCCAGAAAGCGCGCGAACAACTGCCGCTGCTGCTCGACGACGCCCGACTGCTCGACCAGCGTTTTCAATTTGAAATTTCGCCTTGCTTCGAGCACAACGTCGAGGTTTTGAAATGCTTGCAGAACGTAAGACAAAGTCAATTTTTCCAAATCCGGCGCGGCGGCGATGAACGCGGCCATTCCGTTTTCGGCGCTCAGCCTTTCAGCCAAAACATCGAGGTTCGCGGCGATCTCTCCCGGCACCATCGAAACGCCGCGCGTTTTTTTATCGCTCCGTTCATTGGTCGATTCCAATTTCCGCCAGGCAACGCGATAGAACCAATCATTCAGTTGCCGTTCCCGAGCGGCGGCGAAAAGCGAGCGCGGCGCCCGGCGCATCTCAAAACCGTCGAGTTCCGCAACGAGAGACTCGTCCGCGTTAAAAATCTTCACCCGTCCGCGCAAGATATTTGGCTCGTCCGCGACCGGCTCGATTTCGCACACGCTCCACAGTGAATTTTGCGGCGCGGCGAAAAATTCGAGCCGCTCCAAACCCGTCATCAGAAAAATATCATCGCTCCCGGCGACCGCTCCGGCCAGCGGCACAAGCGGCTGCAAACAAGCGTCGAGCAGCGCCGGATGAAAACCGAATTTCGCGGCGACCTCGTCGTCATTCGCGGCAAAATTGATTTTTGCCAGCACCGCCTTCTTGCCTAAATGAATTTTTTGAACGCCCTGAAATGACGCCCCAAAGCTCAGACCGCGCGTAAGCAAATCGTCGTAATGTTCTTTCCCAGAGATTTCTTCAGAACATGCCGTTCGAAGGTTTTCCAGGTCGAGCACGAGCAATTTGCCGTTTCGTGAAGCTGCGTTTTGCCGTCTGAAAACGCCCTGCGCGTGCCGCGTCCAGTTCGCGTCGTCTTCTTGTGATTGGCTGAACGCCTGGAATTTAAAAACGCCGTCGTCGATCTCGGTGAGCGTTAGTTGCACCAGGGTTTCCTCTTCTTCGCTGAGAAAAAGCGCCTCTTCGATTTTGATTTTCTCGAAAACGATTGACGCATTTTCAAACAAGTCCCGGCTCGCAGCCGCGACCATTTCCAGCCACGCTGCTCCCGGCATGACCACGCGGTCGGCGATTCGATGATCTTGCAAAAAACGCCCAACATCGAGCGAAAATGAAATTTCATAAACCGGATTCGGCGTATTTAAGCGATTGCCCAGCAGCGGATGTCCGAGTCGGTTCGGCGCGCCCTGCGAGACGCTGCGCTTTTTGCCGGAAGAAAGCCAGTAGCGTTTGTGCTGCCAGGCATAGTGCGGCAATTTCACAAATTCATCACTCGGCGGCAGGACATTTTCCCATTTTGGATCGAAGCCGATTTGATAGAACCTGCCGAGATTCTTGAGCATCGACGTGCGTTCGTCCTCGTCGCGCAAAGTTGTCGGCAGCGTTGTGCCGACGCGGTTTTTCTGTTCCAAAACCTGCGCAATCGAGGTGAGCAGCGTCGGGTGCGGGCTGACTTCGATGAATGTTCGCAGTCCCTCCTGTTCTATCACGCGCTCGATGGTGTTGGCAAAAAGCACCGGTCGGCGGAGATTGCGCCGCCAATATTCTTCATCAAAAACTTCGCTGGTCGCCAACTCGCTCGTCACCGTGGAGTAAATCGTCGTTTGCGGCGTTTTCGCGGAAATGCCGCGTAAGGAATCGCGCAATTCCAGACTGTACGGCTCGATGCGCGGGCTGTGATAAGCAAACTGCATCGGCAGCATGCGGAAGTGAATATTCTCCTGTTCGCAGCGTTTTTCCAGCGCTTCCATCGCCGCCGTCTCGCCGGAAATCACCACGGTGTGCGGGCTGTTGATCGTCGCGATCCACGCCTGGTCGGGATAATCGGCGAGCATGTCCTGCATTTTTTCCTGCGGCAGGCCGACCTGGGCCATGCGGCCCTCGCCCATGACGGTTTGCATAATTCGCCCGCGATGGAAAATCACCCGCGCCGCGTCTTCCAGCGAAAGCGCACCCGCCAAATGCGCCGCCGCCACTTCGCCAAAACTGTGTCCGACCAAGACCTCCGGCTCCACGCCCCAGTTTTGCCAGATTTTCGCCAGCCCGACCTGCATTGCGAAAAGCGCCGGTTGCGTAATTTCGGTGTCGTGAATGCGCGACTTGTCTTTTTCAGCAAAAAGTTGATCGATCAACGACCAATCCGCGTGCTTGCGCAATTCCGCGTCGCACGCTTCAATGGTTTCGCGAAACAACGGCTCTTTTTCGAACAGCGACCGCCCCATGCCGATCCACTGCGGCCCCTGCCCGCAAAAAACGAAAACGATTCCGCTCTCGCCTTCTTCAAATTTTTGACCGCGCTCCAGTGCAAACTCAGGATCGCCGTCCAAAAATCTTGAAATCTGTTCCCGAAGCGCAGTGTGCGAATCTCCGGCGACCGCGATGCGATGCTCATGATGACTCCGCCGCAGCGCCGTCGTTCGGCAAATCGCTTCCAGGGGAACGTTCTGTTTTTCACCCAAAAAATCAGCATAATTTTTCACCATCCCCTCCAGCGCCGCCTTCGAATGCGCGGAGATCGGCAAAACCACGCCCTGCGTCAAAAACGCAGCAGTATTCCCCCTTTGAAGGGGGTTAGGGGGATGTAAACGCCCGTCCCCGTTTCCTGAGACGTTATCGTTTTCATCTGAACTATTTTGAGCGCCTACCTTGCCTTGAGACGACTCCGAACATCCCCCCTGCCCCCCTTCAAAGGGGGAATTGGCGGCGCTTCGCGCCTTATGAAATTCTCCCAAAACCACATGTCCGTTCGTCCCGCCGAAGCCGAACGAACTCACTCCGGCAAAACGCTCCCCGGAATTCATCCACGCGCCGCCTTCAGGTTGAATCGTCAACCGCGTTCCGTCCAAAGAAATGTGCGGATTGAGTTTGGTAAAATGCAGATGCGGCGGAATGAATTTGTTTTGCAAACAAAGCACGGCTTTGATCACCCCGGCAATGCCCGCCGCGCCTTCGAGATGGCCAATATTGGTTTTGACCGACCCGAGAACGCAATTTTCAGCATCCGCCGTCTGTTGTCCGACGGTCTCAGCCAGCGCTTCGACTTCAATCGGATCGCCGAGCGAAGTGCCGGTGCCGTGCGTTTCGATATAACTGATTTTTTCGGGCGAAAGATTGGCGTTTTTGAGCGCGCGCCGTACAACGTCAACTTGTGAAATGCTGTTCGGCGCGGTCAGGCCGTTGGTTTTGCCGTCCTGATTTACCGCCGTGCCGTGAATGAGCGCAAGAATCGGATCGTTGTCGCGTTGCGCGTCCGTGAGACGTTTGAGCACGATCACGCCGCAGCCTTCGCCGCGCACAAAGCCGTCCGCGCGATGATCGAACGCCTTGCAGCGCCCGTCCTTCGCGAACATGTTCATTTTCGACAGACTGATCGTCCCTTCCGGCGTGACGAACAGATTCGCGCCGCCCGCCAAACTCATGTCCGCTTCGCGATTGCGCAAGCTCTGACAGGCGAGATGAACCGCGATCAACGAAGACGAGCACGCGGTGTCCATCGTGACGCTAGGGCCGCGCAAATCGAAAATGTAGGAAAGTCGATTGGAGAGAATGCTCCCCGCTGTTCCAGTTGAAGAATAGGTGCCGATTTCATGCAAATTTTCCATTTGCATGAAAACGTATCCGCTGCTCATGTTGTGCGCGCCGAAAAACACGCCGGTTTGGCTGCCGCGCAAGCCCGTCAGTGTCTGCCCGGCGTCTTCCAACGCTTCCCAGGAAACTTCGAGCATGAGGCGCTGCTGTGGATCCATCTGCTCAGCCTCGCGCGGCGAAATGCCGAAAAATTGCGGATCGAATTGATCGACGTCGTCGAGAAATCCCCCGTAGCGTGATGTCAGTTTGCCCGGCGCGTCGATGTTTTCGTCGTAGAACGCATCGTTATCCCAGCGCGTTTTCGGCGTTTCGCTAATCGCGTCGACGCCGTTTTTCAGCAATTGCCAGAACGCTTCCGGGCTATTCGCGCCGCCGGGAAAGCGGCACCCCATGCCGATGACGGCGACGGGTTCATTTTTGGCGGATTTGGGTTGGGATTCCTGAGATTTTTGTTTCAAGCGCTTCTCAAGGAGCGCCCTTTTTTCCGGCGAAAGGCTCGCCAGACGCTTCGATAAATCTTGCATCTCGTGCTCTTGCTGTCAATTCCAGGGTGTAAATTCTAACGAACGTTATAAGTTTTAATCCGCAAATGAAGGCGTTCCGCTTCTCAAAACAAATTCTTTGAACTTCTGCTATTTAGTATTACTTTGAGACTCAAGCAAACCCTCAATGAAGTACATTGATTCAGTTCATCAACTACAAGGCGAAATGATGACGCAACTTTTAACCCAAGCCTTTGAAAAAGCGAGCGCATTGCCTGAGCAAGAACAAAACGAATTCGCCAAATGGATTCTCGCCGAACTCGCTTCCGAATGGCGCTGGGCAAAAGCCTTTGCTGACTCACAAGGTCAGCTTGCGCAATTGGCAGACGAAGCGCTGGCCGAGCATCGCGCCGATAAAACGCTCACTCTCGATCCAGAAAGGCTGTGAAATCCCATACGACCGCACGTTTTCGAAAAATACTTCAACACTTGCCGAAACAGATTCGAGAACAAGCGCGAACCGCTTACCAACGTTTTACTCAAAATCCCTTTCATCCAAGCCTGCACTTCAAACAAATCCATTCAACAAAACCCGTCTATTCAGTTCGCATCAACATCGATTATCGCGCCGTCGGCATTCTCGACAGTAATGAAATCGTCTGGTTCTGGGTTGGCGGTCACACTGAATACGAAAATTTGATTGCACGACTTTGATCATTTACCGAACATCTTCTTACAACAACTCCTGCGCTTCTTCATCCGACAAACCTTCAATCTCTACGAGCAAGTCAGTCAAGTCATCCTCGGAAACGCTCGCTTCCGAGACGCCGTTTTCAGATTCCGATTCTTGAATGTCCTCCGCATTTTCTTCCAGCGGGATTTCCATCAACTTCGCTAGCTCCGGCGCGAGAACGCTGATCGTTGGGAAATTCCAGAAAATGGTGGCGCGCAGTTTGACTTCGAGGCTTGCTTCCAGGCGGTTTCGCAGTTCGAGGGCCATCAACGAATCGAGACCGAGAGTTTTGAGCGGGCTGGTGAGCTTGATCCGGTCGGGCGCGATTTTGAGCACTTTGCTGATTTGCTGCTGAAGATGATCTTCCAGCGCTTTGCGGCGTTTGCGTCCCGGCGCGGCGCTTTGCAATTTTTGACGCATGTTTTCTGCGTCGTCGCTCCCCTCCTGCTCTGCTCCGACAAAAGCTTCGGTTTTTTCGAGCTGACTGAGAAAAGGCGCATCTTGGGCAGCGGTGTAGAACGCCGACCATTTTGCTGCGTTGAAGCGCATCACCCCGGCTTGCACAGTTTCATTTTCGAGCAAAAGATCAAGTGATTTCACGCCCTCCTCCGGCGAGATGCTGCCGAGACCGCGATCTTCCATGCGTGCGCCGCGATTTTCTTGCGCGGCGGCCAAGCCAATCTCGCTCCAGGTTCCCCAATTCACGCTCAAGCCAGGCAAATCTTTGACGCGACGATGATGTGCCAGCGCGTCCATGAAGGCGTTCCCGGCTGCGTAGTTGCTCTGTCCGGCGCTGCCGAGAATGGCTGTTGCAGAAGAGAAAAGCACGAAATATTCGAGCGGATCGTTTTGCGTTTGCCGGTGCAGGTTCCACGCGCCGAGCACTTTCGGGCGCATCGCTTCACGGAAGCGTTCCACGTCCATTTGCGCGATGGTGCTGTCGGCGAGCAATCCGGCGGCGTGAACCACGCCTTTGAGCGGGGGCAAAGTTTCGCGAATGCGTCCGAGCAACGCGGCGGTTTGTGCTTCGTCGGCAACGTCCGCCTGCATGATTTCTACTTGCGCGCCGCCAGATTGCAAGGCTGAAATTTTCTGTTTTGCTTCATCGGAAGGCTTGCCGCGACTGGTGAGCGCGAGGTGACGTGCGCCGTTTCCGACCAACCACTCAGCGGTTTTCAAGCCCAACGCGCCGAGACCGCCGGTGATAAGCCAAGAGCCCTCGGCAAACCGTTGTGACGGATCGGGAGCGATATCAATGTTTTTGTTTTCGAACGAAATTGCCAGCTTGCCGATGTGTTTCGCTTGCGCCATGAAGCGAAAAGCTTCGGCTAAGTTGTCCGCCGCGTAGGTTTTGAGCGGCAGCGGCTCGAGTTTGCCATTTTCAAACAATGCCATGATTTCCGCCAACAATCGTCCGACGTATTCCGGACGTTCGCGCGGCATACGCTCGAAATCAACCGTGAAGTAAGACAGGCTTTTCTTGAACGGCGACAGGCCGATTTCTGAATCTTGATAAATGTCAGCTTTTCCGATTTCGACAAAGCGTCCGTAAGGTCGCAGCGCCGAAAGCCCGGCCGCGATTGCTTCACCGGAAAGCGAGTTGAGCACGACGTCCACGCCTTCGCCGTTAGTGAATTCCATGATTTGCTCGGCGAAATCGAGAGAGCGTGAATCCATCACATATTTTATCCCGAGCGATGTTAAAAATTCGCGTTTTTCCGATGTTCCGGCGGTGGCGAAAATCTCCGCGCCCGCAAGTTTTGCCAATTGAATCGCCGCCAGCCCAACGCCGCCGGTTGCGGAATGAATCAACACGCGCTCGCCTTTTTGCAAATGCGCCAGTTTGTTGAGCGCATAATGTGCGGTGAGAAAAACGCCTGGAATCGTCGCCGCTTGCTCAAAGTTCAGGTTCTTCGGCTTCGGCATGACCAACGCGGTATGCGTAGTCGCGTGCGTCGCCATGCAATCCAGCGCATAGGCCAGAACTTCATCGCCTGGCTTCACGTTTTTAACATTCTCGCCGATTTTGCCAACCACGCCCGCGCACTCGATCCCAAGCGGCCCGACGCCGTTTTCGAATCCGGGATAAATGCCGAGGGCGGACATGACGTTTAAAAAATTCAATCCTGCCGCATGAACTTCGATTTGCACTTCGTCAGCGCCTGGATCGGACGGCGAGAATGATTGAAAATGCAAATTGTCGATCACGCCCGGTTCCGAAACATGCGCACGGAACGGACGGCCGTTTGCCAGAATGCGATTCTCCGATTCATCCGTCGTTTTCGCCCCTTCCACCGGCTTTTGTACCAATCGCGCGACAAAGCGCTTTTCGCCGCGCAACACGATTTGATCTTCGTGATCTTCCGAAGCAATTTCCTGCAAAAAGTTGGCATTTTCCACATCGTCCGATTGCTGGCTGAAATCGATGCGTTTACAATTGAGTTCGGGATGTTCGTTGGCGAGCACCGCGCTAAGTCCCCAAAGCGGGGCGTGGGCAATCGACGCACTGGATGATTGTTTTTCAACGGGTTGCGCGCCATTGGTGACGAGCCAAAGCCGTGTTTCCGGCGGGTTTTCAAAGCTAGTGATCGCCTTCGTCAAATGCAGGACGCTTTCCGCACCATCCTGCTGCGCTTGCCAAACGTTTTCGCTGCTCGCCGCTGAACCTTGAGCATCAGTGATCGACCAGAGAAAAATCGTTTCGAGCAGCGAAGTCGGGTTTTCTTGTTGAATGGTTTCAAGCAATCGCCGCCAGTCTTCCGGGTTTCCCGGATTGATTTCAAAGTTATTGTCTGTTTGTTTGAATTCGGTTCCGGCGGTGACGGTTATGATTTTTCGGCGATCATCTTCGAGTTTTTGGACGAGATGATTACTCGCGGCGTGGTTGTTTTTGAAGACGAGAAAAACACGCTGAAGCGCGAACTCCTTACTTTCGTCTTCGACGCGGGGCTTTTCCAGCCACTCGATTTGATATTGCAGCGAGGCCAGCGCGTGTTTTTCATCACGGGCAAGGCGTTCGAGGGTGAGGCCGTTGGCTTCCAGCAGCACATCGCCATTTTCATTAACGAGTGCGATATCGGCAGTGACGAACGCTCCTGGATTTTCGCTAAACGTGAGATTTTTCAGTGTAGCAAAAAGCGGCTGGTTTGGCTTGAGTTCATCGTAAACGCAACAATTTTCGATTTTTGCAGGCAGGTAAGGTTCGTCCGAACGATAGCCGTTTTGATCGGCTGGGACGAGCGCCTCGAGCAGTTGAAATGCTGCGTCGAGTGCGGCTGGATGCGCGATATACTCACCGAGGTCTTTTTGCAGTGATTCCGCTAACGCGATTTCCGCGAGAGAAACGTCGTCTGTTTGCCAGATTTGATTGACGGCCTGGAAGTGTGCGCCGTACGGCAGGTTGCGGTGGTGCATCGTTTCGTAGTGCGCGGTTTTGCTGAGGTGATTTTGGCTTTTTGATTTCAGAGTTTCAAGATTGCTTCCGAAGCTCGAAGCTGCGCACTCCTCGTCATTCCCGCGCAGGCGGGAATCTTTTAGCGCGTCAACGGAACTGGATTCCCGCCTGCGCGGGAATGACACTGGCCGTTCGCGATGGACATCGATTGCGCCACTTTCCGAGATTTTGACCTTGCCGCGAACGTGAGTTTCCCAATCATCGCCGCCCTTAGATTGGCTTAAAATGGTGAATCTTGCACTATCTTCGGATTTCCGAATGACCAACTGAAGCTGCACGCCTTCCTCAGGATTTTCTGGCAAAAAAAGCGCTTTTTCGATGGCAATATTTTCAAGTGTAAAACCTTGTTCTTGAAAAAGTTCGCGCGCGCCAGCAAGCGCCAGCTCGACAAATCCGGCGGCGGGAAAAACGACGGCGTCACGCACGCGATGATCCGCCAGGTAGGGAAAATAACCCGTGCTGATTTCCGCTTGCCAGACATGCGCGCCGCGTTGATGCCCTGCCTGGAGATGGAAATCGAGAAAAGGATGCTGCAATTTGCCGTTGCCGGAGATTTTCTTTTTGCCTTTGGCTGCGAATTGGCCGTCGAACCAGAAACGCTCGCGCTGCCACGGGTAGAGCGGCAAGGAGATAACTTTGCCGGGTTTTGGATAGAAAACGTTCCAGTCGACGTCGTATCCGCTCGTGTAAAGCGTCGCCAGCGCCGTGTGCATAATTTCCTGCTCCGGCTCGTTGCGGCGCATCGAAGCGATGGTGGTGCAAGCCGCGTCGCGTTCCTGAAGTTCTTGTTGAATCGCCGGTAGGAGCACAGGGTGCGGACTGAGTTCGATAAAAATGTTGTGACCATCGTCCGCCAATTGGTTGATGACTTTCGAGAGCAGCACCGGCTGGCGTAAGTTGTTGACCCAATACTCCGCGTTCAATTCCGTGCCATCGATCACTTGCGTGAGCACGGTCGAATACATCGGAATTTCGGCTTTTTTAGGCTCAAGGCCATCGAGCGCTTCAAGCAGATCATCTATGAGCGGATCCATTTGCGGGCTGTGCGAGGCGACGTCAACTTTAATTTTGCGGCAAAAAACGCCGTCTGCATCCAACTTTTCCAGCAGTTTATCAAGCTCGTCGGGATCGCCCGCAATAACCGTGGAGCGCGAACTGTTGCTCACCGCAACCGAGAGTTTTTCTTCCACGCCGCGCAAAGCGTTTTCGGCTTCGTTCAAAGACAATTCAACCACAGCCATCGCGCCCTTGCCGCTGGTTCGGCGTAAAAGCTTGCTGCGGCGACAGATGATTTTGGCCGCATCTTCAAGCGACAATCCGCCGGAAACCGCCGCCGCCGCCGTTTCGCCCATGCTGTGGCCAACCACCGCGTCGGGCGTGATTCCCCACGATTTCCAAAGCGCGGCGAGTGAAACATAAATTGCAAACAGCGTCGGCTGCACAACGTCGATTTCGTGCAGGCGCGATTTTCCTTCTTCAAGCTGCAATTGCTCCAGCAGCGACCAATCGACGAATTTTTTGAGCACGATTTCGCAATTTTCCATGCTCGCACGAAAAACCGGTTCTTCGCGCAAAAGTTCGCGCGCCATGCCAAACCATTGTCCGCCTTGTCCGGGAAAAACGAAGACGATCTTGTGCTCGCGCTCCAAATCAGCTTCATCAAAAACAACGCCCGGCGCTTGCTCGTCCGTCAGAAACGCCCCAAGTTTTTGAACCAGATCCGACTTGTTTTTCACCGCCAACGCCAAACGATGACGCTGGTGCGTCCGCCGCACGCTCGCGCTGTAACACAGATTTTTCAGAACAGCGTCATCATCGATTACCGTCTCAACAAAATCGGTATATTTTTTCGCCAACGCTTTCAACGCTTCCAGCGAATGCGCGGAAATTGTCAGTAGATCAGTGTTCAGTTTTCCTTCTTTCAACCCGCTCATTTGAGACTGAGCACTGAAAACTGGACTTTCCTGCAAAACGACGTGCGCGTTCGTGCCGGAAATGCCGAAAGAACTCACGCCCGCCATGCGCTTGCCGTCATCGCCGGCCCAGGCTTGCAAAGTCGTCGGGATTTCCGCCGGAGCGTCGTCCAGAGAGATCATGGGATTGAGCGATTTGAAGTGCAGATGCGGCGGGATCTGCTTGTTTTGCAGCGACAGCACAACCTTGATCAAGCCCAAAACGCCCGCCGCGCCTTCGAGATGCCCGACATTCGTTTTGATTGATCCAATGGTCAGCGGGCTGTTTTTCTTGCGACCTTCGCCGTAAACCGTATTTAACGCGCGCACTTCAATCGGGTCGCCCAGCGGCGTGCCGGTGCCGTGCGCTTCGACATAACCCACTTCGTACGGTTTTACGTCCCCGGCGGCAAGCGCATCGCGAATGACGCGCACTTGAGACGGGCCGTTGGGCGCAGTCAAACCGTTGCTGCGACCGTCCTGATTCACCGCTGAACCGCGAATCAACGCCAAAATATTATCGCCGTCCGCGAGCGCGTCGGAGAGCCGTTTGAGCACGATCATGCCGCAGCCTTCGCCGCGCACATAGCCGTTTGCCGCTGCGTCGAACGTT
Source organism: uncultured Deferribacteres bacterium (assembly GCA_964014485.1). Lineage (GTDB taxonomy): Bacteria > Zhuqueibacterota > Zhuqueibacteria > Zhuqueibacterales > Geothermadaptataceae > CAXHAT01. The sequence goes on from CAXHAT010000101.1 coordinate 16,565, forward strand.
TTGCAGCGCCCGTCCGGCGCCATCGCTCCGGCCTTGCAAAAATAGATCGTGACTTCCGGCGAGAGAATCAAATTCACGCCCCCGGCAAGCGCCAAGTCGCACTCTCCGGCTCGCAGTGCCTGACACGCGAGGTGCGTCGTGACCAACGACGAAGAACACGCCGTGTCCACCGCCAGACTCGGCCCTTGCAACCCAAGCAAGTACGACAAACGCCCCGCCAGCACGCTGATCGCCGTGCCGGTGAAAGAATAAGCGTCGATGCGCGCCGGATCGTCGGAGTAAAGATGTAATTTCGAGTATTCGTTGAAGCACGCACCTACGTAAACGCCGGTGCGGCTTTCCATCAATTTTTCGCGCGTCTGTCCGGCATGCTCCAGCGCTTCCCAACTCGTTTCGATCAAAATGCGTTGCTGCGGATCCATGGCCGCCGCTTCGCGCGGGGAAATGCCGAAAAACGCCGCGTCGAATTTATCAACGTCGCGCAAAAAGCCGCCGAAGCGCGTGTACATTTTTCCCGGCGCGGCCTGATCTTCATCGAAATAAGCGTCCAAATCCCAGCGTTCTTTCGGCGTTTCGGTGATCGCGTCCACGCCGTCGCGCAGCAAACGCCACAAGGAATCCGGGTCGGCAACGTCGCCGGGCGCGCGGCAGCCCATGCCGACAAGCGCAATCGGTTCTTTGCTTTTTTGCTCATGATTATCGAGTTTTTTTTGCATCCGGTCGAGCGTGAGCAAAGCTCGCTTCAATGGGGTCAAATTCTGCTCGTTTTTTGGGGATTCGCTCAATTAGTACCTCATTTCGCAATTGCAGTGACGTGTCGACAACCGCTTGTTTAACTCCTTCGGAGTAGAAATGAACAAAAAAACACTCCAATCCCAGGGCGTTGCCCTGGGCTATGCCATGAAACACCTTCGGCGTAGGAAAATACCGCAAAGCGGTTTGACAACTCAGCTCAGGGCAGCGCCCTGGGTTAAAAAGCTCGAGATACCCTCTCTTACTCCGAAGGAGTTAAACAAAATATTTTTGATCTATCGGATTGAAACACTCAGTAATTCCCTTCAAAGGCCTGTAATTTCTCAGCCAGCAAAGCTTCCGCATCTTCGTCGGAGAGCTGCTCCAACTCGGCGATTTTTGCATCTTCGTCCGCGGATTTTGCGGTTTGCTCCGGCTCGTCTTTGCCGTTGGAGAGCGCTTCAGCAAAAGTTTCTTCGGCGAGAAAATTTGTGATCGCGTCGATGGTCGGATAGTCAAACACCAGCGAGCCTGGCAGCGATTCGCCCAAATCAGAAGCCAGGGCGTTGCCTAATTCGACGGCCATGAGTGAGTCAAGTCCTTGTTCCTTCAAAGGTTTGCCCGCGGGCGGCTGTGCGGAAACGGCGAGTCCGAGAATGTGAATCACCTGTTGGCGGACTGCGTCTTTTAGAAAATTCCGGCGTTTTTCCGGCGGCGTTTGCAATAGCTCTTCACCAAAATTTCTTGACGCCTGATTGTTTTTAGGCGCCGATGTTGGGTCTGTTTTCGGACGAAGTTCGTGGAAAAACGGCCATGAATTTGGCGTTGCATTATTACTAAAAAACGATTTCCAATTCGCAGGTAAAACGGCGATTTGTGCCGCATCTTCCGTCAGACATTTTTCAAACAGATCAAGACCGCTCTCCGGAGAAATCATGCTGATTCCCAGTTCGCCCCAGCGTTGTTGATCGCGGTTTTCCATGGCGGCGGCCATGCCGATCTCGCTCCACGGCCCCCAATTTACGCTCAAGGCTGGCAATCCCAACGCTCGACGATGGTGCGCCAGCCCGTCCATGAAAGCATTGGCGGCGGCGTAATTTCCCTGACCTTTGGTTCCGAGCAGCGCCGTGACGGACGAGAAAAGCACGAACGCGTCGAGATCGAGATTTTGCGACAATTTGTGTATATTCCAGGCACCCAAAATCTTCGGCGCAAAAACGTCATCGAAATTTTGCCACGACTGGCCGCGCAGCAGCCCGTCGCGCAACATGCCGGCGGCATGAACGATTCCCCGAAGCGGCGGCATGTTCTCGGCAATTTCGTCAAAAATTCCGGCGGCGTCTTCTAATTTTGAAATATCGCCGCGCAGCACGCTTATCTTTGCGCCGCGTTTTTCCAATTCGTCGATTTGCCCCCGCGCCGCTTCGGAAGGTTCTCCGCGCGAAGTGAGCGCCAGATGCCTGACGCCGCGTTCAACCAGACGCTTAGCGGTGCGCAATCCGAGCCCGCCCAAACCGCCGGTGATCAACCACGTTCCGTCGGTTGTAAATTCGTCTTTTTCAGGACGGTGCTTTTGCGTCAACACAATTTTGCCGATATGTTTGGCCTGCGACATGAAACGAAACGCTTCCGGCGCCGCTTGAATCGCGTACTCTTGCAAAGGCAGCGGCAGCAAAGCTCCTTCGGAAAACATTCCCATCAATTCCGCGAACAAATCACCGACTAACTCCGGCGCGTCCTTCGCCATGTGATCGAGCGCGATGACGAAGTAGGAAACGCCCGGCTTTTCGGCGGCCATGTGCTTTTCGCTCCAAATATCAGTCTTGCCGATTTCGATAAAACGTCCGTTTGGCGCAAGCACGGAGACGCTTTTGTCGATGAATTCCCCTGCGAGAGAATTGAGCACAATATCAACTCCGGCCCCGTCCGTGACGGCCATGATTTCGTCAGCAAAATCGAGCGTGCGGGAATTGAAAACGTGCCGCACGCCGAGGGATTTCAGCAAGTCGCGCTTCTTTTCACTCCCGGCAGTTGCAAAAATTTCAGCGCCCGCCTGCTTCGCCAATTGAATCGCCGAAAGCCCGACCCCGCCCGCTCCGGCGTGGATCAAAACGCGCTCGCCCGGCTGCATTTTCGCCAAACGATTGAGTCCGTAGTGTGCGGTCAAAAAAGTCACAGGAATCGTCGCCGCCTGCGCAAAAGAGATCGCGCCGGGCTTTTTCACAACCAGTTCGGCGCGTGTGATCACGTTCGAGCTAAAACTCCCGAACGCCATCGCGACGACTTCATCGCCGACTTGAAATTGCTCAACATCCTCGCCGACGGCGGAAATTTTCCCGGCGCACTCAAGGCCAAGCGGCCCGGCTTCTCCGGGGTACATGCCGAGGGCGTTCAGCACGTCGCGGAAATTCAGACCCGTCGCATGAACCTGAATTTCGACCTCGCCGCGTCTTGGGCGCTGCAAAGAAATTGGCTGTAAAGAAAGCTTGTCGAAGGTTTGATCAGGGGATTTTTGTAGCTGGAAAGGCTGGTTGTCCGGCGGAACAAGAAAATCCTTCGCGCCTTTTTTGATCATGCGCGCGACAAAACGTTCGCCGCTTCTGAACGCGATTTGACTTTCTTCGCTTCCGGCAAAAATGTCATCAACAAGCTCAGCAACTTGTTCCGGGTTTTCCGACGCATCCAGATCGAAAATTTTGCATTTCAGTTCGGGGTGCTCCTGCATGATGACACGGGCCAGCCCCCACAACGACGCTTGCGACAAACCAGCCAACGATTCTTGCAGCGAAACCGCTTGCGCGCCGTGCGTGACAACGCACAATTTAGGCGCAGCCGCGCTTTCCGACATCAACCGATCCATCGAATGCACGAGATGCAGCAAGCTCTGGTTAAGCAGCTTTTGCCGCGCCCGTAATTCTTCGCGCGTTCCTTCTTTGGATTCGTCGCCGCGGAAGAAAATCGCGCCCTGAAAGTTTTCTGAAAATTGTGATGCTGCATTCTGAAGCAGTTCGAAAAAATTGTCCGGTTTTTCAAAATCAACGTGCGTCGCGTTTTCGGGAAGCTCGCCGTTTGAATCCGAGAATAGCCCGATCACGCATTCACCGCCGTGCGTCGCAATTCTTTGCGAGAGGCTTTCGCTGATTTCGGCGTTTTCTGAGAAAATCACCCAAGCGCCCGGCTGCTGATTTTGTACATTTTTCCTGTCCAAAGCCCGCTCGCGCCAGACGACTTCATAAAGCCAATTATCAATATTGTTCCGCTGCGTCATTCGCAGAAGCGCAGTGCGGTCTGCTCGTTTTAGTCGCAATTTTTCGATTTTCGCGACTTGTCGTTCATTTTCGTCATGGAAAATCAGGTCACCTTTGAACATTTCGCGGTCGTCGTCGGCGTTCTCGTGCAGTTGCGCGTGACAAGTCAATTTCGAAGAATGGGCGCCATTGCATTCAAATCGTTCGCAGCCAATTGGCAGGTAAATTTCAGCATCAATTTCCGGAACGCAGGCAAGAAAAACTTGAATTCCAGCATCGAGCAGCGCCGGGTGCATGGTGAAATCCTCCGCCTGGTTTACGGCGGATTCCGCAAGCGGCAAAAGCGCGACGGCCTCGTTTTTTCCGAGAAAAATCTTTTCAATGGCCTGAAAATTTTCACCGATGAACGCCCCGACTTTGAGCCTGCGGGCATAGAAATCACCGCCTGAGATTTCTTGATCACAGCGCGTTCGGGTTTCCGAAAACGCGTCTCGCTCATTCTGCGATTCTTCAATCTCCCCTGTTGAAGAAGCGAGTTTCGCCGTCAGGAAAAGCGCCCATTCGGCGGCTTCATCGTCGGAGTCTGGTGCGCCGAAAATTTCAACCGAATAACTGCCGTCGTTTTCCGGCGTGATGATGGTTTGTAGTGCTTGGGGTGAATCTTCGGAAAGCGGCAAGGCTTCGCGAATAAGGAAATCGCTGCATACAAAAGCTTCGTCGCCGAAAACGCGACGTCCGGCTGCCTGCATCATTTCCAAATATCCGGCGGCGGGGAAAACCGCCATATCGAGGAACCGATGGTCGTTTAAAAAGCCTGGAGATTTTGCGCTGATCCGCGATTCGAACTGCACGCTCTTCAGCGCTGATCGTAAACGGCTTCCCAAAAGCGGATGACCGTCTTTTTGCACGCGAGTCTTTGATCCAGCGTGAGCGGCGACGGGATTGCTCTCATCGATCCAATAGCGCTCGCGTTGGAACGGGTAGGTCGGCAGTTTGATGCGCTTACGCGAGTATAGTTTATCGAAACCGCGCCAATCGATGGCAGCGCCGTTGACATAGAGCGCGCCGAGGCTGTTGAGCAATTGTCCCCAGTCGTTTTTGCCTTTGCGCAGCGAGGCCAACCACTGTTTACCGCCTGGTTCAACGCACTTCATCGCCATGCTCACGAGTGACGGCGCGGGACCCATTTCGAGGAAGATCGTGCATCCTTCATCAGCCAAAGTTTTCACGCCGTCCGAGAAATTCACGGCGGCGCGAATGTGTTTGCGCCAATACTTTGCATCGGGAATTTCGTCGGGAGCAAAAACGCGACCGGTCAAATTCGAAACCAGCGGGACTTTCGGCGACGAGAACGAAATTTCGTTTGCAATACGTTCGAATTCATCCAGCATCCCCTCCATCAACGGCGAATGAAAAGCATTGGACACCGTTAGCTTTTTGACTTTGATTTTTTCTTCTTCAAATTTCTCAACAATGGTCTGAAGCGCTTCGGAAGCACCGGAAATGACTGTGTTTTCCGGCCCGTTAAGCGCAGCAATCGAGACTTTGTCCGCAAATGGCGCAACGGCTTCGGCGACTTTTTCTCTGTTCGCAAAAACCACCGCCATTCCGCCTTTTTCATCGAGGTTCTGCATCAATCGCGCGCGCGCGGCGATGAGCTTGAGACCATCTTCCAGACTAAAAACGCCCGCCCGACAAGCCGCGACATACTCGCCCACACTATGACCGAGCACCATGTCCGGCTCCACGCCCCAGGATTGCCAGAGTTCGGCAAGGGCGAATTCCAGCGCAAATAATGCAGGTTGGGTGTAGGCGGTTTGATTGATCGCATTTTCCGTAGTACGATTCTCGTCATTTTCCAATTTGTCATTCCCGCGCAGGCGGGAATCTAAAGGGCGCTGCTCTTTCTGGATTCCTCCCGACTTATTCGGGACGGGAATGACTTCTTCGTGAGTATCTAAAGCAAAAATCACGTTCAAAAGCGGTGATTCAAGCTCACCCTCCAGGAATTCCGCACAGCGATCCAGCGCTTCCCGAAACACCGGCTGCGTCTCATAGAGCTGTTTTCCCATACCGGCGTACTGTGCGCCTTGCCCTGTGAAAAGAAAGGCGATCTTCGGATTTACGCTCTCTTCGATTTGCCCGGTTTGCAGATTTGGCGTTCTTTCGCCGTTAATGAATCGTCGCAATTGCGCGGACATTTCTTGCGAATCAGGAGCGTGAGCGCTCAGGCGAAACTCAAAATCTGCCCTGCCGCTGTTGGCGGAGAAACAAATGTCCGGGAACAATTCGGGAGTTTGTTTCTCGATAAATTCCGCGTAGCGCGCCGCCTGGGCTTTCAGGGCTTGCTCACTGGCGGCGGAGAGTTTGAGCGTGTGTTCCGCACGACCCGAACTTTCCTTTGAAGACGAATTGAAGACTTGTTTTTTCAGTTCAGCTTCAGAAGCGGTCTTGTCACTTCTGTCCGCAGGCAAAATCGATTCTTCCTGAATGACATTTTGAGGGGGCGGGGATTCTTCGAGCACAATGTGCGCGTTTGTTCCGGTGATGCCGAAGGAATTTACTCCCGCAAACAGCGATTCGTCCGTCTTGGGCCAGGATTCAAGCTTTTGCTGCATTTGAAAGCCCAAACCCCGCCAATCGATTTTCGGATTCGGACGGTCAAAATGCAAACTGGGAGGAATTTGGCGATGCTGCAAACAGAGCACGGCTTTGATCAGTCCGGCAATTCCAGAAGCGGCTTCGGTATGACCAATATTCGTTTTGACCGACCCGATGCGACATGGCTGGTCTTGAGAACGATTTTCGCCCAAAACCGCACCAAGTGCGCCAAGCTCAACCGGATCACCCGCCGCCGTGCCGGTGCCGTGCGCTTCAATGTAGCCGACTTTTGCAGGTTCGACGCCCGCTTCTGCGTAGGCGCGCCGCAGCATGGCGATTTGCGTTTCAACGCCGGGCGCGACGAGCAATCCGCTGCTGGCGCCGTCGTTGTTGACCGCGCTGCCGCGAATAACAGCGTAGATTTCGTCGCCGTCCGCCAGAGCTTGATGAAGTTTTTTGAGCAATATCATGCCCGCTCCCTCGCTGCGCACGTAACCTTGTGCGTTTTCCGCGCCGAAGCGGCAGCGGCCATAGGGCGAGAGAATTTTTGATCTGGAGTAACCGATTGAGATGAAGGGATGCAAGATGAGATTGACGCCTCCGGCCAGCGCCAAATCACTTTCGCCGTCGCGGATGCTCTTGCAGGCAAGATGTACGGCAACCAGCGATGAAGAACACGCCGTGTCAACGGTCATGCTCGGCCCCTGCAAATTGAACGTGAATGAGAGCCGTCCTGATGCGGAATGCCGCCCGCCGCCGTTGGTGAAATAAAGATCAAATTTGTCCGTCGCACGGATCATGCGGTCTTCGTAATCATTCGTCCACATGCCGACGAAAACGCCCGCCCGACGGCTGGCAAGATTTTGCGGCGCAACGCCCGCGTCTTCAAAAGCTTCCCAAGCGGTTTCCAGCAAGAGCCGTTGCTGGGGATCGAGCACTTCGGCTTCTCGTGGAGAAATGCCAAAAAAAGCAGGGTCGAATTGGTCGATATTTTTTAAAAAACCGCCCTGCCGAGTGACGATTTTACCGGGCTTTTGCGGTTCGGGATCGTAGAGCGCACGCAACTCCCGGCGTTCCTCAGGAACGTCAGCGACCATATCCTTGCCTTCACAAAGCACCCGCCAAAACTCCGAGGGCGAGTCCGCGCCGGGAAAACGGCAGCCCATTCCGATGACGGCAATAGGCTCATTTTGAAACGTATCAGGCGGATTCAGTTTCTTTTCTCTCGTCACGATGCGTGGTTCCTGTTGTCAAGTCTTGGGACTGAGAAAGAGGACTCCGGCGCCCAAATTAGGCGGGGAGACGAAGGTGAAATGTATAACCGCGCATTAAGCGGCTTTTTTTCTTTGTTCGGCGCTTAACTTTTGTCGAATCACGGCACTTAAGTCGGGGAGGCGGCCTTCGGTCAAATAGAAATGTCCGCCTTCAAACATGAATAATTCAAATTCCGCCAGCGTTCTTTCACGCCATGCGTCAAGTTCAGTTTCCGCCACGACTTTATCTTGCCTGCCGCCAAAAGCGCAAATTGACGCTGCGAGAGGCGGTTGATTTTGGAAACGAAAATCTTCGAACATTTTGAACCCGGATCTCAGCCCTGGGAGCATTAAGTCCAGCAAGTCTTTCTCTTGCAAAACGGCTTCGGGTATGCCGCCGTAACGCGATTGAATCGCCTGTACAAACGCGTCATCCGCCAGATGACCGATGTCAGGCAGACGCTTGGGCGTGTGCGGGGCGCGAAAGCTCGAAACGAACAAAGTTTTCGGCTGGGGCAATCCGCGCTCTGCCAAAACGCACGTCAGCTCGTGGCTCAATAAAGCGCCGAGACTGTGACCGAAAAACGCAAATGGCTTGTCCAATTTTTCGGTGACGGATTGAAGCAAATTTTCAATGAGTGCGGAAGCGTCCTCGAACGGTTGTTCGCGAAAACGTGAATGCTGCCCCGGCAGTTCGATGGCGTTAATCTCGACGCTTTCATCGAATTCCGAATTCCAGGGGAAATACATTGCTGCGCCGCCCCCGGCATTAGGAAAACAGAATAGTCTGGTTTCGGCGTCCGGACGCGGCTTCGGGCATTTTATCCAGGCTGGTTGACTCTTTGGTGCGATCATAAATTTTACTAAAAATAGGCTGGGTTCGCCTTGTATCTCGGCGATTTTCGAAAATTATACCCGGTTAGTATAACCCAAAAAAAGAAAACGCGGATTTGGGAATGTCAAAGATAGGCAAATTCGAAAATATGCGCGGGAATATTATTTTTCGTGACGACCCCGGTTGGTTTTTGGAAGGAAAGTTTTGGCTGAGAATGCTGTTAAAAGACAAAATGCTGTCCTTCAAAAGGACGAATGTATATCCAAGAGCGAGCGCTGGTTGGGCGTTTACCGCGAGGTCGGCATGAACTTTTCACTTCTTACAAGCCGTCTCAACAGTGGTGCGGCGCGGTAACGTTCTTCGCGATATTCTTGATAAAGGTGATCGAGAATGTCCAGAATTCGATTGAACCCGATTTCTCCAGCCCACTGCCAAGGTCCCTTCGGATAATTTACGCCTAACATCATCGCTTTGTCGATCATTTCTGCATCAGCGATCCGTTCGCCGATCGCAAACGCCGCTTCGTTCGCCAACATGGCGATTGTGCGCGGTAAAATCAGGCCCGGCCCGTCATCAATCCAGACGGATTTTTTCCCAACGCCGGTCATGAAATTCTCGACGACCTTTCGATGTTCCGGGCGCAAAGCCGGTGATGGAGTTAGCGTCGCGGCAGAACCTTTCGCCAGGAACAAGCCGTCAAATCCGACGAGTCTTTCCGGGCGACGCACCCAGGTTGCAAGTTCATGCAAAGTGATGTCGCTGGTTTGGCAAAGCAACACCGTTTCCGGCGAAAGATATTTTGCCAACCGCCGCAAGAGCGCTTGCAGTTCCTTGCTCCGACCGCCTCTCACAATCGCGATATCCACTAATTCATTTGCATTGTCCGCCAAGCGCACGTTTTTTTCAAGACACATTTGGCGAACGCCGGGCGCCCAGGAACCGTCTGAGACATAAACCAGACCGTCAAACGACGGACTCTCGTTTTTATCGAGTTCTTGCTCTTCTGAAAAATCATCTTTATAGTCATAAAACCCCCGCCCTGTTTTCCGCCCCAGCGCCCCTTCCTGAATTTTTTGCAATTGCACCAGACTGGGCTTGTAGCGCGGATCGCCGAAAGTCTGCTCGAACATCGATTTCATCACCGTGAAATTGACGTCGATTCCGATCAAGTCCATCAATTGAAACGGCCCCATGCGAAAGCCGCCGCCGAGGCGCATCACATCATCCACTTGCTCGTGCGTCGCGATGTTTTCGCTGACGACGCGCAGCGCTTCGCCGTAGAACGGTCGCGCAACGCGATTCACAATGAAGCCCGACGTGTCTTTGGTCACGACAGGCGTTTTGCCCATTTTCTTACTCAGCGCAATACAAAACTCCATCGTTTCCGCGCTTGTCCGCGCGCCTTTGATCACCTCGATGAGCGGCAGAACCGGCGCGGGATTGAAAAAGTGCATCCCAGCCAAACGCTCTGGCTGCGAAATCGCTGACGCAATTTCTGTCACGGAGAGTGTGCTGGTGTTGGTGGCAAAAATTGCATTCTTGCCGCAAACTTCATCTAATTCTTTGAAAATCCGTTGTTTGAGATCGAGTTTTTCCGGCGCCGCTTCAATGAGGGCGTCGCAATTGTGTAAATCACTCAGTGACGTCGTCGTTTTTAAATTCGAAATTTTTGCGCCGTCGCCTTTTCGTTCGAGGTATTTTTGCAAATATGCTCTTGCTTTTTCCAGCATTTCAGGAGAAATGTCAAACAGAGCAACTTGTAAGTCAGCGCGAAGCCCGAGCAAAGCGATGCCGGAGCCCATTGTTCCGGCGCCGAGCACGCCTATCCTTTGCATCTCGTCGATAGGTTTTGTCATTCTTAGTCCAAAATGAAATTTGAAGAGAAATAGCCGCTACTGTAACATCCCTGCGACCCAAAAACCAAGGTAAGTCCCCACAGCATAGCCAAGCGATCCAACGAGGATTCCAGGCAAAAGTAGATCGGCGCGTCCAAGACCTGTCTCTTATACACATCTCCGAGCCCACGAGACTCCATTGCAT
>CAXHAT010000102.1:0-27262 GCA_964014485.1 uncultured Deferribacteres bacterium
TCATCGCCGGAAAACTCGAATTCGATTACCCACACAAATTCATATAGAGCCAAAAAATTTTATCGTCGTAAATGATAAAACAACGTCTTTGTCAATGACACTACAAATTTTTATGCTAAGAAAATAATGAACATTACTCATCAGTTACTTATGACAATGTAACAATACTTCACAAAAAAGCTATGAGGGAAATGGACAAATTTGGTAATAAGGGACTCAAAAACCTGTGCGTATTCAGATTACACATTTACGCCAAATACTCAAATGGATGGGTTGCAAGAATCTCTCTGCGCAACTATGAAGTCCGTCCGGTAAACCGAATGTTCATAGAGATGGTCGGGTTTGTTTAGACAACTTTTATCGTTTCTTAAGTGATGGTTGCCATAGTTTAGGCCGCCTACCTCGGCAGGCGGCCTGACTCGGTAAAAATGCCGAGTTATCCTTTGTGTTGGGGGCGTGACCACGCCGCCCTGAGGCGTCCCACGGTGAGACCGCTTGGCACGATTGGTTCGTTGTAAACCCGTATCCGTCCGTTCGACAACCGAAACTTCAAGCCATCGCTTGATTTGCTCCAAGACTTTCTTATCTGATATCCGCCTGGCGAGACTCTTCAACAGCGGACCATGCGGGATGGTGTTAAAATAATCCTGCAAATCCGTGTCGACAATCTCGGTCAAAGAGCGTTGCGTCACGTGAAAATAGACTTGGCGAACCGCCATCTTCGCATCCATGCGGGGCCGGAAACCATATTGGTTACGGCAAAGATCCGCTTCGAAAACAGCGGTCAGCACTAACGTCATTGCCATTTGAGCAACACGATCCCGGATACAGGGAATACCCAGAGGCCTGAGCTTGCCGTTGGCTTTCGGTATCCACTCTCGTCTGAGGGGCTGCGCGCGGTATGTACCGTCACGCAACTCAACTTGGAGCTGAGCCAGCCAGAGATGCAAATCTTGAGACTCGATCTCGGCAAATGTTTCACCGTCGATACCCGGGCTGCCGGCGTTGGCGCGGCAGCGCTGATACGCCGTCCATAGGACGTCCCGGCGATAAATCTTGTCCCAAAGACTATAGAGTCGATAAGCCGGCTCCGCCTTAGCTTTCACATACAATGTACACTGTAACTTCCGAACTTTTTCTTGCGGGGTTAATAGGCTATTGGCCAATCCCCGGGTTCTTGCCACTTTGTTACACTCCTTCTGAACAAGGGTTCCTTTTCTCCACCGGAATTACCCGACTTCATTGATACTACAAACCCATCCGCCACCTGCCCATGCCAAAATTCGCCTTCACAGGCATTTGTTTGCAAGATACCGTCATATCTCTTTGCATAGACAGGCTTCCCCTGTTGCGGACAAGTCCCATTTCTGTGCGTCCCGTCACCACTACCCCCGTGGCATCGCAGGTTTCATATGTTGCTCAATCCACCCACGATAACAGTTTTCCCCGTTATTATGGCGGGTCAACTGCCACAGTACACGATCTCGAGGCCTGCTCAGTGTTCGCTGCACGCTACAGCCCGCACAGTCGCTGACTCCTTAAAAGAGCCGTTTCTTTGAATACTTCAGCCCATTCGTTACCTCCTGAACTGCTCCAAAGCGCTTCCGGTCGGAGCAACAGTTTACCGGGTGGGATTTACACCCACTGAACTTGTACACCTTAGCAGGGCGTACATAGCAATCTCGTGGAAAAGCGAAGCTTGCAGAAAGTCGCAAATGCGATCCGCTCTGTCGCGCTTGGGTGTAAAAATTACCTCATCGTCGGAACACCCGCTGGGGCCGAACGCGCCGCTACACTCTTTTTTGCAGCCGCGAAGGGAAATGGTATGGAACCGTTTGAATGGCTGACGTTCTCGCCCATCATCCCTGTAAAAAGCTCACGTAGCTCCTGCCGGAAAGCTGGAAACCCGATTAGTCGACAAAAGTCAGCTTAAAAAGACAATTGCAAGACGGGTTCACTTGGCACTTTTACAGGTGAGTCACCTAGAAAACGCAAACCGCATATGTGGAATTCAATATAAAAATAGAAGGGTTCATCGGACGCTTACGTTCGTTTACGGGGTATGATTATTGTCGTAGATTGTCCAGAATTGCCCCCGGAGGAATATAAAAAAGGGAATCAAAGCTGATTCCATTGTGTCGTAAAAACAAGCGTTTACGTAAGTCGGGAGGCGGATTTGAACCCCCGACCTTCGGAATATGAACCAACGAGCAGAATCGGTCAGTCGAAAGCATGCGATCTATATGCTTAATCTGGCAGATCGCCAAGAAACTAAAGGCAATAATTTACGCCTTGATTCTGTCGAGTGCCATTTTAGTGCCGTTCTCCGTACCATTTGGTACCACTAAATCCCCTTTCGGATACAGTTCACTCGGGCAAAAAAATAGCCCTAACCTCTCCTAAATTCAAGAAATTAAGGCTCATAGACAACTTTGGTTTTTGGGGCTGCTGGCTTATCCCCCAGTCAAGTGTCGCTAAAGTTGAATTCAATCTGAGAAAATAAAGAAGGGAAGAGAAGTCGTATTTAGCCGCCTTCCCACTTAAGCAATATTTAAGCAAACTGATTCGAAAATAATGAAAATAGGGTGAAACAATGGAAAATTGCGACCCTATTTCGCTAACCCTTACTCGTTACATATTCACTGTTTTTAAAGGATTTAAGCAAGAAAGGACTCTGGCGGAACGGCTACGGACAAGAGTTTTAGGAAACCGACGCTCTATCCACCTGAGCTATAGGGGCAAGTTTTTTGTTTTCAATAACCTAACACTCTATCAATTCATCGCGCGTGTTTGTCATTTCAGGAGTATTTCAGGAATTCCGCTGACAAGTCATCTCTGCAAGCTTATTAACTGCGCGTTGCTTATGATCAGGAGAAAGGTGGCTGTACCGCATCACCATTTCTAGTGATTTCCACCCTCCAAGCTCCATGATTGTATATGGATCAACGCCCAATTTCATCAGGTGACTTGCAAACATGTGTCTCATAGCATGTGGCGTGGCCGGTGCTATGCCTGCACGCCGACACGTGTTCTTGAACGCTTTTGTGATTCTATGATACGGTCGCCCGTCACGATTCACAAAAACATATTCCGAAGTTCGTTTCTGCATTCGCAACGCCTGCTTCCACTTCGCATTCATCATGATTTTGCGATATTCATTTGTTTTCGATTCTTCGACGGTGATGTAATTCGTCGCAAAGTCAATTTGATGTTCAACAATTCACTGATCCTCATGCCGGTGTTGATGCCGATTAGCAAGATCGCCTTTATCCTTCCGCTGCTTACCGCAAGAAATTTTTCGATTTCTGCTTCTGAAAACCACCGAAAGTTTTTCTTGGGCTCACGAAAGAATTCGATGCCTTGCACGGGATTGCTTTGTGCATAGTCCCATGTCATCGCAAGGTTGAACATCCTTTTCAAGCAAGCAACTTCCCTGTTGACTGTTGAACTGGAAACCGCCTTGACCCGAACACGCTTGTAACGCTCCACATCAATGCTTGAAATGTCTGAAATGTCCTTTTTGCCAATGAACTGAACGAGATGTCCGACAAGGGTAACGTCTCTGCTGTAGCTTCTTTTATTCGCTTTTGACCATTCGAGGAATTCATCTGCTAATGCATTAAACGGCATCCGCTTCGCTGCTTTGATTTCACTTTTCTCTCTGAGAAAATCAGCCTTTCGCGTTGCCGCAATTTGCTTAGCAAGCGTCTTGTTCTTGGTCCGCGTGCTGCCTTCGACTTTTTTGCCGTGTATCGTGTAGCTGAAGTACCAATAGGGAGAACCCGCGCGTCTATAAACACTCATGGTGTCTCCTTATTGAGTACGCATATTTTTAAAGATTTCTGACAAGAGAAGCAACACTTTTTAAGTGAGGAAGTATTGCTTTGCCGGACCAGCTCTGGAATATCAATAATTTCATCAAAATGGTTCACTTCATCGCCGAAAAACTCGAATTCGATTACACGCACAAATTCATATAGAGCCAACTTTTTAACTGATGTTACGCGCAGCAAAGCATTTCTGAAGCCAAACCGAAAACAGCGCCTCATTGCGGCTCGTTCCCTTACTCCGGTTTCGAGCCAAAGTATACTCGAAACTGGAGTTTCGAGTGCAATTGTGCTCCCAATCCAGAGATTGGGAGCGAGAATTTGGGCGTCCCGAAATTAGGTTGACAGTAGTGCGCCTCTGCGAAATGAGGTTGACAAACGGTTGCTGTATTATGAAGCTGGCGCGTAATATCAGTTTTTAAAATATTTTTCTTGACAAAATAACGACTTTTTGTAGACTGCTGTTGTCGCAGAAAATAGATCAATACTTTAAGCGGCGACAGGCATTCGAATTCGGGGCGATTTATAAATGCGGGTTGAATGACACTCCAGTCACTCAAGATTCTATTCGTAACTATTGCTTAATTTTTCCAACTTTCTTTTGCCTTTGCGGCTTGTTTTTTTGTATTTAAAGCAGATATTTTCACGGAAAAACAGTATCCAGCACGATTTATGCGCAATGGACTGCACAAATATAGGGGCGTTGTCGTTTTTCAATCGGGAATTTGCTCGGAAACGTCACGCAGTGCCGGTCTCGGAAAACGGACAAAACCTCGTCGTTTTTACGTCTCTGACGGATTTCAGCGCGTTGCGCGACGATTTGTCGTTTCTCTGGGGAAGGCCGGTCGAAATCATCCATATGCCGGACGATGAAATCGAACTGAAAATCGCCATGTATTTTGATGAAGCGCTCACCGCCGAAAGCGGCCAGTCCGAGCAGGAAAATTTAACAACGTTCCAGCATCAAAACGCAATTTCTTTCAATGAATCCAGACCCGGCGGTGCGTCGGCGTCAACGGTTGATTTTGTTGACGCCATGATCTCTCGCGCAGTCAATCAGCGCGCCAGCGACATACATGTTGAGGTCTATGAGAAAAGTTTTCGCGTGCGCTTCCGTATCGACGGGGTTCTGCAAGAAGTTGAACATTTTCGGGCGCAGGTTCGGCAGCGACAAGCGATCATCTCGCGCTTGAAAATCATGGCCGATCTCGATATCGCCGAAAAACGTCGCCCGCAAGACGGACGCATCCGCGTCGAGCAAGGCGACCGGCGCATCGACATTCGCGTTTCAACCCTGCCGTCGAGCTTTGGCGAAAAAGTCGTTTTACGCGTTCTAGATAAATCGCAATTGCGCCTCGATTTTGCCAATATCGGCATATCCGGTGGCTTGCTTTCCATCTACAAGGAAGCGATTTCCGCATCACACGGAATCGTGCTCGTCACCGGGCTGACGGGCAGCGGCAAGACCACGACGCTGTACGCGACGCTGAACCATCTCAACTCGCCGGAAATTAATATTCTTACCATTGAAGATCCTGTTGAATACAATCTGGACGGCATTAATCAAAGCCAGGTTAAGCCGGAGATCGATTACACCTTTGCCAACGCCTTGCGCGCCTTTCTACGGCAAGATCCGGATGTGATTATGGTCGGCGAGATTCGCGACGAAGAGACCGCCGAAATCGCCGTACGTGCTGCGCTGACCGGCCATCTTGTCTTTAGCACTTTGCACACCAACGACGCAGTTTCGACCCTGACGCGCTTGTTGGACATGGGTGTCGAGCCGTACCTGATCGCTTCGTCCGTACGCATGATTGTTGCTCAACGCTTGTTGCGGCGGCTTTGTCGGCGCTGCAAGCAAGAAGTCGATCTCACTGACAGCCAATCGCCGCAAGAAATCCTGGTGTCGGACGACGAATCCAGGGATTTTACAGATTTAGCCGCACTGGGGATCAAAGCTTCCGAGCTGAATGGGGAGGCGCAGATTTATAAAAACGCCGGTTGCGAGCAATGCAGCCAAACCGGTTATTCCGGCCGTCGGGCGGTGTATGAAATGCTGCCGATCACGCCGCAAATGACTGAATTGATCGCCAACCACGTCGGCGAAGAAGCTTTGCGAAGCCAACCTAAAAAACAGGGGATGCGAACGCTGCGCGAAGCCGCAACAGCGCTTTTTTTATCAGGGGAAACCGCTTTTTCCGAAGTTTTACGCACGACCAATTAAGGGAAGACGGTCTGCTCAGGCTCAGGGGACGGGGCCTTGACCGTGATTTCCGAACGTACGCATGAGCCGTTCCGGCATTTGGAACGGCAAGTCACAATGAACGTTTTTATATCGCTCGAAGGAGGCGAAGATGTCGTCGTGCGTCAGCAGCGAACCGGTTTTCCGCCGTCCGGTCGGGAAATCGATGCAAATGGTTCGATTGTTTTTTGCAATCGCCCTGTTCGTTTTTTTGACAAATTCCGTTTCACTCGCCCAGAGTTCGCCGCCGGATTCGACCGCGGTTCGAGCCGACTCGCTCCGTCTCCCGTCAAACGCCCTGGCCCGCATCGAACTGCTGGACTTTAAAAACGCCGACTTGAAAGACGTCGTGCGTGGGCTGGCGGCAAAATACAATCTCAACGTTTTTGTCGACAATGCGGTAAACCGGCGCATCACCATCCGCCTCGCTGACCTGCGTGTGATCGACGCCCTGCGCTTTCTGATCAAAGAGCACGATCTGCGCCTGACCTTGAGCGACGGCGTGTTCCGCATCTTTCCGCCGCCCGAGCCTGAGCCCGTCGTTCCACCCGTCAGCGTTTCGGTCGAAAACGGCTTGCTGTCGGTCGATTTCAATGATGTCGACGTCGGGCGGGTCATTCGTCTGATCGCTGAACGGAGCGGCGAAAGTCTGCTGGTCGGGCGCGGCGTTGAAGGTAAAATTTCCGGCTTTCTGCAAAACGTGCCGTTTGAGCGCGGCCTGCAAAGCCTGTTCGCAAGCAACAGTTTTCAATTGCGGGAGAAAGACGGCGTCTTCAGCATCGAACGCCAGACCTTTTCCGGCGAAGAAAAAGGCGACGCCCGGCGCAATCTCTGGATCAGTATTGAAGACAGCTTGATCACTCTCGACGTGAGCGGCGTTCCTCTCGGTCGCATCATTCGCGAAATTTCCGCCCAGTCCAATCTGGATTTTTTCATTTATGGCAAGATCGAAGGTCTGGTCACGGCGCGCTGCCACCGCGCCTCGCTGGCAAATGCACTCAACTACTTGTTTAAAGGCACAAAGTACACCTGGCGGCGCGAAGGGCGCGTGGTTTTCGTCGGCAATCGCGAAGTCGCCGGCATCGCTTCGATGAAATTGATCCGCCTCGAACATATCAAGGCGGACGGCGTTCTTGAACTATTGCCGCGCGAATTGACCGAGCAAGCCAACATTGAAGTCGTAAAAGAGCACAACGGCGTCATGATCGTCGGCGCACGCGAAGTGATTCATGAGCTGGAAACGTTCATGCGCGAAATCGATCATCCCATCGCGCAGATTTTTTTCGAAGTGCTGGTCGTCGATTATCTGCGCTCGTCGATCAGCGATTACGGCATAACCGTCGGCGAGAGCAAGGAGGCCGCGCCGCAATCGGCGGCCAATTTTTATTATCCGTTCATCGACGGCGTTTACTCGGCTAATCGAGCTAACAAGGCGCTGGACAAGATAGCGTCCGCTTTTGGTCTGGCAAAAATTGTGACTTTGCCGGATGATTTTTTCGTTCAAATTCACGCCCTTTCACAGGCCGGGCGCGCCAAAATTCGCTCTCAGCCGCAAATCGCCACCTTGAGCGGCCATCCCGCCAACATCAAAATCGGTACAACGCAATACTACTTGCTCGAAACCGAGAATCCTGTTGTTGGAGCAAATCAGGTTTTCAATCAGGTGTCGCAGCGTTTCGAGACCATTTCGGCGGACATCAGCCTGACCGTGACGCCTTGGGTCAGCGCCGGCGGCGAAATTACTGTCGAGATTCAGCCGGAATTTAACACGCCGCAAGGTCAGCTCGATCCCAACATTCCGCCAACCATCAACAGCCGTTCGCTAAACTCGACGGTTAAGCTGCGTGACGGCGAGACGATTATCTTGGGCGGTTTGCAGGAAACGGTTGAATCGCTAACCATTTCTAAACTGCCTGTCCTGGGCAGCATCCCGCTGCTCGGGCGCGTTTTCCAGAACCGCAAAAAAGAGAAACAACAGACCGATCTTATCATTTATATCACGCCGCATCTTTACTTTCCCGGGAAAGGGAACTATATGCCTGAAGGAGTGATAAAATGATCAGAAAACAGCTCAAAGCCTTGGTTGACTGCTGGAAAAACGTTTCGATTGGCTTGGAAATCGAAACGTCGTCCGTGCGCCTGATCGCTTTGCAAAAAACCTGGAGCGGTCTTGCCCTGATCGCAAACGATGAAGCAGGGATTCAACCGCCTGGCGATCGGGCCGCGACCGTCGCCGCGACAAATCAGTTGGTCGTCAAGCATCGTTTAAATGGCGCCGACACAGCGTTGCACCTTGGATGGCCGCTCATCCGGTTCTGCGCATCAGAAGCCCCCGTTATGCCCGAAGGCGAAATAAACGACTGGCTGCAAGCGCACGCCGCGTCCTTCCTGCCGCCGCATCTCAGCGTCGATGAATTCGCCTTTTCAGCGCATGTCGTTTCCGAGGATGAAAATCGTCAAAAGCTGCTCATTGCCTACGCTTCCAGGCGTGCAATCGAAGAGCGGCTCGAGATCGTGCGAAAAGCGGGACTGCGCCCGGCAATGGTTGGCGCAGGGCGGCTTGATTTGGCGCATCTTGCGGCGATGGTGGAAGCCGATTTTCTGGACGCCGAGAAAACCTTGGCTTGCATTGGCGAAAACGACTTGTCGCTCATAAAAACTCGCAACGGACGTCCAGCAATCTGCTCTGAAGCGCGTCTCGAAAACGTCAAGGTTGTTGAACCGGCGCTTGTCGGCGTGAACAAAGCCGGATTTTCTAACGACGTCTCAGTAAGCCGTTTACAGCGAAATTTTCTAAGGCTGCGCGGCGATCTTTTGGGAAACGACGGCGCCGCAACCAATGACGCGGCCGTTGTTTAGGGCGATCAGGCTGAGTCCTTGCAAGAGAGGTCCGTCGAAAACGGTGACCAAAGCTTTTTTTCTGCAGGTAAAACATCCTTCGAAAATCTTCGAAACGCCAAAACAAGATCTTCGGCAAGCGTCAAACCAAAACACGCCTTTGCGCTTGTTCTGGCGCTGAAGAAGTTTCTGCCCGGGTTGTGCGACATCGATTTTCTTCCGGAATCCGAGAGAATTGCACTACGGAAGGCGCGCGAGAAGAATCGCGTCGTTTCGATGATTCTGTTTCTCGGCGCCCTGTTCTTAACGATTATTGTTCTCCTGAACATCGCGCTTCATCGAAAAAACGATCGCCTGCACGAGTTGGAAGCGCGCATTCTGGCCGCCGGAAACGTCGTCGCCGCGCAAGAACGGTTACAGACGGAGAGCTTGAAGCTGGCAAAGGCACTCAACGAAATGCAGGCTCTGGTGCATCATCGCAGCCGTTTCGCCGCCGTTATGCAAGAAATCGCCGCATCAATTCCGGCGCGCGTCTGGCTGGAAGATATTGAGATCAAACTGGCCAAAAATCGGCATGCACATATCAAAACAATCACGCTGGATCTGCGCGGCTGGGCGCCGGACGAACGCGACTTGGCCCAACTCCTGAAAAACCTGGAAGCGTCGCCAGGCTTTGATGAAATTGCTCTTATGGCGACGCGCCGTTTATCCCCCGAAGAAGTTTTCAAACGCAGTAAGCTTCGCAAAACGCGCTTGATGCACTTTACGATCAAAACGGGAGTTGTCGCGCCATGAATCTTAATCGACTGACCATGCTTTTTGAAATGTACCGCTGGCGAATTTATGGCGGACTTTTCGGTCTGCTCTTGCTCTTCACCATAGCTGAAAGCGCAGCGCCGCTACAACAAGAGCTTGCTGAAATCGATGAGCAGATTAACCGACTTGAAAGACAATTATCCATCGCCGCAATTGCGCCAAACGAGGAGCAAACGACACAAACGCTCGACAGCTTGCGCGTTCGTATTCGGAATCTGACTTTTGCCGAAAGTAATAAGACGCGGATTTCTCGCATCGTGGCGCTGCTCAACGCCGCGGCGGAAACGTATCAAATCGAGATTCAGACCATTGAACCCAACGAACCGACGGCATTGGTGCGGCATGTGGAATTGTCGATGACGCTGAGGCTCGTCGGACGTTACCACAATCTCGGACGCTTCGTCAACGCCCTCGAAACCGGCGAGCTGATCATCAAAACGCATTCACTCAAAGCCTTGGCTCCGGAAATGGTCTCGTCAAAGCTCAAAATCGAATTGAAAGTCATTGTTTATCTTTTGAAATCTGAAACGGGCGTGTTTGAAAGGCAAAATGATGGAAGTCAAAATCATGAATTGTTCTGACTTCCATCATTCTGACTGAAAAAATATTCCACGGAATAAGCAATGAATAGAAAAAAAATACAAATCGGCGTTCTCTTGTTGGTCGCCGCCGCTGTTTGGGGCAATAATCTCTATCGCATTTTCACCGGCGTTTTCCAGGCCGACGAAGTTCCGACTGCGGTTGAAACGTCCATGAAACCGTCTGCAAAACCATTCGCCGCCGCACATGCCGATACGCAAAAGTTCGTCTACGCCGCATCCGTGCGCGATCCTTTCGCGCACCGTCTGGCATCGCCAAAGAAAAAAGCGGCGGCGCCCAAGCGCAAACCGCCGTCCGCGCCGGTCGTTTTGCCAAAGCTGCGGCTGAACGGCGTCATTCGCGACGACGACGGCGTGCTGGCGATTATTGAAACTGCAAGCGCCGTTCTATTCGCGCGAAAAGGCGACATGATCGACGACGTGAGTATCGTCCGGATCGACAGCGGGCGCGTCGAACTGCGGTTTAAAAGAAAAACCTTTTTCCTGGAGATGCGATGACGTTTGGCAACATTTCAAACTACGATCTCCGGCGACTTCGCGCCCAAAGGATCAAAAGAAGGGAAGGCTCTGCGCTGGTAATCGTGCTGGCTTTGACGACTTTTATCACCACCGTCATCGGCGTCTTGCTGCTCGCGTTTCGCTGGCAAATCGGCGCGATTCAAAACGAAGTCGACGCAGCGCAGGCGCTCTGTCTCGCCGAAGCCGCCGTCCACAAAGCCTTGTGGCGGCTTTCCGGCAACGGCGGCTTTGATCATCATTGGCGAGCGCAAAAAGAAACCATTGAATTGTTCGGTGAAAAAAATGCGCAAGTGAGCATCGACCGTTGGGGAGCGTTTCTGCGTATTTTCGTTGAAGTCGAACACAAAAAACAGCGACGCGTCGTGCAAACGCTGGTCGGACAAAAGCCGCCGACGGAATTGCGCACCGCCGTGCATGTCACGCGGTCGTCCTACCCGCTCGTTCTTGTCGGCAAGACGCGCTTGAGCGGGGACGTGCTCGCGGGCAAGCAGGGCGTCAAACCGGGCTGGATCAAGGGGCGCGGCTTTGCCGGGGAAACGCTGGTGAACGGGCGCGTCCTGCGGCAGGAAAAACCGGCGCCGCCGTTTCTCGATGCTGCTCCTGTGCGGGAACTGGTTGAAAAATATCAAAACCGGCTTTCGCATCACGCCGGAACGCAGATTTTCGAGAGCGTCTCGTTCAGCGATTCTCTATCCGCGGATTCGCTTTTTGTGCATGGCGATCTCACGTTGACAATGAACGAAAAATCGTTTGTGCCTACGCAGAATTTTATCGCGGCTTCGGGCAATGTCAGTATAGGCGGCGAAACGCGCCTGGGAGAATTTTCTGAGATCGTCTGCGGCGGCAGAGCAATCGTTCGCGGGTACGTCCGCCTGCAAAACGTAATCATTTACGCTGAAAAAGGCGTCGAAATTTCGGGAAGCGCCGTCGTGAGCGGCCAGATTTTCAGCCCGGTGGACATCGTTATTTCAGAGCGCGCGGAACTGCGCTATCCGAGTTTGATCTGGCGATTCAAAAACGAAACTGACGGCGGCGAAGTCGTAGTGACGGGGCAAGCCGTTGTGCGCGGAACCGTGATCGCGCATTCAATAGCGTCATCCGAGCAATCATCAAAAAGCAAATTGGATATCCGCATCGATAAAAACGCGCGTTTGCTCGGCAGGGCCATTGCATCAGGAGCGGTCGTCCCGGTCGGCGAAATCATCGGCGGTGTCACGACCAACGAGTTCACGCTCTACGTCCGCCCGACGACGTACCACAACTACCTGCTCGACGCCGTGATCGATTATAAAAAGCTGCCGCAAGAATTCTTACTGCCGGTCGTGTTCTCGGAATCCCCGAAGCTGGACGTTATCTCGTGGAGGATGACAAAATGAAAATTGTGAGCTTATCGGAATCCGCTTCGGACGCGAAGCGGCGCCTGATTCCCCCTTTGAAGGGGGTCAGGGGGATGTTTCGCGCCGGCGGCAAAAAACAAAAAGCCTTTTCACAAGCCGGTTACACCCTCGTCGAAGCCGTCGTTGCCGGAGCGTTGCTGCTCGCCGTGCTCTTGCCGGCAACTTTGTTTCTTGGACGCTTTGCTATGAGCCGCCACGCAGAACACCGCCTCGGCGCCGCCAATCTGGCGCAATCGGAAATGGAAAACGCCTGCGCTACGCGTGCCTTCGAAAACGAAGACAAACGCGTGATCTTAAATAACAAAACCTGGCGCATCGAGCGCGTGATTCATGATGAATTTGAGCTGATTACCATTGAAATTCGTGTCTTTAAACCGCCGAGCCCCAAACCCCTCGCACGATTGCAAACGATGCGGTTTCAGCAGAGCGGCAGGATGAAATGATGGAGTGTTGGACTGGTGGAATAATGGATTTATGGCGTTCTGGCGTTCAACAATCCAATATTCCATGACTCCGTTTCAAAAGCTGAAAAGGACATCCTATGGCGGGACAATCCGAACAACGTGCGAGCAACGCAGGCTTTACACTCACAGAGTTGCTGGTCGCGATGCAGCTAGTGTTTCTTGTCGCCGCGCTGGCTTTCGGCGTCTGGCATTTCGGGTTGCAATGGAGCCAGAAATGGCGGCAAAAAGTTGCGCTCGAAAACGCGGCGCTGGTTTGTTCTGCGGCCCTTGCGAACGATCTACTGAAAACGGCTGTTATCGAAACCGCAAAAAATGCTGAAATCACCGTGATCGATGCAGACGGCGAGCGCGTCACATGGCTTCTGCGGCAAAACATTCTGGTGCGCAACGACAAGCCGCTGCAGTTCGAAAGCGTCAACTTCGAGCGGTTGATCTTGCGATACTTTATTGAAGATAAATCGCAGTTCGTTGTTGATAACGCGCCGAAACCGTTGCTAGAAATCGAGCCGGAATTCGTGGAGCAAGCGACGAGCGTTTTAGTGGTCTCGTTCGAATTGAGGATAAGCTTTCCGAAGAACAAAAAAAATGCCATCAAACGCACCATCAGCCTGCGCAACCGCACCGTCGCTGAAATGAACAAAAAACTAAAATCATTTTGACTCCCGTTATTTTGTCAAAAAAATGCCGACGACTGCCCAAATTCAAAAAGCCCTGAAACAGCGCCAAAAAGCGAAGCGCCGAGTTGAAACGAGCGCAGCTATTCTGCAAGAAATACAAAAACTCGACTTTCGCCGCACCGCAACTCCCAGAGACGTCGCTGATTTCACGCGACAGCTCGCCACTATGATCGCCGCCAAACTGCCGCTGCTGCGCTCTCTCAACTTGCTTGCCGCGCAGCAAAAACGCCCTGGTTTTCAAGCGCTTTTGCGAGAAATCGCCAGAGCCGTCAGACAGGGATCGAGCCTGAGCGACGCTTTAGCCGGAAATGAACGCGTCTTCGATGCGATGTATGCCAACATCGTGCGCGTCGGCGAAGCGACCGGCAGGCTCGACGCCATGTTGCTGGAACTCTCGGACTATCTTGAAAAAATGACTGCGCTCAAACGCAAATTGCTGACGGCCATGGCTTACCCCGCCATGATTCTCGTCATTGCAAGCGGCGCGCTCGGCTTTCTCATTTTCGGCGTGCTGCCGACGTTTACCGATCTGTTTCGCGACTTTGGCGCCGAACTGCCGACGCCGACGAAAATCCTTTTGTCCGTCAGCGACTTCGCTTCCGAAAACGCGCTTATCATTTTCATCGGCTTTTTACTCTTGGGCGTCTTGCTTCGCCGTATCGTGCGTACCGAAAAAGGCCGTTACGGGTTCGACTGGCTCAAACTGAAAATCCCGATTATCAGCGGCGTCATCAAAAAAATTCTGCTCGCCCGCTTCGCACGAACTTTGGCGACTTTGCTCCACAGCGGCGTTTCTCTTCTTGAAGCGCTGTCGATCACGGAAAAATCCGTCGACAACGTGCATTTCCGCCGCGAAATCACGGCGATGCAAAAATCGGCGGAGCGCGGCGAGCCGTTGGAGCATGCGCTGCAGCGATCCAAGCTCTTCCCGATGCTCGTTGTGCAAATGCTCGCCGTCGGCGAAGAGACCGCCGCTTTGCCGGAACTCCTGCGCAAAACCGCCGCCTTTTACGAAGCGGAAGCCGACGCGGCCATTGACGCGCTGACCTCGCTGATCGAACCGGCCATCATCGTCATCCTCGGCCTCGTCCTCGGCGGCGCCATGCTCGCGATTTATTTGCAAATCTTTGAACTTATGAATGTGGTGGGGTGAGAATGAAAAGAGAAACTGGAAGCTGGAAATATGATGTCTCAGTCTCCATAAACAGCAATCAAATTTCAACCGCCAACTCAAGGAGATCCAGATGACCATCAAACGCCAATCCTTGACCCGTCGTCAAGACGGCTTCAGCCTGACCGAACTGCTCGTTGTCATCGTCATCATTGGCATTCTCGCTGCTCTGGCGATTCCGCGCTTTCTGAGCGTGACTTCCCGCGCCAAGATGACCGAAGCAAAGCTGGCCTTGAGCCAACTGCACAGCTTGCAGCAAGCCTACGCGCTTGAACACGACGTCTACGCCGAAACCCTGGACGCCCTCGGCTTCGAGCAAACCGCACTCATTACTGACGGCGGCACGGCGCGCTACCGAATCGCCATAACTCAGGCAAGCGCAACCGAATATGTCGCAACGGCGACAGCCGTGGTTGACTTCGACAAGGATGGAACCTTCAACGTCTGGCAAATCGACCAGGTCGGCAAGCTCAAACAAAGCATCGCGGACTGACATGAATCCGTTTACTGTTTACGGTTTGCAACTCACGGATTTGATCGTCATTGCTCTAATGATCGCAGTCGCTGCGGTCGATTGTAAAAAAAGAATCATCCCCGATTCGTTGGTGCTTGGAGTAGCGCTGACAGCATTACTCGATCTGATCTTGAAGCCGGAAAAAACGTGGCTGGCCTTGCTTTGGGGCGGAATTGCGGGGTTCGGCGCCCTCGCCTTGCCTGCCTTGCTGTATCGCATGGCCAAAAAACGCGACGGCCTCGGCATGGGTGATCTAAAATTCGCTGCAGCCCTCGGACTCTGGCTTAGCTGGCTGGACATTCTCGTTACTCTCTGGCTCGCCAGCCTGGCAGGCGCGGCGGTCGGATTGATTGGGCTTCGACTTGGTAAACTACATCGACATTCAAAACTGCCCTTCGGCCTGTTCATTAGCGCCGCTGCAATAATTTGGCTAATTATAACCACAAACTTTACTCTTGATGCTGTTTCATTGATCGTGTACTGATTTTTCAACTTTCATCGAAAATACTCGGCAGACAGATGACCGCACAAAACAATCGCCAAGCAACTATTCTCAAACTTCCTGTTGATGAAGACAAACCATCCTTGCTTGGCGAATGCCCTGAAATCAACCGTGTTCGCAGGCGAGTCGAAAGTTTCGCCAATATAGCCGAAGCGCCGGTGCTGCTTTGCGGGGAAACCGGTACGGGCAAAGAAATCGTCGCCCGGCTCTTGCACGAAAAGAGCGATCGGCGACAAGCAAGATTCGTGGCCGTCAACTGCGCCGCCGTGCCGACGCATCTTTGGGAAAGCGTATTTTTTGGTCATTGCAAGGGCGCCTTCACTGGCGCGACGCAAAATCAACAAGGCTATGTTGAAGCGGCACACAAAGGCACGCTCTTTCTCGACGAAATCAACGCCCTGCCACTGGAAGTGCAGCCCAAGCTGCTGCGTTTTCTCGAGAACGGCGTTTACACCCGCGTCGGCGAAACCCAAGAACGCGTATCCAGCGCACGCATCATTGCTGCGAGTAATCAGTGCTTGCCAGATTTAATCGATCAGGGCGCATTCCGCAACGACCTCTACTTCCGACTCAACGCCTGTGAAATCACTTTGCCTCCCCTGCGTGAACGCGGCGGCGACGTCATTCTGCTTGCCGAATATTTCATCCAACGGTTTACAGAGCAAGGCGCTCAACCCAAAACGTTCTCAACGGCGGCGACAACAATCTTGCAGCAATATCTCTGGCCCGGAAACGTGCGAGAATTGATGCACCTCGTCTACACGATAACCAAAACCGTCCGCGCGATACGTATTGAACCCAGACACTTTGCAGACAAGCTCAAGTTTGATCATGAAGATAACGTTCATCCAAAAAACAAACTGGTTCCACTGGCGGCGATTGAGAAGGAATACATCGAAAAGGTCTTGCAATACACGAACTTCAATCAACGACAAACAGCAAAAATTTTGAAGCTACATCGCAACACTCTAAAGCGAAAAATCCACTCACTTGGAATAAATTTTTCTTGATCCGGAGCAAAAAGAGTGCTGTGAAATGGTGCCATAATTTTGCGAAAAAGCGTGAAAATGGCTGCAAGATGGTGCACTTTTCCCAAACGCTTCCGCATTTTTCAGCTCTCTCATAGTGCTTTGTCAATCCTAAATTTTAGGGTACAGTCTTTTTAGTTTAATTCGCGCGTCTTTCGTTTGAAATCTCCAATCGACGGCTTTGTTTTTTTCGTTTCTTTCTTTGTACCAGGCCTTTGTTTCTCTTTGCATTGTTTCTTTATCCGGGATTCTTCGGTTAAGACATTGCCTTGTGAGCGCGCTGATCTCGATTTCGGCGATATTAAGCCAACTTCCATGTTTTGGCGTGTGATGAATTTCGAGTTTTTCAACCAATCGTCTGGCTTCTTTCGGCGGAAAGGCTTTATACAAGGACGCGATTTTATGCGTGTTCAGGTTATCGCAAACTAAAATCACTTTTCGCGCTTGCGGATAATCGTGCTCTAAAAGCTCCCTGATTTCCTGCGCCTAATCCACAGCGGTTTTCCGGTCTCGGATATTGACTTTTCTCCACCCGGCCAAGGGCTCGGTGAAAAGGAAGTTGTTGACGGCGCCGTTCCGTTCATACGCGTAATCGTATTTCTCGATTTGGCCGGGCTTCATTGCGCGCTTTTCTCGGGTTTACTTGATCAATTGCGTCGGCTGTTCATCCATGCAAATCACGGGCTCTTCCGGGCAAAAAGGGCGTTTATAGACTTCGAGAACGTCTTCCATATGGGCGACGAATTCAGCGTTTTGTTTTGGCGGAATCACCCAGCATTTAGGCAGATGCGGCTTAAGATCGTTTTTTTAAAACGCGACGCACTGTTTCGTGAGAGATATTCTCGACAACTTGCATTTCAACCAATTTGTCTGCAAGCAGCCGAAGGGCCCATTGCGATTTGCCTTCCGGCGCTTCACTGCAGGAAAGAGCAATCAGTTGCGCTTCGCCTTCACCATCCAGTTTGCGACGAACTGGAGGCTCAACCCGTTGCTTCCGCTCTAAAGCTGCGTCAAACCCTTGTTCAACGAAACGCTGACGAAGATTGGCCACGGTTCGGCTGCTGCACCCTAAGGCTTTCGCCGCATCACCGTCCGTGCAGTTGCTTCCGTTGGCGTCAACGGCAAGAAAAATGTTGGCGCGGTGAATCCGGTAACCTTGGGTCTTGCCGGTGCGAACCAGACGTTGAAGCTTGAAACGTTCATCATCCGTGAGGCGAACAATATATTTTTTCAACATGAAAGCCCTCTTTTTCGTTAAAAATCAAAACGATGAAAAGACGATCATAAAAGAAAAAATCAAAAATCCTCACGAATAGAAACCAATACGAATAATATGCAAATTAAAGCGTGACGAAGCCTACTGCGCGATGCGCCTGCGTCTCTGGCCCGAGGGAACAATGGACGAGTTTAAGGGCGAGCTTGACCAGATGCTCAAAATGCCGGAAATGTTCGCTATGCCGGTTTGCGTCACCAAAAGCGGTGAGATGATCGGCTTTGTCGAACTGGCGCGGCGCGAAGAATCGACGGAGTTGCCCATTCGGCGAATCGGCTATATCGAAGGCTGGTATGTCGAACCGGAATATCGCAAAAAAGGCGTTGGGCGCATGTTAGTGAAGGCGGGGGAGACGTGGGCGCGCGAAAAAGGCTGCGATACAATGGGCTCCGACGCTGACGTTGACAATATCGTTAGTCGCGATGCGCACAAAGCGCTGGGGTATGTTGAACAGGAAGTCGCGGTGCTTTTTCGGAAGAAGCTCGTTTAAGACGCCTCCCATGACTTGAGCAAAATAAATTTCAATCCAAAATTATTCATCATTACTTGAATCGCAGATGAGAATCATTAAGAGAACAGAACTTCGTCTCAAAAGATGTGCGATTTTTCTCGGCAGAGTTCACTTTGAATTTCAAAATAAGCCCTGTATACAAGACTTATTCTTGAGGAATAGGCCTAACATAAAAGGCAAAAATGGATTTGGGAGTGTTGAAAGGGATGATAAGAATTAAGTCGATAGCCCGGACGTTTTTGAGTGCAATATTTTTCGCAAACGCCGTTTCTGCGCAAAACTGGCAACCGCTTTTTAACGGTAAGAACCTCGATGGCTGGACGCAGCGCGGCGGCGAGGCGAAGTACGAGGTTCGCGACGGCGAAATCGTTGGAACAACAGTTCCCAACACGCCAAACAGTTTTCTCTGCACAGACAGAGAATACGGCGATTTTATTCTCGAACTTGAATTCTTGGTCGATCCGGCATTGAATTCCGGCGTCCAGATTCGCAGCCACAGCCGCGCGGACTACATGAACGGCAGAGTGCATGGCTACCAGGTGGAAATCGATCCCGCCAAGCGTGCCTGGAGCGGCGGCATTTACGAAGAAGGACGGCGCGGCTGGCTCTACAATCTCGTACAAAATGAACCCGGAAGACGCGCCTTTCGAAACGGTGAATGGAACAAGTATCGCATCGAAGCCATCGGCTCGACCATCCGAACCTGGGTGAACGGCGTACCGTGCGCGAATCTGGTCGATGAGATGGACGCATCCGGTTTTATCGCTTTACAGGTGCATAGCATTGGCGACGAGAGCTTGGCCGGAAAGACTGTGCGCTGGCGCAATATTCGAATTTTGACGACGAATTCTCAGGCGCATCGCTCCCCGACAGGCGGCGAACTGCACGAAATCAGCTACCTGCATAATCAACTCACGGAACGGCAAAAAAATGAAGGCTGGCGCTTGCTTTGGGACGGCAAGACCTCCAAAGGCTGGCGTGGCGCCAAATTGAACCATTTCCCCGAAAAGGGCTGGGAAATGACTGACGGCGTTTTGACGGTTCTGGCTTCAGGCGGCGGGGAATCGGCGCACGGCGGCGATATTGTGACGATTGAAAAATTCGGCCCAAATTTCGAATTGGAACTGGATTTTCGCATCACTGAGGGCGCCAACAGCGGCATAAAATATTTTGTCGATACGGAACTTAATCAGGGCGCGGGATCGTCGATTGGGCCCGAATTTCAAATTCTCGACGACCGAAAACACCCCGACGCGAAAATGGGCGTGAAAGGCAACCGAACCTTGGCTTCGCTGTATGATCTCATCACCGCCACAAATCTTTCGGAGCCAGAGAATCGAAATAAGCGCTTCAACGGCGTTGGTAATTGGAATCGTGCGCGCATCAAAGTCAAAAACAACCGGATCGAGCACTGGCTGAATGACGTCAAGGTTGTGGAATATGAGCGCAACACGCAAATGTATCGGGCGTTGGTGGCGTACAGCAAGTACAAAGTTTGGCCGAGTTTCGGGGAAGCGCGCGACGGGCATATTTTGCTGCAAGATCACGGCGACCGCGTTTCCTTTCGTTCGATAAAAATCCGGGAGCTGTAACTATGGCGCAACCAAAATCGCCAAAAAAGGTCGGTATTTTGATTTTTGACGAAGTCGAAGTTCTGGATTTCTGCGGGCCTTTCGAGGTGTTTTCCGTGGCTGGGCGGCGTGACGGGAATGAGCTTTTCGACGTTTACACCATAGCGGAGGAGGATGGGCCCGTTTCCGCGCGCAATCATTTAAGCGTGAACCCGCGTTACACGATTGCGAATTGCCCGCAGCCGGAAATTCTTGTCATACCGGGCGGCTACGGCACGCGGACGGAAATGCACAATGAAAATCTGGTTGGCTGGATTGGAGAAGTCGCAGCAGGCACGGAGTTGACGCTCTCTGTATGTACGGGGTCATTGCTTCTCGCCAAAGCCGATTTGCTCGACGGGCTAAGAGCGACAACGCATTTCGCGGCGATTGATCTTTTGAAGGAGACGGCTCCTAAAACCGAAGTCATACGAGAGCGATTTATCGACAACGGCGCGATTATCACTTCGGCGGGCATTTCCGCCGGAATTGACATGTCGCTGCACGTCGTCGCCAAAATTCACGGATTTGAAACGGCGCGCGAGACGGCGGAATATATGGAGTATGATTGGAAGGAAGCGTCGACGCATTAGCGTGGAGTCATGGAGAATTGGAAATATGGATTGTTGAGAGCATTTTTAAAAACTCTTTCAAAAGGTGATCTATGAAAAAAGAAGATTCTAAAAAAAACAACGCAACTGAACCGGCGAGCGAAAACAGCGCTAAGGAAAAGACGGCGGAAGCGGCGGCTTCAGTTCAGGAAGCCGGCGAAGCGATCAAGGATGAATTTGAAGAAAAGCTAAAATCCATGCTTGGCGAGTTTAACGAAACGGCGGACGAAATCAAGAATCTCGTCGAAGAAAATATCGGCGACGCGGAAAAGCTTATTCGCGAGCGGCCTTTTCTTGCCGTCGGCGTTGCTGCGGGTGTGGGACTTTTGGCGGGCTTGCTGCTAAACAGGCGAGGCTAAAACGAAAATGTCTGAAAAAGACGCATCCTTGACGAACCCTTCGAAAACCATCGTTCGACTCGTGGCGGCATTGCTGCAGGGCTTGCAATATCGGCTCGAATTGTTTTCGCTTGAGCTGAAAGAAGAACAGCAACGTTTGATCACGCTGACGATTCTGCTCACTGTTGCTGTCTTTGCCATTTTCATGGCTTTTTTGACACTCAATTTTGCTCTTATCGCCGCATTTTGGGAAACGGCGCGTGTCGAGATAACCGTCGGGTTGGGCGCTTTCTATCTTTTGTTGGGAATTGCAATTATTGCCGTTTTGAAAGCCAGGATTTCCCGTTCGCCTAAGCTGTTCAGCGCCACGATCACCGAAATCAAGAAAGACTTCAAAATTCAGGAAGAGAAGCGTGACGAAAATTGAGCAGGAAAAAAAGCTTGTTGTGCAGAAAATCGCCTCGCACCGTCAGATTTTGGCTTTGGAGATGGAGGTGGCAAAGACGCGTTTGCATCCGGCGAATCTTGCCTTGGCGGCGATGAAGTCGAAAGATAAGAAATTTGGACGGCTCGCAGGAGCTTTTGGAAATTCATCAAGATCGGATTTTTTTGGGATTTTAGTACAGATCGCTCTCATCATTTTGCCGACGGCGTTGTCGGCAATAATTTCCAAACATCGAAAGAAAGAAAAGCAGAACTGAAGTTATAGCAATTCGATCTCACTTAGAACGTCACCAAAGGTTGGTGCAGAAGATGCGATGACATTGTGTTCTGAGTTTTCGTGTTTATGGTGCGGCCATGTGGCAAGATTCAGTTCACGATGATGGTCGGTATTGTCATATCTGAAAGCGAACTGACCGTCTTGAAGAATGTAATGGTACGAATACATCCAAACGTTCGACTGAGAGCTCTGTATCGACGTACTCTCGAACATGCAGGATTGAAGCGTCTCGGAAGCGAATTTCTCCTCGAATAAATCCTTCGTAAGCCCCGCGTTTATCATATTCGATCTGAAAGGTAGAAATTGCTATTGACTTTTCGATGGTTTGCTGGAATCGTCGAAAGTATTCTTCAATCCGCAAAACGCAACTCTCGTAAGATCAGCGCTTTTTCTTGAAGTCTCTCAAGCATGCGATGCTCCCCGATCCACTCGTCAAAATCCAAAGTCTCTTCAAGCTGATTATCTCGGTATTTCTGCAAAAACACTTGTGTCAATAAACCATATTTTTCTTCGAAAGCTGAGAGTCTTGCTTGTGATTTTTGCAAGCCTGACTCTATTAAGCGAACTTCGCTTTCAAGCGCAGATTGGATGAGCGGCTTCAGAGGGTGTTTGCCTGAAGAAACAAGCGTTACAGAAGACATTTGGATTTTCCCTAAATAAATACTTGCTTGTTCGAGCGCAGATAATCATCGATTGCTGAAGAGTCAATGAGCGATTTGTTGTCCAATACGGTCGCGCTTGACAGGGTTGGGCTCAATCTTTATTTTAGAAAACCTTTATCATGTGATTGTTCCTGGTAGCGGTACAAATAATGAGTTTCATGAACTATTCGAGCTGATGAATTATGCGCAAATTTTCTATTTTCTTTTTGCTGATCCCCCTTCTGACTTCTTGTCCTCAGAATCAGAATTCCGACCCCCAGTTCCCGCCGCTGCCCAAGCCCGAGAAGAATCGTGCACCTGAGCCGATGATCGCTTTTGCGCCAAAATCTTACATTTGCTACCGCGCAAACGCACCACTGACCATCGACGGCAAGTTGGACGAAACGGCATGGCAAGCCGCACCGTTCACGGATCGTTTCCAGGATATTGTCGGGCCTTCAAAGCCCGAGCCGAGGCATGATACGCGCATGAAAATGCTATGGGACGAGACGTACTTTTATTTCGCCGCCGTACTTGATGAACCGCACGTTTGGGCAAAACTCAAAAAACGCGATTCGATCATTTTTTTCGACAACGACTTCGAAATTTTTATCGATCCGGACGGCGACACTTATAATTATTACGAGCTTGAAGTAAACGCATTCGCGACCGAGTGGGATTTGTTCATTGCTCAGCCTTACCGCGACGGCGGCCCGGCGATCCATGCCTGGGATATTACCGGCCTGAAAACGGCGGTGCATGTCGACGGCACGCTGAACGATCCTTCAGACACGGACAAGGGGTGGAGCGTCGAGATCGCCATTCCGTGGGAAATGCTCAAGGAAGCGGCCCCGGATCAGCGCGGACCTGAGGCGGGAGAATATTGGCGCGTAAACTTTTCGCGCGTGCAGTGGCAGACGGAAGTGGTTAACGGCGGGTACGAAAAAATTAAAGATTCTTCAACCGGGAAGCCGCTGCCGGAAGATAATTGGGTTTGGTCGCCACAAGGTTTGGTGAATATGCACTACCCGGAAATGTGGGGCTTCGTACATTTTGCAGGAAAAGCGCCGGGCGGTGAGGAGATCAAGTTTGAAATCCCGGCATTTGAAATGACGAAAAATGCGCTGCGACAAGTTTATTACCGCCAGCACGCTTACTTTTTTGAAAACGGCCTGTTTGCCAAGGGTGTGGAAACGCTAGATTTAGCCAAGCCTGAAGGCGGGACACACTCATGGCCGCCAACGATCCAAACTACGCGATCTCAATTTGAAGCCATGCTTTTGAGCGCAGACCAAAAAACGATCTGGCACATTGATCAAGATGGCTGGACATGGAAAACTGAACTTGATTAAAGGCGGCGGTGAATGACTGCTTGCCGTAAAATCCACTTCTGCTTTAAAATTAAAAGGTCTGAATTTTTCGGGCATATTCTGTTAACACGCCGTATGGAAAACCCATTGTGGAGAACTTCGTAAGCTTTGAAAGCGTATTTGGAAAGTCCTAAATTGTCATGCTGTAAGCATCTTTTTTAGACTTTTCCGCAACAACTGTCGGAACGTTCATGCCTGGCGACCCAAAAAGATTCCTACGGAATGACAAGACAAGGACTTTCCAAATACGCTCTCAGGTATAAATACCGCTTATTCGTTTTTTTTCAAAGCCGCCACCACATCTTTCAAAGGAACTCCAGGGTCGTTTTGAGACGACTTTTTGGCTGCACGAAGATCGCTGATATCCTCATAATCTTCGAGTAATTCCTGAATTTTTAGAAAATCATCATACGGAATTATGGCAAATTCCTTTTTGCCGTCTTTTTCCAATATTTGTGGTTTCAGCACCATCTTGATTTCCTCTTGGACTTATTTGTAAACGTCTCGCCTGTGCTTTATACGATAAACAACAATCTGCTGCTTTTCAATCTCAAATAATATTCTATAACTCCCTACGCGCAGTCGATATTCAGGCGTAAAGTTAGTCAACTTTTTGACGTCACCTGTTAGGCTGCCCTCTAACAATTCCAATTTTGACAATATTCTTTCAATTTCAGGTTTTGAAATTCTTTTTAAATCCTTAAGAGCTGTTTTTTTGAGTTCGACAGAATATTGCATTGATCGCTATCGTTTCAAGAATGCTTTTGAGTTCTTTGTTTTTGACCGGATAAACAGGATTCACGGGATGATTAACCTGAAAATCCTGTATCCAGTCCAAAAATAGAATCATCGATTCTGAATTTGCCGTCCCGGCGTCCAGGGCGCGCCGGCTTGTTCGAGATCGGATTCGAGCTTTGATAATTCCTGTTGAAAAGAGGAAAAATCTGCGAGGAATTGTCTAAAATCGTCGTCGGCGAGTTGGAGATCGCGCTGCATGGTGCCGGTTGGCGATTGGCGCGTGCCCCAGTGGCTGTTGGCCACGCGTCCGGCGCGGGCGCGGATGGACGGGTAACTCATTTCATTAAACTGTCCGCGAATCCGGTCGCCGAACAAGCGCGTTTGCAAATCGGTCAATTTCGAATTCAACGCATCCACCTGACTAAAATGTTCGCGCGACGCTTTCGGCGTTTTGACCAGCGCCGCTTTCAAATGACGCAGCCTTTCGTTCGCCCTGCCCAATTCACGTCCGGCGCCGTTGATCCGCCGCAATAATTCGCTGGTTTTTTGCTGGAATTCGGTGACCGCGCTGAAGTCTGTTCCCGCCGCGCTGGTCGGTACGGGCTTCACGGTAAATTCCTGCGGGCCACTAAGCGAACGCATCTCGCCGTTGGCGAACATAATAAGTTCCACGCTGTACTTTCCAGGCGGCGCCAACGGCCCTTGCGGCGTTCCGGCCCAAGGAGGTCTAAAACTGGGCGTGGTCAGATTGATAGGATCGGGAGCCGGGCGGCGCAAATCCCAGGTTGCGCGGTGCAGTCCTTTTTTTGCCGAGCCTTCAACCCAGCGAACCGGTTCATTCTGCGCGTCGCGTACCAGCAGCATCACGCGCGGGCCGCTTTCTTTTGCTTCTTCGCGTAAACGCTCCCAGCCCGGAAAAGGAACGTTTGTTTGATCTTCCGCAAATTTCTTCTCGTCCTCCTGCCGCGCTTCTTTTTTCGTTTTCGGCACATCATTCAAGTAATAAGTGAACGTCGCGCCGAAGGGCGGATTTTCGGCGGTGTAATCGTCGCTGCCAAGAGTGGGCTTGCCCTTGGCCTGCATGGGTTCGTAGGGCACGTACCACCACGCGTCGCGCACGGCAAAGAGTTTGTCGTCGTTGTTTTTCACTGCGTCAGCGAGATTGCGCAGCGGCGTGTAATCGTCCAGGACATAAAATCCCCTGCCAAAGGTCGCGCCGACCAGGTCGTTGTCACGCTCATGAATTTCAATATCGCGGAAAGAAATCGTCGGGGCGCCGCTGAGTTTGATCCAGTTTTCTCCGCGATTTGGGGTGAAATAAAGGCCGTTTTCCGCGCCGATAAATAACAAGTCCGGATTGACGTGATCTTGCTTGAGCATCCAGACAATCACGCCGTCCGGCAGATCGCCGCTGATCGAGCGCCAGTTCGCGCCGCGATCCACGCTCTCAAAAATATAAGGCTTGTAGTCACCGACTTTGTGCGCATCGGCAATAGTGAAGACGACGTTTTCTTGATGTTTCGACGCTTCAACATCATTGATGAACGAAAGCGCGGGAACGCCGGGCAAGTTTTCAACTTTTCGCCAGTCGCCGCCGCCGTTTTCGCTCACTTGAATCAGGCCGTCGTCCGTGCCGACGTAAAGCAAATCTTCAACAAGCGGCGATTCGGAAATGCAGGAGACGGTGGCGTATTGGGACATGGCGCCGTTGTCGTAGAGCGCGTCGGCGCTTTGCACGCGGCCAAACATCTCCAACTCGTAGCGGTTTTTGCCGGTCGAAAGATCGCCGCTGACCGCCGTCCAGGAATCGCCGCGATCTTCGCTGCGCCAGAGCCGTTGCGAGCCGAAATAGAGCCGCGTTGATTTGTGCGGACTGATAATGATCGGACTGTCCCAATTAAATCGTTCCGCGCCTTCTCCGGCGGCGGGTTGGGGCTTGATTCCAAGCGCTTCTTCACTGCGGCGGTCATAGCGCTGCAGCTCGCCTTGCTGAATTTCCATGTAGACAATGTTTGGATCGTTGGGATCGAACGCATTGTCGTGACCGTCCGCGCCGAGTGGGACGTACCAGTCGCGGTTGCGCACGCCTTCCACGTTCATCGTGCGCGAGGGGCCGATGAGCGTGCCCAAATCCTGCGCCCCGCCGACGATGTTATAGAACGGCTCGGAATTGTCCAGCGCCAATTTGTAGAACTGCGAGACCGGCAGATTGGGGAAATGCCGGAAGGTCTTGCCTTCATCAAAGCTTTCATACAGTCCGGCGTCCGTGCCTACGAGCACGTGCCTGCCATTGTCGGGATCGATCCACATCGCGTGGTTGTCGCTGTGCTTCTCGTGACCGGTTTCGAGGTAGTCAAATTTCGCCCCGCCGTCGCGCGTGACGTGGAGAAAAACGTCCATTTGGTAAACCAGATCGGGATCGGTCGGCGACGCTTCGATTTCCTGGTAGTAATGCGGGCCGGTGCCGTTGGAAATATAGGAATTGCGTTTTTGCCAGCTTTCGCCTTTGTCCGTCGAACGATAAAATCCGCGCTCTTTGTCGTGCGCTTCAATGGTGGCGTAAACCAGATTCGGATCGGAGGGTGTCACGGCCAGGCCGATTTTTCCCATTTCGCCCTTCGGCAGGCCGGTTTTGACTTGGCGAAAAGACTCGCCGTTGTCAGTGGATTTGTAAATGCCGGTCTTCGGCCCGCCGGCCAGCAAACCCCAAATGTGCCGCCGCCGCTGATAAGCCGCCGCGTAAATCACGTCCGGATTGCCAGGCTGGAATTCAATATCCGTTACGCCGGTGTTCTCGTTGATTTCAAGAACGAGATTCCAGGACGTACCCCCGTCTGTTGATTTGTAAAGTCCGC
>CAXHAT010000103.1:0-27217 GCA_964014485.1 uncultured Deferribacteres bacterium
CTTTCCGCCACAAATCTATACGCTGGCGAGCTTTGCCAAAACGCTGCCGTCCCCGGCTTATAAAAAACGCATTTCCCGGCTTGAACAGAAATTGATCGTCAGCTCCCTCCTGCTCGAAAGCGAATTTCAACATTTCCGCGAGGGACAATCTAACGATCTGGTGCATTTTTTCAACGAGCTCGCGGACGCCGGGCTGGATGAGAAAGCTTTTGAAGACTTCAAAGCTTTTTACGAAGCGGATGTTTTCCGCGACGAATCGCACGTCGCCAAATTGACCGGGCAAGTTGCGGAACTAGAGCGACTTTACAAAGGCTACCTGCAATTCCTCGACGCCAACGGCTTGATTGATCCGCATCTCGATTTTCAACGAAGGTTGACGGAGCTTGAGAACAGCCCTGATTTGAATTTACTGCCGAACATCAAACAAATTTTCTTTCTCGGATTTTCCGAAACGAATGCAACGCAAACGGCATTCTTTCAAAAAATGCTCGATGACGAGCGTGTTGAAATTTGGCTGCAGGCGGACGGCGCTTTGAGGGCAAATAAAAAAAGCGAGTTTTTCCTCAGCCGACCGTTCTTGCCGCTGGATCGTTTTCTCAAAAAGCTCGATATTTCAAACAACCAGATTGCAGTTCATCCTTCACCGCAGAAGCTTTCAACAAAAACGGTCGCACTGAGACGCGCTTTTAACCACAAGTCTCCGGCGCAAATCGAAGAGTACGCCGCGCTGAAAATTCACGCGGCAAACTCCCCCCTGGCAGAAGTCAAAGCGGTTGCGTCGCTGTGCCGCGAATTGATTCAGCGTGACGGCGTCTCACCACACAAAATTGTTGTCGCCGTCCCGGACGAATCTTTTTACGGGGATATGGTGAGAAGCGTGTTCGAGCAAACAAAGATTCCAGCCAATCTCATGCTGCACCATCGCGTCGGCGAAACAATCGGCGGGCAATTTCTTCGCTTGTTCGTCGATTTGGCGCGCTACGATTGGCGGCTGGCTGACTTGTTGAGTTTGTTGACCAACCCTCTTGCTGACCTCTGGCTCACAGCTTCAGGCTTTTCCGAATCCGCCGTTGATTTACAGCGCAAATTACAGCGTTTTGCAATAAAGTATGACCTCCATCTTGGTTCCGCCCGGTTTATGGAAGCAGCGTATAACTCTGACAGGGTTCAGAACCCTGTCAGAGTTATAAATTCAGAGGAAGCACTTGAATTAAGCGCGTTTTTTGAGCATCTCAAAGAAACGCTCGCCCGCTTCGATTTGACCGCATCCTCCCTCCTATCGAAATGGGTTGAGCAACTCTCCGAACTCATCAAAATCGTTGGATTGGAACGTGCGGTCGCGGAACATGCCGGCGATGCTTTTGAGCTTGAAATGTTGGCGCTGCAAAAAACTTATCAAGCGCGACAACAGCTTGCGCGTATGGGCAAGCTGTTGGACACGATGCTCGACTTTTCAGAATTTAGCGCTCTGCTCAACCAGAACCTTTTCTCAACCTCAATTCGCCCCCAAGGGCAGCCTAAAATCGGCGTGCAGGTGACTGGTTTGCGTGAGGCGACGGGTATTTCGGCAGACGCACTAATTATTCTGGGCAACGTCGAAGGCCATTTTCCAAAGCCCGTTGAGCGGGAATTGTTCATACCGGAAAAACTGCGTTCCAAACTGGACTTGGCGACATTCCGACAACGTGAAGAATTTCAGGATCAACTTTTCTTTCAGCTCGTCGCCTCGGCGAAAGCGGCGCATCTTTTTTATCCGCGTTTTATTAACGAAACGCCGACGGTGCGCTCGCGCTACTTGCAGCGACTCGACGTTTTGCGGCGAACCGGCTTCTCATCAATTTCATTCGTCGAAGAGAACGGTCTTGCACTGCGCAGCGAATTCATGACGAACCCGATCATTCGCGATCAAAAACAGGGGCTCAAGCGCGCGTATTCTTTGTTGAAAAAAGACTCCAAAAAACGCTTCGACGAACGCGGATTATTCGAAGGCGATCTTACCTCGCTTTTTGGTCGAATGAGCGCTTCAACGATGGAAGACTTGCTTTACTGCCCCTATCGCTATCTTTTGCGACGGCTAAATTTTTCGCACAAGGAACTGCCGGACAGCTCCGCCGACAATCGCCACGTCGGCTTGTGGCTGCACACCGTCGGCGAGTTGTTTTTCAAAGGCGCTTCCACTGCACGCGACGCTGATTTGCGCGAACCCTGGCGAGACGGAATTAATGAATCCATGCAGGAACAGGCCCTGGATCGTCTGCGTCGACTGAGCCGAACTCTGCTCGACCGAGGCCGCCCGCATCTGGATTATCTTTACCACATGCACTACATCGGCTGGCCGAAATTTTTAGAGCGGGAGATGGTGCGGGAATCAGGTTGGTTTGACCGTGAGCGCTACGAGTCGCGGCTCGAAGATCACGAAGAAAACAGCGTCGAGACAAAGTCACTGACCATTTCGATCAACGGACGCATCGACAGGCTGGCCGTGATGGACGGGCGCGTCAACGTGATCGATTACAAGCTACGCCGCCCCGGCGTGCAAATTAATGCGATTGAGAAAGGCAAAGCGCCGCAATTGCCGCTTTACGTGCATCTCTTGCAAAAACAACATCCAGAGTTTGCAGATGCAGTTTGGGCCGGAGAATATTATCCGTTCTGGGACGGCGACAAAATTGAGTTCAAAGACCAACCTGCGAAGCCGCGCCTGACAGAAGCGTGGGAAAATCTCATTAAAAATTTAGACGAACGTCTGAAGATTCATTTTCAGCAAAGCGCGCCGCTGGACGCGATTGAAGACAAGCAAAAATGCATCTGGTGCGATTTCAACGGCGTTTGCAGGAGACAAGAAGAATTTTATCGGAAGTAACTCAAATGACGTCGACGCCGTGCGCAAGAATCTCGTCACGGACGAAGGGAGAATGTTCAAAATCTTCCGGAGTGTACGGATGGGTTTCGATAAGAATGTTTATATCCATTTTTTTTCTTGCGATTCGCTGATTATCATCGAACCGAATGCCGGAAAAATCCTTTGACACTAGCGCTACGTCAATATCGCTGTATTCGGTTTCATTACCTTGAGCATATGAGCCAAACAGAATAGCACGGTCTATATGAATATCACTGTTGTTCAGCTCATGGATCAATTTTTTTACATCCGTCATGACAGCTTTGGGAACTGCTTTTCGAGCCATTCGAAAGCCTCTTCAATTTGAGAAAAATTTTCTTTTGCGAATTCAGGCGTACACTTTTTGTAAAACGACAGTTTGTAATCGGGATAACGAGCGTCTAAATTGAATGAGTTGAATTTATCGAATCGCATCAATTTTTCTTCATCCAAAAATATGCTCGCTTTCTTTGCGAGTCGCACTGTATCATGAATTGGAGGCGGCGTTTTGTGAGTTTTAACGACTACCAATCCCTTCAGCAATTTCTCCACACTCATGTGCCCAAAAAACAGGCAGTAATGTAAATCCTTGCCGCTTTTCAACATTCGGCGGGCCACCTCCAAGTCAGAGTTTGCAAGCTTCCGCCAATAATCAGCGTGTTCCTGAACAGTCATCATATAACAATTTACTGGCTTTTCTTTACTATTTACAAACATTTTTTGACCTCGGCAAGGCCAAAAAGCTTTGTTATCGAAGCATTGAATCTCTGTCATGAAAGCATTTTTTATTGGAGTTCTCAAGTTCGCATTAGAAATCTAAAAACAGGAAATTGACTATGCCC
Organism: uncultured Deferribacteres bacterium; assembly: GCA_964014485.1. Lineage (GTDB taxonomy): Bacteria > Zhuqueibacterota > Zhuqueibacteria > Zhuqueibacterales > Geothermadaptataceae > CAXHAT01. The sequence goes on from CAXHAT010000103.1 coordinate 3,724, forward strand.
GCTCGTTCAAAATTCTTGCTCTCTTTTCTCATCGCTTTGATTTCGGCGACTTCATCGAAAACCATAGCTTCGCCAAATGATTCGACTTTGATCAAAATTTCTGATTCGATATTTGAAGAAGCGCTGACGAACGGACGCGCCTACGAAATGCTGCGCGTGCTGACGAAAGATATTGGCGCTCGTTTGAGCGGATCGCCGGAAGCGGCGGCTGCGGTTGAGTGGGGACGACAAGAGATGGAACGACAAGGTTTGGAAAATGTGCGATTGCAAGAAATCATGGTTCCCCATTGGATACGCGGCGAGCAGGAATCGGCGATGATCGTCGGTTCAAAACTCGTCGGCAACGCGCCGCTGACGATAGCAGCGCTTGGCAGCAGCGTGGGTACGCCGGAATTGGGGCTGACAGCAGAAGTGGTCATGGTCAAATCGATGCAGGAATTGCGTGATTTGGGAGAGGCGGCGAAAGGAAAAATCGTCTTTTTCAACCGAGCGATGGACGTGACTTTGGGCAGCACTTTTTCCGCGTACGGCGGTGCGGTGGGGCAACGCGGTGGGGGCGCCGTTGAAGCGGCAAAAGCGGGCGGCGTTGCAGCACTGGTGCGCTCCATGGCGATCGGCCTCGATGATTTTCCGCACACCGGCAATATGCGTTACGCCGAGGGCGTTGAGAAAATCCCAGCGGCGGCGATTTCCACGCAAGATGCAGAGTTTTTGGCGAAAGTACTCGCACAAGAAAAAAACGTGCGCGTCAATCTGCGCTTAAGCTGCGAAACTTTGCCGGACAAGCCGTCAGCAAACGTGTTAGGCGAGCTGCGCGGCTCGGTTCGTCCGGAAGAAGTCGTCGTTATCGGCGGGCATTTAGACAGTTGGGATTTGGGCGAAGGCGCGCATGACGACGGTTCCGGCTGCGTTCAGTCCATTGAAGCGCTGCGTATTCTCAAGACGCTGGGATTGCGTCCCAAACGGACGATTCGCGCCGTGTTATTCATGAACGAAGAAAACGGCTTGCGCGGCGGGCGGGAGTATGCCAAGGCGGCTTTGGAAAACGGTGAAAAGCACTTTGCGGCGATTGAGAGCGACCGGGGCGGATTTACCCCGCGCGGCTTCGGCGCAGGCGTCGCGGACGACGCGATGTTCGAAAAGATTTCTTCTTGGAATCCGCTTTTTTCAAAGTTCGGCCCGACGCACATCATTCGCGGCGGCGGCGGCGCGGATATTGGCCCGCTCAGACCGCAGGGCACGATGACGCTCGGTCTGCTCGTAGACGATCACCGCTATTTTGATTACCACCATTCGGCGAACGATACTTTCGACAAAGTGAGTAAGCGAGAATTGGAACTTGGTGCGGCGTTTATGGCTTTGATGGGATATTTGTTGGCAAATGAAGGACTCTGAAAAAGGCCGCCGAAGGCGCCGTTTACTTAAACACTGATGTTAAGCGCGGCAACGTACATCCTGAGTTTTGGAGCAAGCATCGTCTCATTAGCGCCGGGCTTCAGCCCGGTGATGCACAAAACGCTCATTTTCACCTCTTCCGCCGCGCTGGCGCGGCGGAAGAAGCGGGATAGTCGTCTTCAAAAATCTCCGCTCTTCAGAGCGGAGCTAATGAGAATCAAAAGTTGTCCTCAGACTCTGACCGCGCGTGCGCGTAACATCAGCTAAACAATTCCTTCGGCGTGCTGTTTAGCGATTATTGGTAAGCTTCTACATTGACGTTTCCGTTTGTCGTTTTCAGTTCAATCTGGCCGGCGCCTTCGCCGAGCGTGCCCTCAAAGGATTTTTGGTCGCTCACGGCGTTTTCCACAACCAAGCCGGTCACGCTTACCCGTCCGTTTCTCGTGCTTGCGTTCAAATCGGCATTGGTGCTTTCAGGGATTTTCAGATCAATTTGTCCGTTGGTGACCGAAACCTTGAATGTTCCGTCTTTCTGCAGCGCATGCCTGCCTTCGAACTGTCCGTTCACGATTTCAACATAAGCCGTTCCAGAGTTTCCGGTAAAAAAGACATTGCCGTTCGTCAGTTCAACGTCTAACGCGCCTGAGGTGTTTTCAACGGTGATTTCGCCGTTATCATCGTCCAGGAAAACGTCCCAATCAGCGGGAACGACAACGTTGTACTCAACAGTGAAATTTCTGCCTCGTCCGAGTCGAGGCTGTTCCGTCTCAACATAAATTTCATTGTCTCGGGACTGCAAATTCACCTTCAGCTTTTCAAGATATTCTTCAGCATCAGCGGGGCTGTCGGAAGTGACTATGCGGGCGCCGGTAATTTCAACAGTCGCCGCACCAGGCGATCCAACAACCTTGATCGGGCCGTTTTTCGCATCGATGACCAGCCTCATTTGCTGCTGAATTTCTATCGAGTGTGAAAAGGATGAGCGCGCCTCAAAATCATTGTTGTTGACGTTGTCCAGGATTTCGACGTCGCAAGCGACTTGGGCGAAAGCAAACATCGTCGCGGCCAACAATAAGGCGGTTTTTGAGAATAATTGAGTTCTATTTTGCATTGTTCTTCTCCTTTTTTGTTACAGGCTTTGCTATTTCCGTTTCTTCAAAACCTTCACCGCTTCCTCGGCGGCCTTGTACATTTTTTCACTGTGGGAAGATGCGCAAGCGTCTTCCTTCGAATGCGTCAAAACATTCTGGTAAGCGTCTAACGCCCTTCCCGGCTGATCGAGCGCTTCGAAGGCTTTGCCAAGATAAAAGTGAATTTCCGAGCATAGTTCCGCCGAGCCGTAGTTGCTCATAATCTTGTGAAATTTCATAATCGCGTTGGGAAAAAACTCCTGTTCGCACATAGCTCGGGCGCCGTTCTTTTCCCGCACCCAAACAGGCGTATTTTTCATTGAATTCTCGTCGGCGACGACTTTTTCTTCTCCGCGAACCGAGCTGATCGATTCCACGCGATACTCATTTCCTTCGCGCGGTTCAAGCTTTTCGATTTTCTTCGAAACCAAAAAAAGGAACAATTGCCGTTCGGAAATCTTTCGCAGATCGCCAATGTCTACGACCGAATTCGAGCTCAGGGTGAACGTGTCGCCGTTTTCGAGTCGCAGAACAACCTCAGCGGCTTCAAGTGTCAGGATCGTGTCCACATCGCGCAGAATCATACCGATTTTGGCCTTGTCCCAGTGCTCGTTCAAGCCTTGTCGAATTTTGACTTCGCCGGTCATTTCAACAATTCTTGCCTGTTCGGCAAAAACGGACGAAGCGCAAGAAACGAGGGTGAGCATTAAGAAAATTTTGTTCAGACTTTGTCGAAAATTCATTGTTCTCTCGCCTCAAACAATTCCGTGGTCTTATTTCGTTCGGACCACTTCAAAATAAGTCGTGTCAGTGACGGCGGAGCCAAAGACGCCAATGCCGTCGCCTTCAAAATACATGACCGGCTCATGAAAATTGCCGTCCAATTCCTGCACTTCGTCGGAGGTTCTGAAAAAATCTCTGAAGTTGCGGTCGGCGGCAAACACGATGGCGCGGTAGCGGCCGTAAAACCAGACGTCGAACCAGAGAATATCGATTCCCGTTTTACCAGCGGTCAAAGGCGTGTCCTGATTCCACATATATCGGTGTGCAAAATCCGGGAAATCATCCAACACGTCTTCGGGGTCGAATTCCTCGAAGGTATTTTCATAAATAAAAGATGCAGTGTCCGCACCAAGCGCCGACAATGACAAGGCATAAAAATCCGTGCCCGGCGACCGGTCGACAACGACCTTGAAATTTTTCAAGTTGCCGTCCGCATCACGCTCACGGTAGGTCATGTTTTCAAGCATCGAAGCAGTCGGATCAATGCCAAGCCCAGGCTGCGGGACGGTCGTTGTTGAGCGTGTGTGCAAGGCTTGCCCTTCCACTGTCGCCGAAACGTCGAGCGTGTAGCTTTTTCCGTGCTCGATCAGCAAATCATTGCCGGGGTATTCAAAGGACAGTTCGAATGGATTGAATCGCAGCGGATAATTTTTGCCGGACTCATCTTCGATAAACGCAGTTGCGTCCGATAAAATGATCGTCTCAACATCGACTTCCGTATTCAACGGGACATTGCGCGTTATCTCGATGTTCGAGACCGCTTTTCCCGGGTAAATGTACCCTTCGACGGCAATTTTTGGTGTGTACAAATCCGACGAAATATTGACGACGCCCTCGCCGCAAGACCAAGCGAATAACGCCGCGGTCAGGAGTATATATTTTGAAGTAGTTTTCATTTCTATTTCCGGTTTATGTATTTATAAAATCAAGACTAACAGCGCCTTAAAACTTGAACCCAATTCCCAGCGTCGGCAAAATCGGAAACATCTTCGTCGTCTTGACATGCTGGACAACTTGATTATCCTGCACTGAACGCGTGTAGTCGATAAACCAAACGTTTTTGCGATTTCCGGCGTTGAAAATTTGCAAATACGGCGACATTGACCAGCCGCTGTAGCGCTTTTGATAAGTAATGCTGACGTCTAACCGCGCATAAGCGGGCAATCTGTAGGAATTGATTTCCGTCGGATGCAGCTTCAAATCGATAAAATCTTGATCTGGGAGCGAGTTAACGAAATATGCTGAACCGGGCAGAGTGATGGGTTGACCGGTAGAATAAACAAAGTTGGCTCCGATCTGCCAGTTGCCTTTGTGGCGGCGCGAGGGCAGCCCTTTCAAGGCGCGTAAACCATTTTTAACGTCAAGGTTTGCGACGAAATTGACGGTTTGCGTTCGATCATGCCGAGGCGCGAATTCGCCGCCGTCATTAACCTCGGCAAATGTGAAGCGCGTCCGGGAGTAGCTGTAACCCAACCAGCCCGTCAAAGCGCCGACGTCTTTTCTGAATAAAAGTTCAAAGCCGGTTGAAGAGCCGTCGCCCTGGTCAAACAAGCTCTCGGTTTCCGTATAGACGGGATCGTCGCCAACAAATTCATTGGCCGTAAGTTCGGTCAGGAAGGTTTGGTCGAAACGATAAATGCTCTCATAATTTTTGCGAAAACCTTCGATTTCCAATTGATAGTCCTCGGCAACTTCCATCTGAAAACCGGCAATGAAATGCTCGGAAGACGATGGATCCTGAAATTGATTTGCACTCGTCCAAATATCCGCGACGAAAGCGCGAGGAATTTTGTGCAAGTACTGGTAGTATTGCCCCGCCGCCGCCTTTAAGCTCATCTTGTCGGTCAAGCGATACTTCATTGAAAAACGCGGCGCAACATTGTTAAATGTACGTTCGGACGAAAAGCGCGTGAATCGCACTCCGCCGGTAAAATCCCACCGAACCGTTGGGCTGAGGCTGAACTGCCCGTAGCCGACGAACTGTCGTCCTGATTTATCGACGTCTACCAGGCCGCCGGGAAATGTTTGTTTGTAGACCACGTCCAGGTTCTTTTGCTCGAAGCCGAATTTCGCCGAAAAAGCGCGAGAATACTGAAAGTCAAGATTACCTTTAAAAGTTATGTCGGTGATGTCGTTGCGCTCATCAATCGGGATGTCTTCGCCGAACTTAAAATCCGAAGAGAAGCGACTGCCGGTCACCCAGAAATTCCCAAACAGCAACGGCGTGAAAACATGCGTCCAACGAACGCTGGCGGTTTTGTTGCCCCAGTCATATTTAAAGCCGGTCGCTTCTTCCGAATTAGGATTAAAAACAAGGTCGAGAAAATCTCGTCCGCCGTAAGCGCTCACCGTTAAATTGTTGTTTCCATTCAGGTCAAAAAAAGCTTTGACGTTACCGTCATAGAAATAGTAGTTGGGAATGTCATCGATGGCCTTGGCAAGCGTTTGATCCAGATAAGTGCGGCGAATCGATCCGGAAATTGCTCCTTTTTCACCAAGCGGCATCTGCAGCGTCGTCTTGGCGGAGAGCAGGCTTACCTGGCTGTGTCCTTGAAAAGTCTCCCGATTGCCGTCAAGGTTGGTCACGTCAAGAACTGACGACAGTCGCCCGCCGTACTCAGCGCCGAACCCGCCCTTTGAAAGCTCGACATGCTTGATGGCGTCGGTGTTGAAAGTCGAAAAAATACCAAAGGCGTGCTCTGGATTGTAAACGTCCGTGCCGTCAAGTAAATAAAGATTCTGGTCGGGGGTGCCGCCGCGAACATAGAGCGCGGAGGAAAAATCTGAAATCGGCAGAATTCCCGGCAAGGTTTGCAAGGATCGCAACAAATCCGCTTCAGCCACTTGCGGGATTTGATTGATTTGCCTGCGATTGAGCTGAACCTTAGAAATTGGCTTGCGGTAGAGCTGCTCGCTAACGCTTAGAGATTCCGCCACCACGACGACTTCTTCCATCTCAACGGCTGCCGGCTTGAGCTTAAGATCGAACACCTTTTTTTCGCCAGCCTGGATTACGACGTCTTGCGTCAGAGATTTGTAGCCGATGTAGTTGACGACAAGCACGTATTTGCCTGGCGGGATGCGAGGGATGACGTAATAACCGCTCAAATTCGTGCTCGCCCCGCGCTTGATCTCACGAAAAAATACGTTCGCGCCGATCAAACCTTCCCCGCTGGCTTCGTCGTAGACAAATCCGCTAAGAGAGCCGGTTTTTGAAGCTTGTCCGGCAGCGAATCCGGCCGCTGTAAAAATGTATAGTAAGATGAGTATTCTCTTGATCATGATATCTTCCTGTTTATCGTAGTCCGAGTCGCTCTACCTGGTTTTCACGCCTGACAGAGCTATTGTTAATCATTTGACGTCAATCACGCGCACCCAGCCGGCTTCAACGCCGTCGCGCAGCAGGCCTTCTTCAAGATATTGTAAGGCCCCGTTTTGCCAAGCCTGGTCAAATCCGTTGCGTAGAAACGTTGTTTCAACCGGAATCCACACCGTCCTTTGGCCTTTGCGGTTTTCTCGAATGACGTATTTTTTTTCGTTTGAAGAAATCAGGTCGCCCTGCTCCGGGGGCAGATTTGTGTCAAACATCAGGTAAAGATGCGCAATTGACTTTTCGGGGTTCTCAACGTCCACAAAGGCGGTGCGAATGCCGGCGCTTTCGAGAAGCGAACTGTAGAGTACGACCAAATCGTCGCAATCGCCGGTCGCCAAATCGAGCGTTTCCAGCGCAAACTGCACGCGATCATCCTGGTAGTACGGAATGTTCGGGTCGCTGTGGTAGCGGATGCCTTCCTGTTGAATTTCTTCAAACAGCCTTCTCGCAATTTCGAATTTTCGCAATCGGGGGTCAAAATCTTCCGGCAATCGTCGCGCAACTCTACGGCTCCGATCAAGAATTTCATCTTCATCCGGCGTTACAAACAAGCCGAGCTTCTCGATTTCCCCGTCCCAGGCGTTTCGATTGTGTACGATAATCTGCGCGCTCAAAGATTTTCTGTGCTTGCCCCCGACCCTTGCTTCAACATGAATATCAAGCGCCGCCGGTTCGCGCCGATCAGAACGCAGAAATCGCCGTCCAAGAATTACGGTAACGGGAATATCTTTGGTCTCGCCTTTGCGCAATTTTACGAATCCCGACTCCATGTACCGGTCTGAGTAGCGTTGAATACCGGCACGCACATTGATCTCAATAGCATGTCCGGAAACGTTCTGTACCGCAACCAAAGCGACCGGGTAAGTGCGGTAAAAAGTGTAGTAAGCCGGGTAAAGCTCGGGGGTGAGCACAGTCGTTCCCTTGACTCGAAAGATTTCCTTTTTATTTCCCCAATGAACGCTGAATCCCAATCCGAACTGAAACCCGCTATAGTCGTCAACCTCGACTCCTTCAACGCCTTCCGCCTGAAAGTTGATAAAATGGCGCTTGAAATCGAAATCCAACGATAGCCAGCTTGACAAATACATGCTGACGCCGCCGCCAAAGTAGTAGCCAAGGTTGTAGCGTGATTGGATTTGAAAATCTTCCGTGCCCATCAAAGTATCACTTACCACAGCGCCGCGCGCCAACCAGTATGGTCCGCCGCCGCCGCTAATGTATGGTCTAAAAGGACTGGGATGAAGCGGTGATAGAATGTTGTAGCGCAAGCCGAAGGATAGCGGGACAATGCCTTCAAAATCCACATCGGAGTCAGAAACTTGCGTTTCGCGGACGCGCAGATCAACTACGCCGCCAAAGGCGAAATCGAAGTACCATCGGTCTGAAGCTCGACTGGTAAAATAAATCATGCCGCCGAGCCCCGACAAATTTAGCGATATGTCCGTATTTGAGCCGCTGAGATCAAGGCCAGTCAAGGAATTTCGCAGGTTCCAGAAGCTGCCGTTCACCCCGAGGCTCTTGGAGCGTGTATATCTTTGCGCATCTGCATCGGAAACGCTCAAGATAATCGCGCCAATAACGAAGAGCGGAAAGATCAGTTCAGCTCTTCTCTTTCTCACATTCATCCCTCTTTTTCAACCAGGTTTCCCCCCACTCTAAATTCTTTCGTAAATTGAGTTCGTTCTACGCCGGCTTTAAGCCCTGCCCACAATGGCAAATAGGTTCCAAAGCTCAATATTCCAACAGGTCAAAGGCGCAGCGCGCCCGTTTGGAACCATTGCAAATCATGACTATCGTCTGCGGCGGCGAGATTTCTTGAAATCTCCCCACTGTACAACCATGCCCAAACCGTATTCAAATCCGCTGTATTCGTGATTCTTTTTCAAATCAACAAAGTGATATTTCACGTCAAAGTTAAACCCAAACGAATCGAACAGCATGAAATTCACGCCGCCGCCGCCATAACCTCCGGGATGCAACTTGGAATTCACCGTGACTTCTTCACCATCGAATCGATTTTCAACGACGTGAATATCAGCGAGCCAATAGGGGCCGCCGCCGAATGAAAGGTACGGTTGCAGAGCGCCTGCATACCGCGTATTGAAAATATCGTAGCGCATGCCAAGAACAACAGGAATCACAGCAGACACATCTGTTTCTTCGCCGCGTGATGTAAACTCTTCGTTGGTCACTCTGCCAACCGCGCCTATCGCGAATTCCATCACGGAACTTTCGCCGGTACGTGAGAAGAAATAGATCCAACCTCCGCCTGTACCAACATCGACGCGCGAATTTCCAGGCCAATCACGGATCACGGTGATTCGTCCGTCATCCATATCCCAAACCGTACCGCGAACCCCGATTCCTGAGCGTTTTAATCTCTGGCCATGTACAGTACTTGACAATACGAAAACGGTTGCAAATAAAATTGCTGCATAGAAAAAGTGTTTGCGTTTCATTTGATATCCTCCAGCCTTTGTTCTATCAATGAGTATTCCGGCGAATACAAAGAAGGGCTCAGTAAACTCAGCTTGCGCAAGCGTCGGGTCGTGCTCGATCTGAGTCAAAATACATCAAGCTGAAAAGTGCGAAAGCAATTCAAAACGCCGTCGAAAGTGCGAAAAGTACGGGACGCCGACTTGCGCCAACGTCCCGGTACCCACCTGGTTTACTGAAAAAGGAACTTGGCTCTGGAAATGAGCTGCGCCAACAAGTCGATTCCCTGCCGCGTTCCGCCCTGTATAAAGCAAGTGCGGCGCCAAAAGTTTCGACATTGCCATATCCTTGGTTAAGACCCTGATATTACGCGGGTTGAGATGCAAAAATATTTTTGGGAACGAAGCGCCTGTTGCTTCTGGCAAGTGCGGAAGCGCGGAAAATTTCCGCGGAGCTCACCGGGATTGTTTTGGTTAGCGCGCGAGGCTCCCCCGATGGCATTCGACTGAAACTGTGAAAACGCTGGAGGGACAATTCCGCATTCGAATATTCCTAATTTAGTGCTTGGAAATTATAGTCTGGATCAGTACTATTAAAACTGTTTTTTTAACTACCGTACCGTTTGCCGGGCGCTCTGTATTGATCAATTTAGAAGGAACGTTACAAGATGGAACAAGACGACAAGAAAATCACCCAAGAACCAAAAGAAGAAATAACTAACGCAGCTGAAGTTGCAGCCGAAGAGCAAAGCGACAAGCCAGATGCTGCAGATAGTAATAAAGAAGTCGCCGATGCAGCAGCCGCTGTTGATGAAAAACCGAGCGACAGTGCGGAGGCCGTTCAAGAACCAGCCGACGCGCCTGATAGTGAAAACAGCGTTCCCGAGGCAAGCGCGAAAGTCGTAATAGAAGAAGTTGCCGAAAAGGTGCTCACGGAAAAGGACGCCGCTCCTGAGCTGCAGGAAGAAAAAATCGATCTTGAAAGCGCGATCGCTGCATCCGCAGCGGCTGTTGTCTTGAAAAAAGGCGACAAAGTTGCAGGCACGATCATCAACGTTTCTGACGATACGGCTCTTGTTGATTGCGGCTCTGATTCCGATGCAATTCTCGACCTGATTGAACTTGAATCACCAGAAGTTGGCGCGAAAGTTACCGGCGTTGTCACCGCGACTGAGCCTGAATTGAAAATTTCAACAAAGATAACGGCTTCCAATGAATCGCGAGAGCATCTTCTCTCAGCTTTCGAGAACAAGATTCCCGTTTCCGGAAAAATCTTGAGTCAGAAAAAAGGCGGATTTTCCGTTGACGTTGCCGGAGAACAAGCATTTCTGCCGGTCAGCCAACTCGATCTGACCTACGTCCAGGAAACTGATCAGTACATCGGGCAAGATTTCGATTTTCACATCATTGAATACAATCCTTCTGAAAACAAATTCGTCGTTTCTCGGTCTTCATTCCTGAAAAAGAAAAAAGAACAAGCCGCACAAGAAGCATGGGACAAAATTGAGCCCGGCGCCGTTTTCGACGGTGAAGTTAAGTCCATCCAGAGTTTCGGCGCATTTGTCGATATTGGCGGCGTTGAAGGTCTCGTTCATATTTCTGAAATCAGCCAATCCTTTACTAGCCATCCTTCCGAGTTTGTCAAAATCGGCGACGCCGTTAAGGTCAAGGTTTTGAAGGCGGATCGCGACGCTAATCGCATCGGCCTTTCAATGAAACAATTGGAACCCGATCCTTGGGAAAATTTTGTTGATGCGCACAATGCCGGCGATGAATTCAGCGGACAGGTTGTGCGACGCGCAGATTTTGGCTTGTTTGTCGAACTGCGCCCCGGCGTTGACGGATTGTTGCACCTTTCTCAATTGCAGCCAGGCACGGATATGAGCAACGAGATTTACAAAATCGGCAGCACCGTCTCTGGTCGAATTCGAGCAATTGATGTGCAAAACAAGCGTGTGAGTTTGACGCTGCGCGAATCCGAAGATCAAAGCATTTGGCACAACTTGCCGGAAAAATATGCTGTCGACGCCGTTCTTGAAGGCAAAGTTGAAGAATCGACAAAGTTCGGCGTTTTCGTTGAATTGGAGCCTGGATTGACTGGCCTGATGCCGCTTTCAGAATTAAAGAAACTCGGCGTTTCAAATCCCGACGAAGAGTATCCACCTAAGAGCGAACTAAAAGTTCGCATAACCGCTCTCGATCCTTCCAGAAAACGTATCTCTTTGTTGCCAGACGGCCTTGAAGTTCCTGAAGGCGTTTCCTTTGAAAGAGAAAGAGCGCCGCGCCAAAAGAGGCGTGCTCAGAACAAACCCAAACGAAACGGCGTCCAGCACAAAACCGGAGACAACAACCAAGGCGGCGTTTCAAGTTTTGGCATGCTTCTGAAAGAAGCGCTTAAACAGAAAAGCTGATTTCGGGGTTCTACCATGACGCTAAGTCGCTGCGGCGGCGTGTTGCTCCACCCAACTTCTCTACCCGGGCGGTGCGGAATCGGCGATTTGGGAAAAAACGCCCATCGCTTTGTTGATTTTCTGCACCGCGCAGGTTTGAATTTATGGCAGATTCTGCCGCTCTCCCCTACCGGCTACGGCAATTCTCCCTACCAGGCGCTGTCCACCTTCGCCGGCAATCCGCTGTGGATTAGCCTAGAAAAACTTGTTGAAGACGAGTTATTGGCGCCCGGCGACTTGAATCACGCAGCCGATTTTCCTGCCCTCAAGGTCGATTTTGCCAAGGTTACAGCATTCCACTCAGCCATAACCACGCGCGCATTTGAAAAATATTCGTCTTCAGCAAGACATTCCTTGAAGGCTGCATTTGAAACTTTTTGTCACAACAATCACAATTGGCTCGAAGAATATGCGCTGTTTCGCGCATTGAAGTCTATCCACAAAGAGTGCGCATGGGTAGAGTGGCCGATTGAGCTCGTCCACCGAAAACCCAGCGCCTTAAATGTTGCTGCCGACAAGCTCGCCCGAGAGATTGAAACTATCAAATTTCAGCAATTTCTGTTCTTTCGGCAATGGGATGAGCTAAGAGCTTACGCTAAAGAAAAGGGCGTTCGAATTGTGGGTGACGTGCCCATATTCGTCGCGCATGACAGCGTTGACGTCTGGACGAACCAGCATCTTTTTCACTTAGATAAAACGGGCAGGCCGACGCATGTCGCCGGGGTTCCGCCTGACTATTTCAGTGAAACCGGCCAGCTTTGGGGCAACCCGCTTTATGACTGGCGGAAAATGAGCGAAGACAATTACGCCTGGTGGGTTTCTCGAATGAAAAGCCTGTTCAGTCTGGTTGATATCATCCGACTCGATCACTTTCGTGGATTTGAAGCGTACTGGTCAGTCCCGGCGGAAGAGGAAACCGCCATTAACGGCCAGTGGCTCAAAGGCCCTGGATTTGAATTCTTTGATGAATTGGTTGCTCAAATCGGCGAACTGCCTATCATTGCGGAAGACTTGGGCGTCATCACGGAAGAAGTTGAAGCGCTTCGTGATCACTACGGCTTTCCCGGCATGAAAGTATTACAATTTGCTTTCGGCGACACAGACGCTGCAAACGCCTTTCTGCCATACAATTACGAGCGCAATTGCGTCGTCTATACCGGTACGCATGACAACGACGCCACTATTAGCTGGTTCAAAGGAGAAAGCGAATCAACAGACTCCCCAAAGGTTCATAAAAAACAGGTCGAGCATGCTTTGAAATACTTGGGAACGACGGGTGAGAATATCCATTGGGATTTTATTCGTCTGGCGTTTTCATCAGTGGCGAATTTGGCAATCGTACCGATGCAAGACGTTCTTGGTTTGGGAAAAGGCTACCGCATGAATATGCCCGGCTCCTCGGCGGGAAATTGGGAATGGCGTTTCGAATGGGAACAGTTGACGGACGACGTCATTTCAAAGCTAACCGAAACGACAGCCTTGTATGGTCGCAAAAACGTAACCTAAGCGCATCGCAAGACTGCGCGCTTCTTACAAAAATCAGGATGATTCATTGCGAGAATGACGCTATGCAGACAAAGATATTAGCCAAGGAAGGCCCGCATCTCTCGTCAATCGGGTTTGGAACCTGGGCCTATTTTGAGCCCGCATTTCAAAAAAAGCTCAGTAACAAAAAATTTTCGCGCTCCATAGCCAGTGCTTACGAATTAGGCATAAATTGGATCGACGTTGCTCCCGTCATTGGGTTTGGCAAAGCGGAAAGAATGGTTGGCAGAGCCGTCAAAGCGCTCCCGCGCGACAAAATTTTCATCTCCACAAAATGCGGGATTAGTTGGGACAAGAATTCTCGCCTTTCAATAAGCCTCCATCCCCGAGACGTTCGAACCTCCGTGGAGAATTCACTAAGAAGGCTTGGGACGAACTACATCGATTTGTGTCAGCCTCACTTTCCAGACGCAAAAACCCCGATCATCGAAACTTGGTACGAACTCAAAAAACTGCACAATGAAGGAAAAATAAAGCACATCGGCTTGTGTAACCATGGAATTGAAGCAGTAAAAAGCTGCATGAAGCTTCACCCGGTTCAAATTGTTCAAACGCCGTACAGCCTGCTGTTCCGCGACGCACAAGACGAAATTCTTCCATTCTGTGAACAAAACGGCGTCGGAGTGCTTTCCTATCCACCCCTGCAACTCGACTCTCTGATGCGAAACCTTCGATCGCCAGAACCGAACGGCGCGAAATCACTCCAGGCCAAGCCGGTTTTAGTAAATTCGCAAATCCAAAAAACCGTCAATTTGTTAGAACAGATTCAGCCAATCGCCTATCGACAAAACATCTCCATTGCACAGCTTGCGCTTGCCTGGATGCTGACGTACTCATCCATTCTTGGAGCCGTCGTTTCGACAAGTTCTAAACGCCAATTAAGAGACTATGTCCGAATTGCTGAAAAATTGCCGCCAAAAAGAGAGATTCGATCCGTCGGTGCGGCGATTGCGGAAACTGCAGGGCTGTAGGCTTGGGCGTGCGACTGGCAAATCTTGCTAAAGATTCACGATATATCGAAGGTCAAGGTCTTGCCGAAGAAGAACGATAAGATTGGAGCAGCTCATCCGCCTTGCGAACGATGAGATTAAAACCTTGCGCTGATGCATCGGACGAAAGCTGCTCAAGGGATGCACGCTCACGAGTGCCGACGCCTTCCGATAATTTCAACGAAAATTGCACCGACAAAAGGCGAGCCTTGAAAGATTGGGCGGCGTAATCCAAATCATTTGCTTCGGCAAGCAGCTTCTCAATCGCTTCCCGCAAATAAGCGTATTCCACGTTCTGCTCAAGAAGCGACTCAGCAATAAAAAGCTCAACGTCCAATCGATCTTTCTTATCCGTCACATTGCCGATAAGCGAAGCGGCGCTGTCAGCGTTGTTTTTTGCGACCGTCGTTTTTCGCTGCAATGCCTGAGCAAGACTCAAAGCCGCCAAGGTCTGCGCGCGCATCGGCGCCGTCATTTTTGCTCGATATTTAGCTAACGACCCAGTGAGCAGCTTTTCCGCATCTTCCGATTTTCCCATTTCAATGAGCACCGAAGCGATTGCGATGCGACTATTCACCACTTCTCCCATTTTCAATTCTTCACGAATAGCTAAAGAACTATCGTGCTTTGCTTTGGCGCCAATCAGATCGTCTTGATCTTTTAGTATTTCTCCATATCCAAAAAGCGCAAAACTGATCATAAAATTGTGGCCGATTTCGCGGAAAAGCCGTAACGCCGCTTTTCGCTTATTCAGCGCTTCATCTAATGAACCGAGATCGTTCAACAAAGCGCTGTAATTGTTCAGCGCAACCGCTCGTATATACTTGTTGTTCACATTTGCGGCGGCAGAGATCGCACCTTCATACGTTGTCCTGGCGCTATCCGCTTGACCAAGTCTGGCTAGCGCATCGGCCAGATTGATCATCACGCCAGGCACGCTCATCCAATTACCCAATTCTCTTTGAATTTGCAACGATTCCCGCAAAGTTTCCGCGGACTTTTGCGCGTCGCCAAGATTTCTGTAAACGATGCCCAAGCCGTTCAAGACGCCAGCCTCTCCCCCTTTTTCTCCAATATCGCGTTTGATTTTTAACGCCTTGTTGTAATTCTCCAGAGCCAGTTCGTGATTGCCGCGATTACGCTCAACAATCGCGATCGCGTTCAAAAGCGTAGCAACTTGCGTCCGGTAATTTGTCTGCTCATAAATCCGCTTGGCTTCATCGAATGACGCCAACGCCTTTTGCGGCGCATTCTGGAAGTATTGACTTCGTCCTTCATAGAACCAGGATTCAGCGACCAAAAGCAGCGCCCCTTGCTCTGTTGCTTTTAGCCTGGCCGCAGCGCAGACTTCCTGTTCTCTCGCATAATTATTCATTCTTTCGGAAATACGCGCTTCCATAATATCGATGCGGGCGTCAGAGGAAATCGGGTCGGGGAGTCCGCGCAGCGTATTTATTGCATCCAACGCCTGCTCTTGCTCGCCAATAGTAGACTGCAAATCCGCCAAACGTAAACCGTACTCCGCCTGATCTGTAAAATCATTCCAAAGCCCTTTGTAAATCTCGGCGGCTTCAGCCCTCTCGCCGTTCATTTCATGGTGTTGCGCTTCGATGACTTTGCGTTCTTCCTGCGGTAAACCTTCGGCGTTTTCAAGCGCTTTTTCGATGGCAGCCTGAGCATTTTTATCATACCCCATTTGCCTCCAGGCCCTGGCAAGTTCTGTCTGGGCAAGGGCAAAATCCGGGTCTGAAGCGACCGCTTGTTCAAAGAAATCTTTCGCGGCAACAGCTTCAAAACGCCTCATTTTCTCGAGGCCTTTCGCATAAAATCTCACTGCCTCGGTATTTGCAGGCAGAGAAGCTAAGACTGCAAACCGATTTTGCGCGGACAGTTCTTCTATCCCGAGCCTTCGCCTCAATTGCGTCCCTGTGCGCGATACGAGATCGAACAGTTCCGTCTCGGGCCCGGTTTCCGCGAGTTGTAAAAGCGTTTCTCCAACCACTGCGTCCTGAACGCGAATATCAATACGAATTTTGGCGCCGTCAGCATCGCCGGCCACAATAAACGAGCCGGAGACAACCATGTCCGTACCGAGGTTTTTGCGAATTTTTTCCAACGTCTCATTGCCAAAACTCTCCGCTTCCTGCAACGCAAGTTCCAGCTTCATCTGACTGACGCTCTCACCGGGAATTGTGCGCAAAACTTCGCCCGCAGCCAATTCCGTGGTGAGCATTTCGGAAAACGCTGTGGAAAGCCACGCGACTTCTTCTCGACCGGAGACGTTTTTAAAACCGAGCACAGCTATCGATTGACGTGATTCCGAGTCATGCATCGATCCTCGCGTGAGGGTCATGCGACCAGACGGGTCGGGAACCTCGTTTTTCAACAAAAGCAGCCAGAGCGCCAAGATCGCTGCAACAACGCCAGTTGCAGCTAAAGCGAGCTTTCCACCCAGCCCAATCCGGCTTTGCGCAACATGAGCGGGACTGGAATTATTGGAAGTCGCACCGTCTTCGTTTGACGCAGCTGAAATTTGGAGAAGTTCTGATTTTACATCTTCAATTGTAGAAAGCCGCTTTTTCGGGTCTTTTTCCAAAGCGCTGAAAACGACTTTCTTTATCTCATCCGGCGTTTTTTCATCCTCGGCGAGAACGGGCGCGGGCGGTTCGTTGAGAATCGAATACATGATCGCCGGATCCATGTCGCCGCGAAAAGGCAATTCGTCACACAGCATTTCAAAAAGCACCACGCCGAAAGACCAAACATCCGAACGCTGGTCCACCGTCTCGCCGCGAATTTGCTCGGGCGACATGTAAGCCATCGTCCCAAGCGTAGTCCCGCTTTGCGTCAGAATCGTGCTGTGCGAAACTTTCGCCAAACCAAAATCCATGATTTTGACCTGCCCGCGCTCCGTCAGCATAATATTGGCGGACTTCACATCACGATGAATGACGCCATTTTCGTGCGCGGCTTGCAGGCCTTCGGCGATCTGAAGCGCAATATCCACGGTCTTTGCGTAATCGTCGCGATAGCGCGGCGTCGCTTCTTTCAGCGTTTGTCCTTCGATAAATTCCATCGCGATGAAAATTTGATCATCGATTTCTTCGATGGCATAAATGGTGGCAATGTTGGGATGGTTGAGTGCGGCGGCGGCTTGCGCCTCGCGCTTGAAGCGCTTCTTGTCATCTTCGGTGTGCCCGCGATGCTGCGGCAAAAACTTGATGGCGACGGTGCGTTTTAGCCGTTCATCCTCAGCTTTGTACACCACTCCCATTCCCCCCCGCCCCAATTCTTCCAAAATATGATAATGCCCGATTGTCTCGCCGATCATAAGCTCCGTTTCTTCCTTGGTGTTCAGATAACAAAAGTAATTTTCTTTTCAGGAAAGAGTCAAGTCATATGAAAACGAGAAGTCACTGGAGCCTGCGGCAAAACAATTGTTCAAATCTGGTTATTACAATTTCAAAAGCCTGTCACGCGCTTCAAGCAAGTCCGGCAAATCCGGGTCAGCGTTTTTCCACATGGTAAGAAATTTTTCGAAATTCGTTCGAGCTTCTGAGATTTCTCCACGCGCTTCGTGAATCTTTCCTAACAACAAAATGCCTTTCGGGTAGCAAACAGCTCTGTGTGGGAATGTAGTCGGAGAATAAATCGCAAGGCTGGCCCGAACGGTTTTTTCCGCCAAATCATATTCACCATTTTCATAATAGCATTCGGCGAGATGATAAAGATTCCACAACTTCATGAATACAGGCATTGACGGAATATTGACCAAGCGTTCCACCAGCGGCGCCGACTCTTCACATCGTCCGAAAAAACTCGCCACGATGGGAGAAATTACGGGATCAAAACCGTTCGGCGATTCATTAAGAACGCTTATCGCCTTTTGCTCATCCCCGGCGAGGGCGGCCATTGCAGCGAGAAAATTTTTGGCGAAAGCGACTTGCGTGCGGTTTCTCTGCGGAAACGTTTCATCAAAAATTGAGATAACGCCTCCTGGGTCGGCGCCCCCTTCCGCCAATACAATTCCCGCGGTTAAAAGCCCGAGCGTGGCCGATATGGTATCCCCAACTGCGTACATTTCCCGCGCCCCGCCTTCGAGCGCGCCAACGGCGTCTTTGTACTGTCCAGCATACGGCGCAAGAGAGACAAGCCACAGCCTGGCCATCATGACTTGCTGCGAATCAGCGGCGATTTCCATGAACGCGTCAATCTCTTGCCGAGCCAAATCATATTCTTCAAGATAAGCGTGCAATGTTACGATGGCGCCAATCAATTCCGGCATGTTCGGACGTTTTTCCAGCTCGGCTTTCGCTTTGGCAAGCGCGGTTCTAAAATCGTGATTGACATAATTGGGATCGGTGTACCTTCTCGCCACTGCGTCTGAAAAATGATAATGCGCACGCATATGGTCAGGGTCGAGCGCCAGGGTTTTTTCCAGATAAACAACGGCGGTTTCGAAATCATTGGCGTGAAACGAATAGTCGCCGATATTGAAAAGCATTTCCTTGTCGTTTGGAAATAGCGTTTCCATTTCCTTGAGCACCTTCACCGCTGCGTCAAAACCTTGCTCCTGACGCGCTTGCGCAGCACGAACCAGGTAGCGCTCTTTTTCAGGGATCCGGTCTATGTATTTCACAGCCATTTTTAACGGCTCGCTCGCTAGGTGATCAGAATTCCAGCCCAGCGCGTAGGCAAGACGATAGTGCGCCAGCCCGAAAGTAGAATCCAGTTCGACAGCTTTTTCAAACGCTGTTTTCGCCTTATCGAGATAGAGTTTGCTGAGAAAAGCTTCGCCTTTAAAATAATGGTCGTAAGCCGTGAGATTTGGCGTGGTAACCTCCGCGATTTTGCGGCTGTTTTGCTTGATTTCCGTTTCGCTCTCGCGTAATTCCTTGCGCACCTGTCCTGCCAGAGCATCGATTAAATCGGGGATGCTCTCGCTGCCTTCCCTTTTCATTTGCCGGGTGAAAAGATGTCCGCCCATCTCAATATCGAGCACCTTCAGATCAATTGAATAAACCCGCCCAAACTTTCGGATTTCCGGTACGGCTAAAGCGTTGATCCCCGCTTGGCGGCAGATTTCGCGTCCCAATCGTTCATCGATAATCGTAGAAACGGAGTCGCCCATTTGCATCAATAGATCGAACATCCGGGTTCTTGAAGCCACCGCCAGGCGCTGCGATTGCTCCAGCGCAGTGATTAACATCCCGGAAAGGGCGTTGAGTTCCTTTTCTCCTGTGTGATTGACAAAATCGGCCACGGCGAGAGGGATGCGACGCTGCGGCTCCGCGTCATCGGCGTGAATAAAAAAGTAGAAGATTGCAGCTATAAGTGAAAATACGACGGCGGCGGTTGCGAAGAGCCATTTGTTCTTTTTAACCGAAGTTCTTTTGTTCGTCGATGATCGACTGACGCCGTTTTCGGGCGCGCTCATGCATGTCGCTTGGGTTAAATCTTCGAGCGCGGCGTCCATATTCTGGTAGCGTGCTTCCGGACTTTTCTGTAAAGCTCTTCCGACAATATGAGCGATGTTTTCTGGGATGTTTTCCGACAGCGGCGGAAAATCTTCGTTCAGAATGGAATAAATCACCGCCTGTTCATATTCTCCGGGAAAAGGCAAGTCACCGGTGAGTAGTTCATACAGCACCACGCCAAACGCCCAGATATCCGTGCGATGATCGATTTCTTCCCCGCGCGCCTGCTCCGGCGACATGTACGCCGCCGTGCCGACGGTCGTGTGTTCTTTTGTCAAACGAATATCTGATCCCGCCACCTTCGCCAGCCCAAAATCCATGATTTTGATCCGGCCTTTTTCCGTGACCATGATATTGGCCGATTTGACGTCCCGATGCACCACGCCCTTTTCATGCGCCGCTTGAAGGCCGGAGGCGATTTGGGTAACGTAATCAACGATCGTTTCAGTTGGCAGGTGTTCGAAATCTTGAACCCCTACGATTTCGCCTAATTCTTGCCCGTCGATATATTCCATGACGATGAACATTTCACTCCCATGCTCCCCGGAGGCAGGCTCGTATTCTTCGATGGAATAAATCGTGGCGATATTGGGATGATTCAACGCAGCGGCGGCTTTGGCTTCGATTTCAAACCGTTTGCGCTCATCGGCGTTTACGGCGATGTGTTTCGGCAGGAATTTAATGGCGACGTTGCGGTCGAGCTTTGTGTCACGGGCTTTGTAAACCACGCCCATGCCGCCTTCGCCGAGTTTTTCGAGGATTTTGTAATGTAATGTCGTCTCGCCAATCATGACTTATTTCACTTAGTTCCCAACTTCCACAATCCGTCGATCCATGCAGTGCAGGTGAAACTGATAATAGACAGTCTTCCCCAAACAATCATAGCTTTTCGGGCGAAGCTTTTGTACAAACTTTGGATCACCCACCCGATGAATTTATTTGCTCCTAAACACAACCATCGTGACGTCATCCGCGCGCGGTCTGTCTCCGGCCCAACTTTCTCCCGTCATTTTCAAATTTGAAATGATTTCTTGCGGCGACTTTTGGCCCGACGCTTTGAATAGGGATTTCACCTGCTCCCCGCCCAAAGTTTCACCGTCTTCGTTGAACATTTCTTCCAATCCGTCTGAGAGCAGAAGCACCGTGTCGCCTTTTTCGAGATCGATTTTTTTCTGCTGGTAGGGGAAATCCGGGAAGCTGCCCAGCGGCATGCCCTTGAGCACAATTTCCTCGACTTGCCCGGATCGCGCGCGATACAAAAGCGCGTAAGGCATCCCGGCGGCGGCGATTTCCAGCATTGAATTTGTAAATCTCGCCAGCGTCATCGCCATGTAAATTCGCGGGAAACCCATTGTTTTGATGGCGGCGGAGGATTTTTGCAGGATTTGCACCAGGTCGCACTCGTGCGCCAGAGAATTGAACAGCCCCTTCGCGGTCGCGACCATCGTTCCCGCCTGTAAGCCGTGGCCGGTGGCGTCGCCGATGGCGGCGGTGAGCGTGCCGTCGTCTTCGAGCTTGAAATCGTAGTAATCGCCGCCGACTTCTGTGGCGGGCTGCATGTAAACCGCGACCTCAAGATCAGGCAGTTTCGGCGTGGATTTGGGCAGCATCGCCAACTGCAAGCGGCGGGCTTCTTCCAATTCGCGCGCCCTGCGCTGATTTTCCGCTTCGACTTTTGCTTTTGCCGCTTCCAGGCGTTGAAAATCTTCATAGCGCGCATAGGCGACGGCGAAAGCCTCGCCCAGCGATTGCATCAATTCGATTTCTTGTCCAGACAACGGTTCGTGACTGCCGACATAGAGCATGCCCTGCGCGAAGGGCGTGAGCTGCAGCGCCAGCTTTTCCGGCGGCGCTTCTCCGCCTTGATATTCTTTCCGGTTCTCGATTAGTCCTTGCTTCACAAGCGACTGCGTCCATTCCAGAAATCGTTCGCGATCCCACTCATCCCGAAAAACCTTTCCCTGACGCCAATGGCGTATCGTCTCTTCGACCAATTCCATACCGCTGAACGGCAGATGCAAAACCGCCAGCGCTTCCCCTGTCGGCGTGGAAAGGTAAACGTGAGCCTGCCCGGACTCTTCATCCATGATAAAAACGCCGCTGCGAAAAAACGGCACGCCCAGCGCGTTCAGTTCGCGCCAAATGATCGGCGTGATGCGCTGTAAATCGTCGGTCGTACGCATGGAGGCGATTTCCGCGCGCACGCGGTCTAACGAAGTTTGCCGAACCGCTTCAAGGGCGCGCGCTTCAGCCTGCTGCAAATCCAGATAGCGCCGATACGTCAAGCTCAAAACCGAAGTAAAGCGCCGGAAGATTTGTAAAACGCTCTCAGGCATTTTCTCCTCCGTCCAAGCGAAAACAATCCCTTCCTTGAAGTAAAAGTAATTGCCGTGGTGTTCGACGTCGGCGGCAAATTCCGGGACAGTGACCTGGGGGCGCAAAACTTGATAATATTTGGTGACGTCTTCTCCCTTCAAAACCGGAAAATATTCTTCCTGCTTTTCCCAGTGGGAATAAATGCCCTGCAAAACCGGATGTTCAAGCCGCTTCACTTCCCCAATCATTTCAAAGGAATCTCCCTGCTGCGTAGCGCTGGTAAAAGTGACGGACCATGAACGGGTTTCTTCATGAATTTCAGCAACGCCGCAACGCACCGGCGTGACGCCGAGATTTTTCAATTCTTTGAAGAAAACGCCCACAGTGTCGGACAAATCTTCGGAAGTGTGCATCGCCATCGCCTTGGCGCGCACGCGTTCAAGCGCAGCTTCAATCTGCGACTGCCTGGCTTGCTCTTCAGCTTGTTTCAAATCGAGAAAACGAGTGTAGGTTTGATCAAAAACTTTGGCGAAGCGCTTCAGCACTTCAACTTCCCCTACGTCCTTGTGATGCGAGAAATGCAAGAATCCGTGAGAAAAGAAGGCGTAGTGGACGACCTGCTTTTTTCTCATTTCCAGTACGCCGTGTTCATCGAAGAACTTGGCCAGATCGCTGAATATTTCAACACGTTGCGCTTCCCAGTAGGCGTCCATTTTTTCGTTTTCCAACTCTTGTTCCCGGCCTTCAACCACGGACGTCAAGAAGTGGTCGCCATTCTTCCACGCCTGGTAGACTTTTCGCGTATTGTTGGTCAAATCATGTGGAAACGAAATCTTATGGGGGAAAATTTTTCCTTTTGTCGAAAAATAGAGCTCCCCCATATAATTTTCGCGATTTAGAATGGTGAAACCGCAAACTGCCGGTTCAATATTCAGCGCCGTCAACTGCTGAAACAGGACGGACGCCGCTTCCGCCAGTTCCTCGCTATTGTGCATGGCCATCGTCCGTGCGCGTACGCGTTCCAGCGCGGCTTCGATTTGCGCCTCATGGGCTTGTTTTTCCGCCTGCTGCCGCAACACCCTAAGTTCTTTATGCAGAGCGATGTTAATCTTCTCATTCGAACCAGCCATTTTATCGAGATGCTGCAACTGCGTTTCATAACGTTTGACTTTCCTCTGCAGACGGTTTCTTTCTTTTTGCAATCGCCGGATTTGATCTTCCGAAGAATCTTGTGTTTTATTGTCGGTTTCTGCCATAATGAGTTTTCATTAAGAGTTCACATGCCACTCCTGACGGAGCTTTTTGTCGTTTTATTCGACAACTTTCAAATCCAATCCCGTAGGGATGAAATATTTATAGCAAATGCAACACTCCTGCACGTTCCAAACTCCGTAGGAGTGACAAGTCAATGCACTACATCTCTTTATTCATCATCAATCCATTCAAAAAGATATTTCGAATCGAACTCAACGTTGAATTTCTCCAATATCTCAAGGTATTCTTCTTTAAACGTCTTTCGAGCATGATGCTGTTCTTGATTTTGAATCAGTAGTGTCCGGTTATAAGTCGAATAAATTCAATTGCTTGCAGCTTTCATGGTC